>NZ_KB892094.1:0-213543 GCF_000373665.1 Streptomyces sp. BoleA5
GTCCGCTTCGACGGCCCGGACGGACCCGACTCACCGCCCCCGCCGTGGGCGACCCTCGACCTGCTCACCGACGCCATTCACGCCGCCGCACGCCGCGTCACCGTTCCCGTCCCTGCCGCTGAGAATCAGCCTGCTCGCACCCTGCGCTGGGGCACCCAGCTCGACGTGCAACCTATCCGGTCCGCCGACGCCGGTACGGACGGGGAGCTGACCGAGCAGGCTGTGGCCTCCTACGTGGCCAAGTACGCCACCAAAGCCGCCGAGACCACCGGCACCGTTGACCGCCGGGTCGGCAACCGCGAAGCCCTCGAACTCCTCGGTGTTCCCCCGCACCCGCGGCGGCTGATCGAAGCCTGCTTCGACCTCCACCGCCTCTACCCCGACCGCAAGCTCCTCGACTGGGCCCACATGCTCGGCTTCCGCGGCCACTTCTCCACCAAATCCCGCCGCTACTCCACCACCCTCGGTGCCCTGCGCCAGGTCCGCGCCGACTACCGCGCCGCCCAACAACGCCAAGCCCTCGGCCTGCCCGACCCCGACGACTCCCCGGAGGCCACCACTCTCGTCCTCGCCCACTGGGCCTACGCCGGCCACGGACACACCCCCGGCGAATCCCTCCTCGCCGCCACCATCCACCGCGACATCCAGACCAACCGCGAAACCGCCCGCGAAGCCCTGCAAGACCTCCGCGCCACGGAAGGAGACCTGCTGTGAGCGACGTTCTGCTGACCGTTGAGCAAGCCGCCGAACGCCTCGGTACGACCGCCCGCTTCCCGCGTCGGCTGATCGCCGAACGCCGCATCGCGTTCGTGAAGGTGGGGCGTCACGTGCGCATTCCGGCGGGTGCCCTGGCTACCTACATCGAGAGCAACACTGTGCAGCCCATTCGCCGGGCTCGCGCTCGCCAGGGGAGGGCTGCCTGATGGCCAACAGGAAGGGAAGGCGTCGTACCTTCGGCGCGGTCCGAAAGCTGCCCTCCGGTCGCTACCAGGTGCGCTATCCGGGCCCGGACGGCGTGATGCGGCCGGCCCCTGACACCTTCGAGACGACGCGGGACGCGGACGACTGGCTCGCGGAGAAGCAGACTGAGATCCGCCGTGGCGACTGGCAGGACCCGGATACGGGCGCGGTCAACTTCGAGGAGTACGCCCTCCGCTGGGTCAAGGAGCGTCGTCTCTCTCCGACCACCGATGAGCTGTACCGACGACTGCTCCGCCTGCACATCTTGCCCAACCTTGGGGACTTGGACCTTGATAAGATCACCGCCCCGCGCGTCCGGAGCTGGCGGTCCGAACGGCTCGACGTCACGGGTGCGGAAACCACGATCGCCAAGAGCTACCGACTGCTCAAGGCAGTGATGGAGACGGCCGTAGAGGACGAACTGATCCGGCGGAACCCCTGTCGTATTCGGGGCGCCGGCAAGGAGTCCGCGGCTGAACGGCCCGTCGCCACCGTCGACCAGGTCGACGCGCTCGCTCAGGCGCTCGGCCCGCGCTGGCGGTTGATGGTCTACCTCGCCGCCTACGGACCGCTCCGCCCGGAGGAGCAAGCGGAGCTCCGCCGCGGAGACGTCGACCTCGACACCCTGACGGTCCGGGTCCGGCAGGCCGCTCCCGAGCTGACGACCGGCAAGCGTGCCGAGGGACCCACCAAGTCCGAAGCGGGCAGGCGGCTCGTGGTCCTGCCGGCCTTCGTGCGTATCGAGCTGCGGCGGCATCTCGACTGGTACGCAGAGAAGGGCGCCGACGGGCTGCTGTTCGTGGGGGAGAAGGGCAAGCCGTTCCGCCGGTCCACCTTCGGGCGAAAGTGGCGGAAGGCCCGTGCCGTCGTCGGGCTGCCGGAGAGCTTCCGCTTCTACGATCTTCGTCACACCGGGCACACCCTGACGACCCGCTCCGGCGCCACGCTCAAGGACACGATGGTGCGTGCGGGCCAGTCGACGGAGCGGGCCGCGCTGATCTATCAGCACTCGGATCTGGAGCGGCAGAGGGAGGTCGCGGCCGGCCTGGATCGCCTGGTCCGCGAGCGGCGTGCGGCGGCAGATGACACGGCATCTGGCACGGATCTGGCACGAGACGCTTGATCCGGTCTAGACAACAAAGAAGCCCCGGGCTGCTTGCCTGGGGCTTTCTGCTGGAGCGGGTGACGGGAATCGAACCCGCGCTCTGAGCTTGGGAAGCTCATGTTCTACCATTAAACTACACCCGCGTAAGACGCCTGTTGAGGCTTCTGACCTCGCACACTGTACCCCATGCCAGGCCCCGGACGCATGCTGCCCGGGGCCTTCGTGTTGCTTCGAAAGGTGTGCGCCGGGAGGTGCGGGGGGCGTACGGTGAGGGGGACCCGAGGTGCCCGAGAGGGCGGAGTGCCGCGTGAGGCGGGGGTGGGTTCATCCCCTAATGTGGCTTTCGTCGTTGAGGTACCGGGGAGAAGGGGAGCGATGGATCGCACCGTCGTTCGTTGTGCCGAAGGGCACGTTTTCAGCACCGCTACGTTCCCGATGCAGAACCTGGGCGCCGGAAGACTCGGCCCCGGGCGGTTGATCAGGTGTCCGCGGTGTGCGCGGCTGCGCAGCGCCGTCCCCGTGGCGGCTGACATCGGGAAGTAGCAGCGGACGTCCTGACGCGCAGGTCGGGCGTGACGTGGGGGCTCCGGGCCGGGTCGGCTCGATTCGGCCCGGAGCCCCGTCCCCGCGTAACCTGCTTGCGTGCTTCTCTCTGACAAGGACATCCGGACCGAGATCGACAACGGGCGGGTCAGGATCGACCCGTACGAGCCGTCGATGGTGCAGCCGTCGAGCATCGACGTCCGGCTGGACCGCTTCTTCCGGGTGTTCGAGAACCACCGGTACCCGCACATCGACCCGGCCGTCGAGCAGCCGGACCTGACGCGGCTGGTGGAGCCGGAGAAGGACGACGCGTTCATCCTCCACCCCGGGGAGTTCGTGCTGGCCTCGACGTACGAGGTGATCTCCCTTCCGGACGACATCGCCTCGCGTCTGGAGGGCAAGTCGAGCCTCGGCCGGCTGGGGCTGCTGACGCACTCGACCGCGGGCTTCATCGACCCCGGTTTCTCCGGCCACGTGACGCTGGAGCTGTCGAACGTCGCCACGCTGCCGATCAAGCTCTGGCCGGGCATGAAGATCGGGCAGCTGTGCCTGTTCCGCCTCACCTCGGCGGCGGAGTTCCCGTACGGCTCGGACAAGTACGGCTCGCGTTACCAGGGGCAGCGGGGGCCGACGCCGTCGCGTTCCTACCTGAACTTCCACCGGACGCAGGTCTGAGCGCATGGGCGGGCCGGCGCGGGAGAACCTGACGTACGAGGCCTTCGGGCAGGCGGTGCGGGATCTGGCGCGGACGATCGCCGACGACGGATTCGCGCCGGACATCGTGCTCTCGATCGCCCGTGGCGGGGTGTTCGTGGCGGGCGGTCTCGCCTACGCGCTGGACTGCAAGAACATCCACCTCGTGAACGTGGAGTTCTACACCGGGGTCGGGACGACGCTGGACATGCCGGTGATGCTGGCTCCCGTGCCGAACGTGATCGACTTCTCGGACAAGAAGGTCCTGATCGCGGACGACGTCGCCGACACGGGCAAGACGCTCAAGCTCGTCCGGGACTTCTGCGCGGAACACGTCGCCGAGGTGCGCAGCGCGGTGATCTACGAGAAGTCGCACTCGCTCGTGAAGTGCGACTACGTCTGGAAGCGCACCGACGAGTGGATCAATTTCCCCTGGAGCGTCGACGGCCCCGTCGTCCGTCGTGAGGGTCAGATCTTCGACGCCTGACCGGCGGCGGCAAGGGCCATGGGCACCGGACGGGCGCACAGGTAAGGGGCGCCACTCAAGGAGTGGCGCCCCTTACCTGTGGTCCGTCTCGCGCGCGCCGGAGGGGCGCGGCGGACGGCCTCAGATCACCGGTAGCTTGAAGAGCACCAGCAGCGCGATCAGCTGGATCGACGCCGCGCCCAGGGCCTTGGGCCAGGGCAGGTCGTGGGACTTGGAGACCATGGAGGTCAGCAGGGCCGCGCAGCCGAGCCAGGTGGCCCAGCCGAGGAACTGGACGAAGCTGTTGGCGCTGCCCAGGAAGACGGCGAAGGCCAGTCGCGGGGCGTCCGTCAGCGAGGTGATGAGCATCGCCATGCCGACGGTGGGCGCCCAGGCTCCGTCGCCGCCGAGCTGGCGGGCGAGGGCGTTGGTGACGGCGCCGAGCATCAGGCCGCAGAGGATGACGGCGATGGCCGTGCACACCACCCACGGGACGCTGTTGGAGAGCGTGGCGTCGAGTACGTCCTCGCGGGCGCTGTCGAAGCCGAAGACGGCGAGCAGCCCGTAGAGGAAGGTGACGATGAGGGCGGGGCCCCACACCTGGTAGTCGCGCATCTGCCAGAAGGTGGCGGACGGGCGCATGACGATCCCGCTCAGCAGCGGCTTCCAGCGGAGCCGGGGGCCGGCCGGGGGCGCCGTGGTGTGGCCCGCGCGGTAGGTGGACACCTGGTCCGGCTGTGGGGACTGTGGTTCGTAGGGGTCGTAGGCGTCGGGCGCGTCGCCGATGGAGAAGGCGCGGGTGTGCCCGGGGTTGTCGTCGTACGTCGGCGTCGACGCCGCGGAGCCGAAGTACTCGGGCTCGCCCTCGGCGGCCGGCGCGAAGCCGTGGTGGGGCTGCCGCCCGCCCGGCGAGGTGTTCTGCTGCGGGTTGCCGCCGTACTGCTGATGCGGGTGCTGCACGTCCCCGTCCCGTCCGCGTCCGTTCCTGAATCCAGCCACGCTTCGAACGTACCCGGTCCCGGGGGCGGAGGACGGTGACCCCCGCCCCGGGAGGGGCTTTGCTGCCAAGCTGTGACAGATTCAGCGTCCGCCGGACGGCGGCACCTCAGGGGCAGAGCGTCGATCCGAAGGCCAGGCCGCCGGTCGGGCCGGGCAGCCCGAGGCCGGCCGCGGAGAAGGCGGCCGAACCCGCGGTGGTGATCCCGGTGGCGGTGCCGCGCAGGGTCCACACGCGGCCGCTGCCCGCGTCCTCGCCGGTGGCGGCGACGGTGAGGTCGGCGCGTCCGTCGCGGTTCAGGTCGCGCAGGAGGAGCCCGCAGCCGGTGGCGCCGCCGAAGCCGTCGCCGCGCTCGCCGCCCCCGGCCACCCCTGCGGTGTCCTGGTGGACGGCCCGGGAACCGGCCGTGGACAGGCCGGAGGGGGAGCCGAGCAGCACGGTCACGCTGCCCGCGTCGACCACGGCTCCGACGTCCTCGCCGGGCACGCCGACCGCGAGGTCCGCGCGGCCGTCGCCGGTGAGGTCCGCCGCCGCCAGGGTCAGGCCGAAGCGGTCGCCGGCCTCGTCGCTGCCGGGCACGCCCGCCGTGTTCTGGTCGAGATCGACCGGGAGCCGTGTGGCGGCGGGGCCCTGGGCACTGCCGTACAGGACGCGGACGATGCCGCCGGCACGCGTGGGAAGCGGATGCTCGGGCACCCACGGCTCCTCGGTGTCATGGGCGCCGAAGGCCGCGAGGCCGACAGCGAGGTCCGCGCGGCCGTCCCCGTCGAAGTCGCCGACCGCCAGGGACTCGCCCGTGGTCTCGCCGTACCAGGACGGTGCCCGGACCAGCCCGGCCGGGGTGCCGCGCAGGTAGGCGGTGCCGCCGCCTTCGAGGCCGTTGTACGCCACGGCCACGTCCGTGCGGCCGTCGCCGTCGATGTCGCCCGCCGCGAGGCGTATGCGCTTGACGAAGTGGGGGATGCCGTCGTCGGTGACGGTGGTGAGGGCCGCCGGTGCCCGGCCGGGGGCGAACGGGCCGAGGGCCACGGAGAGGCCGCCGCTCTCGTCGCCCCTGTTGCCGGTGACGATGTCGAGGTTCCCGTCGCCGTCGACGTCGGCCGTGGCGAGGCCGGCGAAGCCCGTGCCCTTGTAGGCGACCGACCCGGGCAGGATCGTGCCGCGGGTGAAGCCGGAGGCGCTCCCCCACAGGACGGTGATGCGGCCGGTGTCCTCCAGGGCGGACAGGTCCTCGCCGGGCGCGACGACGATCAGGTCCGCGTAGCCGTTCCTGTCGAGGTCGCCGCTGGTCAGCCGGGCCCCGAAGCGGTCGCCGGTCTCGGAGGAGCCGGGGATGCCCGCGGTGGACTGGCTGACGGTGGTGCGGGCCGAGGTGCGGGGGCCGTTCGCGGAGCCGGGGATCACGGCGATGTACCCGGCGGCCTTCTTGCCGGCCGCGGTGCCGTCCGGCACGCCGATCGCGAGGTCGGGGTGGCCGTCGCCGTTGAAGTCGTACGGCTTGGCGGGTGACGCCGCCACGGCGGTCTGTGAGGGCAGGGCGAGACAGGCCGCCGTCGCGGTGAGGGCAAGGGCGAGGACGCGGACACGCACGGCGGCTCCCATCGGGTGAGGAACTGGTGACTGTGTGACACCGCGGGTGGCCGGAAGGTTGTGTCCGGGTGCATCCGGGGTGAACGTCCTCGGGGGCGCCGGACGGCCGGTGCGCGGTTGGGCATGCGGGCCCGCGAAGGCCTACCGTTCGGGGCGTAGCGGATCGAAGGGACGGGAAGTGCCGATGGTTGTCAGGGCCGTACGGAATGCCGCGCGCGGGACCGCGCGCACCTCAGCGCGGGCCGCGGCGGGCGCGGCGGTCGCGGGGCTGGTGGCCCTGGCGGTGACGGGCTGCGGGCTGCTGACCACCGACTCCGGTTCCCCGCACGCTCCGGCGGCCGCGAGTTCCCCCGCCTCGTCCTCCGCCGTGGGCGACGTGCCGGTGAAGGCGGACCCCGCGGTGCTGGCCGCGCTGCCCGCGCGCCTGGAGTCGGACGGGACGACGATCACGGTGGGCGACCCGGCGGCGCCGAGGACCGTCCACATCTACGAGGACCCGCGCTGCCCGATCTGCAAGGCGTTCGAGGCGTCCGCCGGGCCCCAGTTGGCGGCGCTGGCGAAGGCCGGTGAGGTCAAGCTGCAGTACACCCTGGCCTCGTTCCTGGACGAGAACCTCAAGGGCAGCGGTTCCAAGAAGGCCGCGGGCGCCCTGCGCGCGTCCGTGGAGGCGGGCACCGGCGCCTTCGCGACGTACCACGAGCTGCTCTACGCCAACCAGCCGCAGGAGCAGGTGGACGGTTTCACCGACGCGTACCTGCTGGAACTCGCCGGAAAGGTGAAGGGGTTGCGCGGGGCGGCCTTCGACTCCGCGGTGCGCGAGCAGTCCCACGCGGACTTCGTGACCGCGTCCGAGGACGCCTTCGTCAAGAGCGGTGCCACGGGCACCCCTTACGTGAAGATCGACGGTAAGGCGGTGTCCCAGGCCGACCTGCAGAAGCTGTTCGACCCGGTCTCCTTCGCGGCGCTGCTGCGGCAGTCCGGCATCGGCGGCTGAGGACGCCGGGGAGCGGGAGGAGCACACGAACGCCGGTGGGCGCGTACGGGATCCGTACGCGCCCACCGGCGTTCCCACGTGCGTCCGCGGGAGGTGCTACGTCGCGGGCTCCGGCTGCGGCTCGTCCGCCGTCTCCGGCTCGCCGTCGGGGTCGAGCGGGGTCCTCACGGAGTCGAGCAGCAGCTGGGAGACGTCGACGACCTGGAGCGACTCCTTGGCCTTGCCCTCGTTCTTCCGGCCGTTGACGGAGTCGGAGAGCATCACCAGGCAGAACGGGCACGCGGTGGAGACGATGTCCGGGTCGAGGGACAGCGCCTCGTCGACGCGCTCGTTGTTGATGCGTTTGCCGATCCGCTCCTCCATCCACATGCGGGCGCCGCCGGCGCCGCAGCAGAAGCCGCGCTCCTTGTGGCGGTGCATCTCCTCGTTCCGCAGGCCCGGCACCTTGGCGATGATCTCGCGCGGCGGCGTGTAGACCTTGTTGTGGCGGCCCAGGTAGCAGGGGTCGTGGTAGGTGATGATGCCCTCGACCGGGGTGACGGGGACGAGCTTGCCCTCGTCGACCAGGTGCTGGAGCAGCTGGGTGTGGTGGATGACCTCGTACTCGCCGCCGAGCTGCGGGTACTCGTTCGCCAGGGTGTTGAAGCAGTGCGGGCAGGTGGCGACGATCTTCTTCTGCGCCTTGGGCTTCCTGGTGCTCTCGTCCTCGTCGTCCTCGCCGAAGGCCATGTTCAGCATGGCGACGTTCTCGGCGCCCAGCTGCTGGAAGAGGAACTCGTTGCCCAGGCGGCGGGCGGAGTCACCGGTGCAGTTCTCCTCGCCGCCCATGATCGCGAACTTGACGCCCGCGATGTGGAGCAGCTCGGCGAAGGCCTTGGTGGTCTTCTTGGCGCGGTCCTCCAGGGAGCCGGCGCAGCCGACCCAGTACAGGTACTCCACCTCGGTGAGGTCCTCGATGTCCTCGCCTACGACGGGGACCTCGAAATCGACCTCCTTGACCCAGGCGAGCCGCTGCTTCTTGGGCAGGCCCCAGGGGTTGCCCTTCTTCTCCAGGTTCTTGAGCATCGTGCCCGCCTCGGACGGGAACGAGGACTCGATCATGACCTGGTAGCGGCGCATGTCGACGATGTGGTCGATGTGCTCGATGTCCACCGGGCACTGCTCGACGCAGGCGCCGCAGGTGGTGCAGGACCACAGGACGTCCGGGTCGATGACGCCGTTCTCCTCGGCGGTGCCGATCAGCGGGCGCTCGGCCTCGGCGAGGGCGGCTGCGGGGACGCCGGCGAGCTGCTCCTCGCCCGCCTTCTCCTCGCCCTCCGCGGTCTTGCCGCCGCCGGCGAGCAGGTAGGGCGCCTTGGCGTGCGCGTGGTCGCGCAGCGACATGATCAGCAGCTTCGGGGAGAGCGGCTTGCCGGTGTTCCAGGCGGGGCACTGCGACTGGCAGCGGCCGCACTCGGTGCAGGTGGAGAAGTCGAGGATGCCCTTCCAGGAGAACTGCTCCACCTGGCTGACGCCGAAGACGTCGTCCTCGCCCGGGTCCTCGAAGTCGATCGGCTTGCCGCCGGAGGCCATCGGCAGCAGGGCGCCGAGCGCCACGGCGCCGTCGGCGTTCCGCTTGAACCAGATGTTGGGGAAGGCCAGGAAGCGGTGCCAGGCGACGCCCATGTCGGTCCTGAGCGAGACCACGATCATCCAGACGAAGGACGTCCCGATCTTGATCATCGCGGTCAGGTAGACGAGGTTCTGCAGCGTGCCGACGCTCAGCCCCCTGAAGGCCGCGACCAGCGGGTACGACGCGAAGTAGGCGGCCTCGTAGCCGTGCACCCCCGCCAGGGCGCCCTCCAGGCCGCGCAGGGTCATGATCGCGAGGCCGATGATGAGGATGACGGACTCGACGAAGTAGGCCTGGCCGGTGTTGGAGCCCGCGAAGCGGGACTTGCGGCCGGCCCGGCCCGGCCGGGACAGCTGGCGGATCGTGATCAGCGTGAGGATGCCGAGCGTGGTCATCAGGCCGATGAACTCGACGAACACCTCGTACGGCAGCCAGTGGCCGATGACCGGCAGCACCCACTCGGCCTCGAAGAGCTGGCCGAAGGCGTTCACCAGGGTGAGCACGAGCGAGAAGAAGCCGACGGCGACGAACCAGTGCGCGACGCCGACCACGCCCCAGCGGTTCATACGGGTGTGGCCGAGGAACTCCCGGACCACCGTGACGGTGCGCGCCCGCCAGTCGTCCGTGCGGGTGCCCGCGGGGACGTCCTGGCCGAGGCGTACGAACCGGTAGATCTGGGCGATGGCGCGGCTGAACAGCGCAACGCCGACCACGGCGAGTACCAGCGACACGATGATCGCGGCGAGTTGCATTTCGGGGCTCCTCGGACCTGCGAGAGGGGAGGCTCGGGGCTGTGCCCGGCTGAATACTAAGCAGTAACTTATGTGGTTCTCCTGAGACTACCCAGTATCGGCGTGCGTGCGCAGCCGCGCCGCCGGTGATCTGTGTCGCTGAGGGGCGCCTCTCCTCGGCCCCGCCGGGGCTGTGGGGCCTCCGGAGTCCGTGGAGGCGCACGAAGGGACCCTGCGGTCGCTCGCCGTGGCCGCCCGTGCGCGGAGGGGTGGCCCATAAGTTGAGTCGCCACGACTCAGGTCTGTTGACAGGAACGGAGGTGTGGGGCACCCTTGAGCCAGTTCCACTCAAGTAGGCAGCTGGAGGGTTCCACCATGGCACGTGCGGTCGGCATCGACCTGGGCACGACTAACTCCGTCGTCAGCGTTCTCGAAGGCGGCGAGCCCACCGTCATCACCAACGCCGAGGGCGCCAGGACCACGCCGTCCGTCGTCGCCTTCGCCAAGAACGGCGAGGTGCTCGTCGGCGAGGTCGCCAAGCGCCAGGCCGTCACCAACGTCGACAGGACCGTCCGGTCGGTCAAGCGCCACATGGGCACCGACTGGAAGATCAACCTGGACGGCAAGGACTTCAACCCGCAGCAGATGAGCGCCTTCATCCTGCAGAAGCTGAAGCGGGACGCCGAGGCGTACCTGGGCGAGAAGGTGACCGACGCGGTCATCACCGTCCCGGCGTACTTCAACGACTCGGAACGCCAGGCCACCAAGGAGGCCGGCGAGATCGCGGGCCTGAACGTCCTGCGCATCGTCAACGAGCCCACGGCCGCCGCCCTGGCGTACGGCCTGGACAAGGACGACCAGACCATCCTCGTCTTCGACCTCGGTGGCGGCACCTTCGACGTCTCGCTGCTGGAGATCGGCGACGGCGTCGTCGAGGTGAAGGCCACCAACGGCGACAACCACCTCGGTGGTGACGACTGGGACCAGCGCATCGTCGACTACCTGGTGAAGCAGTTCGCCTCGGGTCACGGCGTGGACCTGTCGAAGGACAAGATGGCGCTGCAGCGTCTGCGCGAGGCCGCCGAGAAGGCGAAGATCGAGCTGTCCTCGTCCACCGAGACCTCGATCAACCTGCCTTACATCACGGCGTCCGCCGAGGGCCCGCTGCACCTGGACGAGAAGCTCACCCGGGCCCAGTTCCAGCAGCTGTCCACGGACCTGCTGGAGCGCTGCAAGATCCCGTTCCACAACGTGATCAAGGACGCGGGCATCCAGCTCTCCGAGATCGACCACGTCGTCCTCGTCGGCGGCTCGACGCGTATGCCCGCCGTCGCCGAGCTCGTCAAGGAGCTGACCGGCGGTCAGGACGCCAACAAGGGCGTCAACCCGGACGAGGTCGTCGCCATCGGCGCCGCGCTCCAGGCCGGTGTGCTCAAGGGCGAGGTCAAGGACGTCCTGCTCCTCGACGTGACCCCGCTGTCCCTCGGCATCGAGACCAAGGGCGGCATCATGACCAAGCTGATCGAGCGCAACACCACGATCCCGACCAAGCGCTCGGAGATCTTCACCACGGCCGAGGACAACCAGCCGTCGGTGCAGATCCAGGTCTACCAGGGCGAGCGCGAGATCGCGGCGTACAACAAGAAGCTCGGCATGTTCGAGCTGACCGGTCTCCCGCCGGCCCCGCGCGGCATCCCGCAGATCGAGGTCGCCTTCGACATCGACGCCAACGGCATCATGCACGTCTCCGCCAAGGACCTCGGTACCGGCAAGGAGCAGCGCATGACGGTCACCGGTGGCTCGGCGCTGCCGAAGGACGACATCGACCGCATGATGCGCGAGGCCGAGCAGTACGCGGAGGAGGACCACAAGCGCCGCGAGTCCGCCGAGACCCGCAACCAGGCCGAGCAGCTCGTCTACCAGACCGAGAAGTTCCTCAAGGACAACGAGGAGAAGGTCCCCGGTGACGTCAAGACCGAGGTCGAGGCGGCCGTCGCGGACCTGAAGGAGAAGCTGAAGGGCGAGGACTCCGCCGCCATCCGCGAGGCGACCGAGAAGGTCGCCGCCACCTCGCAGAAGCTGGGCCAGGCGCTGTACGCCAACGCCCAGGCCGAGGGCGGCGCGACCGGTGCCGCCGGTGCCGAGGGCGGGGCCCAGGCCGACGACGACGTCGTCGACGCCGAGATCGTCGACGAGGACAAGAAGGACGGTGCCGCGTGACGGAGGAGACCCCGGGCTTCGAGGAGGAGCCTGTCGTCCCCTCTGCCGAGGCCGGTTCCACCTCGCCGGGGGAGTCCCCCGGCGAGGCGGGGCCCGGCGCCGGACCCGCCGACCAGGCGGGCCCGGCGGGCCCGGCCGGGGACGCGAACGTCAACGTCGCTCTGCAGGCGCAGCTGGACCAGGTGCGGACGGCGCTCGGTGAGCGCACGGCGGACCTCCAGCGGCTCCAGGCGGAGTACCAGAACTACCGCCGCCGGGTGGAGCGGGACCGCATCGCGGTCCGCGAGATCGCGGTCGCGAACCTGCTCACCGAGTTGCTCCCGGTGCTCGACGACATCGGTCGCGCCCGGGACCACAAGGAACTGGTCGGTGGCTTCAAGTCGGTCGGCGAGTCGCTGGAGACGGTGGCCGCGAAGCTGGGCCTGCAGCAGTTCGGCAAGGAGGGCGAGCCCTTCGACCCGCTGGTGCACGAGGCCCTGATGCACAGTTATTCGCCGGATGTCACGCAGACCACCTGCGTGCAGATCCTGCAGCCCGGGTATCGCATCGGTGAACGCACCATCCGCCCCGCGCGGGTGGCCGTCGCCGAGCCCCAGCCCGGCACGCAGGGCCCGCAGAAGGACGATGACACGGCGGACGAGGAGAACGGTGGCCCCGAACAGGGCTGACGTAGGTCATGTGAGGAAGGAGGGACGCCGGGGATGAGCATCAGCAGGGATTTGTTCGAGAAGGATCTCTACAAGGTCCTCGGCGTCCCGAAGGACGCCACCGAGGCGGAGATCAAGAAGGCGTACCGGAAGCTCGCCCGCGAGTTCCACCCGGACGCCAACAAGGGCGACGCCAAGGCCGAGGAGCGCTTCAAGGAGATCTCCGAGGCCAACGACGTCCTGTCGGACGCCAAGCGCCGCAAGGAGTACGACGAGGGCCGCGCCCTCTTCGGCAACGGCGGCTTCCGCGCCGGCCCGGCCGGCGCGGGCGGGTTCGGCTTCGACCTCGGTGACCTCTTCGGCGGTGCCCCCGGTGGCACGGCCCCCCAGGGCGGCGGCTTCGGCGGCGGCCTCGGGGACGTGTTCGGCGGGTTGTTCAACCGCGGCGGCGCCACCACCCGTACCCAGCCGCGGCGCGGCCAGGACATCGAGACCGAGGTGACGCTGAAGTTCACCGAGGCCGTGGACGGCGCCACCGTTCCGCTGAAGATGACCAGCCAGGCCCCCTGCAAGGCCTGTTCCGGCACCGGCGACAAGAACGGCACGCCCAGGGTGTGCCCGACCTGCGTCGGCACGGGCCAGGTCTCGCGCGGCGGCAGCGGCAGCTTCTCGCTCACCGACCCGTGCACCGACTGCAAGGGCCGCGGCCTGATCGCGCAGGACCCCTGCGAGGTCTGCAACGGCAGCGGCCGGGCCCGTTCGGCGCGCACCATGCAGGTGCGCATCCCGGCCGGCGTCACCGACGGGCAGCGCATCCGGCTGCGCGGCAAGGGCGCGCCGGGTGAGCGCGGGGGCCCGGCCGGCGACCTCTACGTCACCGTGCACGTCGACGCGCACCCGGTGTTCGGCCGCAAGGCCGACAACCTCACCGTCACCGTGCCCGTCACCTTCGTGGAGGCGGCGCTGGGCGGGGAGATCAAGGTCCCGACGCTCGGCGGTCCCCCCGTGACCCTGAAGCTGCCCCCGGGCACGCCCAACGGGCGTACGCTGCGGGCCCGCGGCAAGGGCGCGGTCCGCAAGGACGGCACCCGCGGGGACCTGCTGGTCTCGATCGAGGTCGCCGTCCCGGCGGCCACCGAGGGCAAGGCGCTGGACGCCCTTGAGGCGTACCGGGAGGCGACCGCGGACACCGACCCGCGGGCAGAGCTGTTCCAGGCCGCGAAGGGAGTCTGACTTGATGAACACGAGCGGCGGCATGCGTGGTGGGCGGGGTCGCAACCCGTACGAGCTGACCGACGAATCCCCCGTCTACGTCATCTCGGTGGCGGCCCAGCTCTCGGGGCTGCACCCGCAGACGCTGCGCCAGTACGACCGTCTCGGACTGGTCTCGCCCGACCGTACGGCCGGGCGGGGACGCCGTTACTCCGCTCGTGACATCGAACTCCTGCGCGAGGTCCAGCGCCTCTCCCAGGACGAGGGCATCAACCTGGCCGGCATCAAGCGCATCATCGAACTGGAGAACCAGGTGGCGGCCCTGCAGTCGCGGGTGGCCGAGCTCTCCGCGGCACTCGAGGGCGCGGCGGTGGCCATGCAGCAGCGCGAGGCCGCCGTCCACGCCTCGTACCGGCGCGACCTGGTGCCCTACCAGGACGTCCAGCAGACCTCCGCGCTGGTGGTGTGGCGGCCCAAGCGGCCGGAGTGAGCGGCGGCCGCTCATGGGGCGACACGGCCTAGGGGAGCAGGTCGGCGGGGCCGCGCGAGACGTGGTGCAGATGACGCCCCGAGGCGACCATCGCCTCCAGCAGGCGGTGGCCCTCCGCCGCGGGCACGAACCCCTCGGCGCAGGCCTGACGCATCAGGTCGAAGGTCTCCTTGGTGGTGATGCCGCGCCGTCGCGCGAAGTCGCGGGCCGAGCGGTCGTCGGTGATCCAGACCGCGCCCCGGAACTCGCGGCGGCGGGTGATCAGCACACATGTCTCGGCCTCGCCGAGGTGCTTGGTCGGCTGGTGGGACGAGCCGCCGAAGGCGGCCCGGCGCAACCGGTCGACCTCCCGCAACTCGGCGCCGTCGGTGATCTCCACGGGCTCGCCGAGCCATCCGGCCTCCCCGAGACCGGCCAGCCGCGGCAGGAAGCGCGCGGAGCGGGCGGCCTCCCAGGCCACGGCCTGGGTCCAGCGGCCGCGGCCGTCCAGCACCTTCTCCAGCAGGAGCAGCCGGTCGACGGCCGCGAAGTTGCACAGGACGGTGTTGTCGGGGAACCACCACGTGGTCATGGCTGGAAGACCGGATCCCCTTCTTCCGCGTCCTGCTGCTCGACGCCGTTGCCCGGGGGCGGTTCGGGCGCGAGGAGATCGTGCAGCCGCTCCACGTCCGTGTCCAGAAGCGCGGCGAGCGGGCGCAGGGTCGTCTCCCCCGCCAGGTAGGCCTTGTACAACTCCGAGGCGATACGGGGCGGGAAACGCTCCGCCGAGGCCCGCGAGGCCTGCTTCTGGTAGGCGTCACCGGCGCCGGCGAGCAGGTGGCAGGCCTCCGTGGTGAGGGCGCGCAGCCGCTTGCGGTGGGCGGCGTCGACGAGCCCCAGCTGGTGCAGCCGGGCCGCGAGCGCGCTCGGCGAGACCCGGAAGCGGACGACCAGGCGCTGGAAGCCGGCGTCCGAGAGTCCGCCCCCGGCCGCCTCCTTCGCCGCGGCCCGCGTCAACTCCCGGGCGGGCATCAGCAGATGCGAGGCGAAGACGTTGGCCCTCACCTCGGCCAGGTCCTTCTGCCTGCCGGGGGCGACCCGGGACTCCACGACCACGCTCCGCGCGTCCTTGGCGAGGATGTGGCAGAGCTCGTGGGCCAGGGTGAAGCGCTGCCGTGTCCACAGGTCGGTGGGCGCGAGGAGGACCAGGCGGAAGGAGTCGGCCTGCCACGCCAGACCGTCCACACCCTGGGGAAGCGCGGTGAGGGCGACGTCCACGCCGAAGCGGTCCTCCATCGCCGCGATCAGCTCGTCCGTGCCCAGCTCCGCAGCCGGCAGCAGCTCCAGCACCCCGGCCGCCAGCCGCTCGCCCTGCGCCGCGTACCGGTCCGCCGTCGCGTCCACCTCGGGTACGGGCGGCAACTGCGCGGCACGACCGAGCAGTTCCAGCACCTCGTAGGCGGCGGCGAACCGCGCCGCGACCTCCTGCGCCCCCGCCGGGTCGGCGGCGGTGTCGCCGCGCGTACGGGCCGCGAGCGCGGGGCGCAGCGGCTCGGTGCCGGTCAGCAGCCAGTCCACGGTCGTGCCGCCCGCCTCGGCGATCAGCGCCAGGTCGAGCGAGGTGAAGCGGCGCACGCCGCTCAGCGACTTCGACAGCTTGTCGGGCGTGAGCCCCACCGACCGGGCGAAAGCGGCCTTGGTCATCGCCGCCGCGTCCATCACGGTGCGTACGCGTTCGATGACAAACGGGTCCATGCCTACAGAGTAAGGCGGGCCTTGCGAAAATCGCAAGGCCTGGCTTTTCCCGGTCGTCCTGGGACGTCACGGCGTCAGGATCGCGTGGCCCCCGCCGGGCAGCGACTCCGTGCCGTCCGCGTACACGGCGCGCACCCCGTAGAAGTGGGTGGTGCCGCGGGCGGCGGTGGTGTCGGTCCAGGCGGTGCCGGTGACGGCTCCGGGGTGACGCTCTCGTAGCGGCCGGTGTCGCGGTCCCAGCGGTGGACGAGGTAACCGACGGCGTCGGCCACGTCGTTCCATCCCTGAGGAGCCGAATCCTGGCAGGCCCCGAGGACCCGTGCCAAGTCGATTCGGTTGCTCGTGATCAGGCCGTGCCGCGCGGTGCCGGCCCGGTCCCGCGTCCGCCGAAAAGGTGGGCTCCCGTGGCGGGGCGGGCGTGTGGGGCGCGTGGTGGGGAAGACGCTCCGTATGCCGCATAAGGGCGTCGGAGCGGGGATCGTGGCGGGACTGGCCGTGGGAATGGTGGCCGGTGCGATGCCGCTCGGCGCGAGCTGGGGCGCCGAGGGCCTGGACGTGGGGCTGGCGACCGTGGCGATGTGGGCCGGGCTGCGGCTGGCCGCGCGGCGGCAGGGGCCGTGGTGGATCGCCGGCCTGATGGCGTTGGTCCTGGTGAGCGTGGGCGTCGCGGCGTACGGCGACGTGGGCGTGCCGCGGTACGCGGGGCTGGTGCCGGTCCCGGTGGTGGCGGCTCTGCTGGTGGTGGGCGGCGCAGGGTCCGTGTGGGCGCGGCGCCGGGGGATCGGCGTCGCGGGTGCGGCGGCCGGGGCGGGGGCCCTGGTGGCGACCGCGTGGCTGCCGGTGTGGGTGGCGGCCGCGATGTGGGCGGCGGCTCAGGCGGGTTCGACGTCGCGGACCTCACTGCCGACGAGGTAGTCCTCGGGCTGCAGCGGCATCCGTTCGCGTTCGGGGCTGTTCCGGTACCGGGTGTCGCCCGCGGCGAAGCCGTCCTCGCCGTCGTAGGCGATCAGCCAGACGAACCGGCTGTGTCCGCGGTCCACCCAGGCCTGGCCGATCTCGAAGCCGTGAGCACGGCGCGGCGGCACGATCTCCGCGTGCCACAGGCCGAGTCAGGCGTCGAGCATCTCCGGCTGGTGTACGTCCGCAGCTGAGTGGTCCTGGGCAATGCGGGGCTCCCTCGGGTGCTCGGCCCGGTGCTCGCTGCTCGTTCCCCCCGGTTACGCGGGCGCGTGCACGCGGACCTGCTGGGGGCGGACGACGCGGTCCCCCATGCGGTAGCCGTGCCGTACGACCTCGGCGACGTCCCCGGCGAGCTCCGGGCGGGGCGCGGGGACGGTGCCCACGGCCTCCTGGAGGGCGGGGTCGAAGCGCCCGGCGGTGACCGGGATCCTGGTCATGCCGTACTTCTCCAGGAGTGTCAGCAGCTCGGCGCCGACCGAGTCGGCGAAGCCGCCGTCGACGCCGAGGTGGCGGTCGACGCGGTCCAGGAGCAGGACGAGGTCGTAGAGGAGCGGCTGCGCCAGCCGGCCCTCGGCGGCCCTGCGGGTGTGGTCGAGTTCGGCGCGCAGCTCGTCCAGACCGCGCCGCCCCTCGCGGTCGTTGAGCAGCCGGCGGCGGAACTGGTCGCCGAGCGCGGCCATCTCCTCGCGCAGCCCGTCGACGGCGTCGGCCACCACCGCGAACGGGTCGGACGCGGGCTCGTCCGCGCCCTGCGGGACGGAGTCCGCGGCGGTCTCCTCCCGCGGTGCCGGCGGCACCGGCGGTGCGGGGGGCGGCGGCATCTCCGGCAGGGGCGGTGCCCCCGGCGGAGCCACGGGCGGCACGGGCGGGACCAGCGACGGCTGCGGCGGCGGGATGCTCATGCGCGGCTCCAGGACTGCTGCGGCGGGGTGAGGAGGTTCCGGGGGAGCGAGGCGCGGGTGTGCCACCAGCGCGGCCGGAAGCCGATCCACGCGACGAGTGCGAGGGCGGCGAGCGCCACGAAGACGACATAGGGCCTGGCCGGCGTGAGCGGCACCACGGCGGCCGGGACGAGGACCCAGAGCATGCTCTTGTGCCACCGCCAGGTCTTGCCCAGCGACTCGGCGGCCAGTCCCCGGTAGAACTCCAGCCGCCCCACCAGGTCCGGGTCCGCCGGGCGTACGGCCAGGCCCTGGTCGACGCAGTGCAGGATGCGCCGGGCGGCCTCCTCGGAGGCGACGACCAGCCGGCGGCTGACCGGGTGCGTGATCATCGCGCCCTCGGCGCGCAGCGACCAGATGCGGCTGATCTGGTCGCGCAGCCCGGTGTGGCCGGGGCTGTGCGCGAGGGCCTTCTCGTACCAGGTCAGCGCCTCGTCGAAGCGGGAGGAGGCGTACAGGCCGTCACCGATGGCGAGCTCGGTCGCGAGGTCGCCCGGGGACAGCTCGTCGGCCTTCATGTACCAGGTCAGGGCCGTGTGGTGGTCGCCGAGCGCGGTGTGGACGTTTCCGATCAGGACGTGGTTCGCGGCGTCGTCCGGGGCCAGCTGGAGCGCCCTGCGGTGCTCCTGGAGGGCGTCCTGGTACGCGCCGAGGTCCTGGTGGACGGCGCCCAGCAGCCGCCAGGCGTAGGCGTTGCGGTCGTCGTGGTGCACGGCCTGCCGCAACTCGTACTCGGCGGCCTGGAGGTCGCCGTCGGCGATGTTCCGCTCGGCGATGCCCACCCAGTCGCGTACGGTGCCGCCGGGGGCGGGCCGGGGGGCCCTGGGCTCCCGGGGCTCCGGCGCCTTCTTGCGGGAGCGTGCCAGCCGCTGGTCGTACAGGGCGCGCGCGGAGGGGTCGGTGAGCGCCTTGCGGGCCTCCAGCACGCGCCGCACCTTGTCCTCGGCCTCGCGGCGCTTGTCGGAGGTGGGGGCCTTGCTCGCCTTCCCCGCCCAGCTGCGGTGCTCGCGGTCGAGTTTCCTGCCGATCTCCTCGGCACTGTCGCCGGTGCCGATGCCGAACTCGGCGTAGTAGTCGGGCACGTCCGTCGTGGTCATGGCGTGTCGGCTCCCGCTCCGGTCAGAGGGCCGCGGTGCGGGACACGCGGTCGCTGAGTTCCTCCAGCTCCTCGCCGCCCAGGTTGTCCGGACGCTCGACCTCGAACTCGCCGAGCCACTCGCCCGAGGTGAGGTCCTTGACCTCGACGTGGATGATGCCGTCCACGTCGTAGGCGTAGTACACCTCGAAGGGCGCGCCCCTGGGGTACGGCGGGATCCTCAGGGTGCTCTCGCCGACGACCTTCACGTAGTCCAGGTCCTCGCCCTCGCCCTCGGTGACCTGCACCCGCAGCGCTGCCTGGCGCTCGCGGACCGTGTAGAAGGTCTCGCTCTCCTTCGCGGGCACCGTGGTGTTGTGCGGGATGATCACCGCGTTGTACTCCGGCGAACGCGGGGCGTCGTCGTGGACGGCGACCATGCCGAGGGACTGCGAGGTGACGTCCTTGATGGACTTCACCCTGCCCTTGGTGAGCCGCGCGAGGCCGTCGCCGGGGGCGGACTCCACGTGCGCGCCGCTGCCGATGTACTTCTTGCGCTCGGCGGCCTGTTCGGCACGGACCTCCGCGTCCAGGGCGATCAGCGCGGCCCCCAGGGCCACCACCTCGTCCTGGTTGACGCCGCGTTCCGCGCTCTTCCCGGACAGCCGCCCGACCAGGGCCGGGACCTGCGGCATCCGCGTGGAGCCGCCGACGAGCAGCACCTTGTCGATGTCGTCCCAGGTGAGGCCGGACTCCTCCAGCACGCCCTCGGTGAGGATGCGGGTGCGGTCCAGCAGTTCCGCGGTGAGCTCGTCGAACTTCTCGCGGGTGATGCGGATCTGCTCGTGCCGGCCGCCGGCCGAGAGCATGACGACCGCCTGCGGGGCGTTGGACAGGGTGCGCTTGGCGATCTCCGCCTTGTCGCGCAGTTCGGCCAGGGTGGCGGTGTCGTCGGTGAGGTCGGGGCCGCCGGCCGCCATGAAGGCGCCGTTGAGGTGCTCCATCAGCGCCCCGTCCCAGTCGAATCCGCCGAGGTTGCGGTCGCCGTCGGTGGCGACGACGTCGTACTCGCCGTCCTCGACCTTCATCACGGTGACGTCGAAGGTGCCGCCGCCCAGGTCGTAGACGAGGACGGTGCCGACCCGCTCGTCCTCGTCCTGGTCGAGGCCGTACGCGAGGGCGGCGGCGGTCGGCTCGTTGACGATCCGCAGCACCTCCAGGCCGGCGATCCGGCCGGCGTCCTGGGTGGCCTTGCGGCGCGCGTCGTCGAAGTAGGCGGGGACGGTGATCACGGCGCGCTCGACGGGCTCGCCGAGCATCATCTCGGCGTCCTCCTTGAGCCGCTTGAGGATCAGCGCGGAGATCTCCTCGGGGCGGAAGGGAGTGCCGGACTCCGAGGTGTAGACGGGGGTGGGCTCGCCCATGTAGCGCTTGACGAACTGCACCACGTGGTCCGGGGCGGTGGCCGCGGAGCGCTTGGCCTGCGAGCCGACGACGACGACGTCGCCCTGGAACATCACCACGGAGGGGGTGATGTTCTCGCCCTCGCGGTTGCGGACGATGGACGCGGTGCCGGTCCGGTCCGCCACCGCGACCGCGGAGTACGTCGTGCCCAGATCGATTCCCACAACCCGTGCCACAGCCGGGCACCTCCCCGTAGCCGTACGTCGTCCGAATCTGCCGGAGCGTCAATCATGCAGCACGCAGGGGTGTTTGCGGGACGGGATCGACGGGGCGGGTGAGGCTCAGGCGCGGCCCATGGCGCGGGTCAGCGCGATCTCGACGACGACGCGGTCCGGGTTGGGGGCGGGGGTGCGGCCGTAGCGCTCGGCGTAGCGCCGCACCGCGTCGGCGACGGCGTCCGGGTCGGTGTTGATGCGGGCCACGCCCTCCAGCGTCGCCCACCGCCCCTTGTCGACCTGGCACAGCGCGACCCGGGCGCCCTCCGGCCCGGCCGCCAGCACGTTGGCCACCTTGCGGCTCGCCTTGTTGGTGATCACCCGGGCCAGTCCGGCCTCCGGGTCGTACGTCACGCCCACCGGCACGACGTGCGGGGTGCCGTCGAGGCGGTGCGTGGTGAGGGTGCTCATGAGGTACTCCCGCCAGAAGGCGAGGTAGCCGGGGTCGGGGCTGCGGGGGTCGATGGCCATGTTCGCGAGGTTACGTCACCTCGTGGCCGCGCCCCCGGCCCCAAAGGCCGATCTTGCGGGTGCCTCGAGGCGGACGCGGATGTCGCGGGTGGCACGAGGCAGGTCGCGCCGACGTTGACGCTCATGGCCGCGGCCTGGGCCGCCCTGATGCGTAAGGACGGTGGAAGACCCCCTCCCGGAAGGATGCTCGCACGTGTGACACCGGTGGGTGGCCTTTCCGTCCCAGCGTGGGCCGGATGGCGGGCGCCCTTGGAAAACCAACCTTGAGTGGAATAGACTCAACTTGTCTTACGCTGGAAAAAGCAGCTTCGATGGTGAGGTCGAGAAGGAGGAGTAGGCGGACGTGGACACCGAGCTGACCAACAAGAGCCGGGAGGCCCTGAACGCCGCCAACAGCAAGGCGGTCTCGGCCGGGCATGCGGATCTGACCCCCGCGCACCTGCTGCTGGCGCTGCTGGAGCAGCCGGAGAACGACAGCGTGCTGGACGTCCTCGCGGCGAGCGGCGCGGACGCCGCGGCGGTGCGCTCCGGCGCCGAGCGGCTGCTGGGCGGGCTGCCCAGCGTGCAGGGCAGCACGGTGGCGCCGCCGCAGGCTAACCGCGAACTGCTCGCCGTGATCGCCGACGCGGCGGCGCGGGCGAAGGAACTCGGGGACGCGTACGTGTCCACCGAGCACCTGCTCATCGGCGTCGCCCTCAAGGGCGGAGCCGCCGGTGAGCTGCTGAACCACAACGGTGCGACCGGCAGCGGGCTGCAGGACGCCTTCGAGCAGATCAGGGGAGGTCAGCGCGTGACGACACCCGACCCCGAGGGCACGTACAAGGCGCTGGAGAAGTACGGCACGGACTTCACCGCGGCGGCCCGCGAGGGCAAGCTCGACCCGGTGATCGGCCGGGACAACGAGATCCGGCGCGTGGTGCAGGTGCTCTCGCGGCGAACCAAGAACAACCCGGTGCTCATCGGTGAGCCCGGCGTCGGCAAGACCGCCGTCGTCGAGGGCCTGGCGCAGCGCATCGTCAAGGGCGACGTGCCCGAGAGCCTGCGCAACAAGCGCCTGGTCGCCCTCGACCTGGGCGCGATGGTCGCGGGCGCCAAGTACCGCGGCGAGTTCGAGGAGCGGCTCAAGGCCGTGCTCGCGGAGATCAAGGCGAGCGACGGCCGGATCATCACCTTCATCGACGAGCTGCACACCGTCGTCGGCGCGGGCGCCGGCGGCGACTCCGCCATGGACGCGGGCAACATGCTCAAGCCGATGCTGGCGCGCGGCGAGCTGCGCATGGTCGGCGCGACCACCCTCGACGAGTACCGCGAGCGGATCGAGAAGGACCCGGCCCTGGAGCGCCGCTTCCAGCAGGTGCTGGTGGCCGAGCCCAGCGTCGAGGACACCATCGCGATCCTGCGCGGTCTGAAGGGGCGCTACGAGGCACACCACAAGGTGCAGATCGCCGACGCAGCCCTGGTCGCGGCGGCGACGCTCTCCGACCGCTACATCACCGCCCGCTTCCTGCCCGACAAGGCCATCGACCTGGTCGACGAGGCGGCCTCGCGGCTGCGCATGGAGATCGACTCCTCGCCGGTCGAGATCGACGAGCTGCAGCGCTCCGTCGACCGTCTGCGCATGGAGGAGATGGCGCTGGACAAGGAGACCGACGAGGCCTCCAAGCAGCGCCTGGAGAAGCTGCGCAAGGACCTCGCCGACAAGGACGAGGAGCTGCGCGCTCTGACCGCCCGCTGGCAGAAGGAGAAGGAGGGCCTGAACCGGGTCGGCGAGCTCAAGGAGCGCCTGGACGACCTGACGACCCGGATCGAGCGCGCCCAGCGCGACGGCGACTTCGAGGCCGCCTCCAAGCTGCTGTACGGCGAGAAGCCGAAGCTGGAGGAGGAGCTCGCCGAGGCCACCGAGGCCGAGGAGGTGGCCAAGCGGGGCACCATGGTCAAGGAGGAGGTCGGGCCGGACGACGTGGCCGACGTGGTCGCCGCCTGGACCGGCATCCCGGCCGGCCGCCTGATGGAGGGCGAGACCCAGAAGCTGCTGCGTATGGAGGAGGAGCTCGGCAAGCGCCTGATCGGCCAGTCCGAGGCCGTGCGCTCGGTGTCCGACGCGGTGCGCCGCTCGCGCTCCGGCATCGCGGACCCCGACCGTCCGACCGGTTCGTTCCTCTTCCTCGGCCCGACCGGCGTCGGCAAGACCGAGCTGGCCAAGGCGCTGGCGGACTTCCTCTTCGACGACGAGCGGGCCATGGTCCGCATCGACATGAGCGAGTACGGGGAGAAGCACTCCGTCGCCCGCCTGGTCGGTGCCCCGCCCGGCTACGTCGGTTACGAGGAGGGCGGTCAGCTGACCGAGGCGGTGCGCCGCCGCCCGTACTCCGTGGTGCTGCTGGACGAGGTGGAGAAGGCCCACCCCGAGGTCTTCGACGTCCTGCTCCAGGTGCTCGACGACGGCCGGCTCACCGACGGGCAGGGCCGTACGGTCGACTTCCGCAACGCCATCCTCATCCTCACCTCCAATCTCGGCAGCCAGTACCTGGTCGACCCGGTGCTCGGCGACGAGCAGAAGAAGGAGAGCGTGCTGGAGACGGTGCGGGCGTCCTTCAAGCCCGAGTTCCTCAACCGGCTCGACGACATCGTGGTCTTCAGCGCCCTGAACAAGGACGAGCTGCGCCGCATCGCCCGACTGCAGACCGACCGCCTCGCGGTCCGGCTGCGCGACCGGCGGATCGCCCTCGACGTCACCGACGGGGCCCTGGACTGGCTCGCCGAGGAGGGCAACGACCCCGCCTACGGAGCCCGTCCGCTGCGCCGCCTGGTGCAGACCGCCATCGGCGACCAGCTGGCCAGGGAGATCCTGGCCGGCGAGGTCAGGGACGGCGACACGGTGCGGGTCGACCGGGCCGGCGACCGGCTGCTGGTGGGCGCCACCACCGGCAAGACCCTCTGAGTCCTCCCGCGCGAATCCCACGCGAACGGGCTACGGCGGGCCGCGCTTGCACGGAGCGGCCCGCCGTGAGGGAGGATGGGTGTATCCGTACGAAGGGAACTCCAAGGTGAGCATCGACCCGTCCTCGATTCCGAATTTCGGGGGCCAGCCGGACCCCCAGCCCGGCTCCGCCGGGAACGTGGTCATTCCTGACCAGGATCTGGTCAAGCAGCTGCTGGAGCAGATGGAGCTCAAGTACGTCGTCGACGAGGAGGGTGACCTCGCCGCGCCGTGGGAGGAGTTCCGCACCTATTTCATGTTCCGAGGTGAGGAGGACCAGCAGATCTTCGCGGTCCGCACCTTCTACGACCGGCCGTACAGCATCGAGGACAAGCCTCAGCTGCACGAGGCGCTCGACGACTGGAACCGCCGCACCCTGTGGCCGAAGGTCTACACCCACACCCACGACGACGGCACGGTCCGCCTGATCGGCGAGGCCCAGATGCTGATCGGCCTCGGCGTCGGTCTGGAGCACTTCGTCTCCAGCACCGTCAGCTGGGTCCGGGCCTCCATCGAGTTCGAGAAGTGGATCCTCGAGGCCCTCGGCCTGGAGAAGGACGCGGAGTCCACGGACGACGACGGCGAGGACTGAGCCCGCCCCGCACGGGCGCGCACCGACCGCATCGGGGCAGCCCGTCCGCCACGCGACCGCCGCCCGGCGGGCGTGCGCGGGCGGGCTGCCGTCTTCCGCTCCTCATGCGGCCTCAGAGCCGGCGCAGCCGCTCAACGCTCTCCCGCAGCACGTCCTCGCGCTTGCAGAAGGCGAAGCGCACCAGGCTGCGGCCCTCCTCCGCGTCGTCGTAGAAGATCACGTTGGGCACCGCGACGACCCCGCAGCGTTCGGGCAGCGCCCGGCAGAACGCCAGGCCGTCCTTCTCGTCGAGCGGGCGGATGTCGGTGGTCACGAAGTACGTGCCCTCCGGGCGGAAGACCCGGAACCCGGCCTGCTCCAGGCCGTCGGAGAGCAGGTCCCGCTTGCGCCGCAGGTCCTCGCGGAAGTCCCGGTAGTAGGCGTCGGGCAGCCGGAGCGCCTCGGCCACGGCGTACTGGAACGGGCCCGCGCTCACGTACGTCAGGTACTGCTTGGCCGCCCGCACCGCGCTGACCAGGGCGGGGGCGGCCGTAACCCAGCCGACCTTCCAGCCGGTGAACGAGAACGTCTTGCCCGAGCTCGAGATGGTGACCGTGCGGTCGCGCATCCCCGGGAAGGACGCGAGCGGCACGTGCTCGACCCCGTACGTCAGGTGCTCGTAGACCTCGTCGGTGACCACGATCAGGTCGCGTTCGACGGCCAGCTCCGCGATGGCCGCCAGCTCCTCGCGGGTCAGGACCATGCCGGTCGGGTTGTGCGGGCTGTTCAGCAGCAGCAGCCGGGTCCGCGGGGTGACCGCCGCGCGCAGGGCGTCCAGGTCGGGGCGGAAGGACGGCGCGCGCAGGGTGAGCGGGACGCGCCGGGCGCCGGCCATGGCGATGCAGGCGGCGTACGAGTCGTAGAAGGGCTCGAAGGCGATCACCTCGTCCCCGGGTTCCAGCAGCCCGAGCATGGCGGCCGCGATGGCCTCGGTGGCGCCCGCGGTGACCAGCACCTCGGTGTCGGGGTCGAAGCCGAGCCCGTGGAAGCGCGACTGGTGCTCGGCGACGGCCTGCCGCAGTTCGGGCACACCGGGCCCGGGCGGGTACTGGTTGCCGCGGCCGTCGCGCAGCGCGCGTACGGCGGCCTCGCGTACCTCCTCCGGACCGTCCGTGTCCGGGAAGCCCTGGCCCAGGTTGATCGCACCGGTACGGAGGGCGAGGGCGGACATCTCGGCGAAGATCGTGGTTCCGAACTCGGCGAGTGCGCGGTTGAGCGGGGGTCGCGAGGAGGTCATGACCGCTATCCTCCGCCGAACCTCTGGACTTCCTCAACTCAGCTTTCGGCCCCGGACGTCGGGGGCATCACCGTCGCACAACGGAAAGCAAGGAAAACGG
Source organism: Streptomyces sp. BoleA5 (assembly GCF_000373665.1). Lineage (NCBI taxonomy): Bacteria > Bacillati > Actinomycetota > Actinomycetes > Kitasatosporales > Streptomycetaceae > Streptomyces > Streptomyces sp. BoleA5. The sequence goes on from NZ_KB892094.1 coordinate 26,069, forward strand.
GGGTGGGAACGATGGAGGCCTTCATCATTGTGCTGGTCTTCGGCGCGATAGGGCTGCTCGTCCTGGTGGCGCGGAACACCGGCCGCGGCCACCGGCGGCGGCGTTCGCGCGGCTCCGGCGTGGCTGGGGCCGAGGCCGGGGGCGGGATGAGCTGGTGGGCGGGGGACTCGGGTTCCGGGGACGGGGGAGGCGGTGGCCACCACGGGGGAGGCCACCACTCCTGCGGCGGCGGGAGCTCGTGCGGCGGAGGCGGCGGCTCGTGCGGTGGGGGCGGCGGCTGCGGCGGCGGAAGCTGACGATAGGAAATTGCGTATTGCCCGTGCCGAATCGCATATGCGCCCGCCGGGTTGTTCACCCGTCGGGCGCATTTGTAGTGAACACCTGAACCCGTCCGGGCCCTTGGGGATGTAAAGCGGGTGGAGATGGGTAAAAACGCTGAAGGCGACGCGCCATTCATGATTGCGTATTCACCGACCCCCCGTGGGCACGAGCCGACGGACGTCCTCCCTCACAGGCGCGGGTCGGCGTGTCCTCCCCCCATGCCCGTGACCTTCCCTCGCTTGCTCGCGATGTGCCTGCGGAGCCGACTTCATGCTCACCACGCTTCAGACCGCCTACACCGACACCCGCGCCGGCGACCTGGCCTGGTGTCTGGGGAAGGACGAACTGCCGGCGCTCGCCGTGCTCGACCGCGAGCTGCCCGGCACCGCTGCCGTGCCCGCCGTGCCCGCCGCGCCCCGCGTGCAGGTCCAGTTGCGGCTGCTCGGCGCCTCCCACCAGGTCATCCTGGACTCGCCGCGCGGCCGCTGCTCGGAGACCGTCGCCTGCATGCCGGGCAGCAGCGCGCCCCTGCCGTTCGGCGTGGCGCGGCGGATCGCCGGCTGGGACTACGAGTTCGCGGCACGGATCGAGACGCTCTCCCGCGGGTGCTTCGCCGGGCGGGCGCAGGAGCTGCTGGCCCTGGTGGCCGATCACCCCAACGGCCTGGCGGGGACCTTCCCGGGTGATCCGCTGGCCTTCACCGCGATGCTGCTGCAGTACCGCGGCGGCAGCGTCCTGTGGCGCACCTGGCACGCGTACCCCCAGGAGGGACGGCTGGTGGCGACCCGTTCGACCCTCAGCGCGCACCCGTGAGCGCGGTGGTACGCAAGCGCCCGGCACGGCGTCAACGCGCCGCCGGCGTGACACGAATTGCACCCCTGTGGGTGACGTGGACCGGCAAAAACCTGACATAGCGTTCAGTCATGATCGACCAGTCCGCCTCCCGTACGGCCAGGGCAGCCCCGCGCTTGCGCCGGTCGCGGTTCCCCGTCCCGCCGGCCGCGGCCAGGGCGCTGGTCCTGGCCGCGGTCTTCGTCTGCGCCGCCTGCGGCCTGGTGTACGAACTCGAACTGGTCGCCCTCGGCTCGTACCTGGTCGGCGACTCCGTGACCCAGGCCTCGATCGTGCTGTCCGTGATGGTCTTCGCCATGGGCGTCGGCTCGCTGCTGGCCAAGCGGCTCAGTTGCGCGCCGGCCATCGGCTTCGCGGCCGTCGAGATCGCGCTGGCGCTGGTCGGCGGGCTCTCGGTGATGGCGCTGTACGCGAGCTTCGCCTGGTTCGGCCAGTCGCGGCCCGCGATGGCGGTCTTCGCCTTCGTCATCGGTGTGCTCATCGGCGCCGAGATCCCGCTGCTGATGACGCTGATCCAGCGGATCCGGCGGCAGGACGCGGGCGGCGCCGTCGCCGACCTCTTCGCCGCGGACTACGTGGGCGCGCTGGTCGGCGGCCTTGCGTTCCCCTTCCTCCTGCTCCCCTGCTACGGCCAGCTGACCGGTGCGCTCGTCACGGGCGCGGTCAACGCCGTGGCGGGCGGCGCCGTCGTGCTGTGGCTCTTCCGCGGTGACATCACGCCACGGGCCCGCGCCCGGCTGCTCGCCGCCGACGTCGTCGTCCTCGCGGTGCTCGCGGGCGCGGCCTGGGCGGCCGGACCCTTCGAGCGGGCCGCCCGGCAGGCGGTGTACGGCGGTGACGTACGGCTCGCCGAACAGACCGGGGTCCAGGAGGTCGTGCTCACCGCGGCGCCCCTGCAGCTCTTCCTCGACGGCCGGCTGCGGGTGCGCGGCCGGGACGAGTACCGGTACCACGAGGCACTGGTGCACCCCGCGATGACGGGGCGGCACCGCCGGGTGCTGATCCTCGGCGGCGGTGACGGCCTGGCGCTGCGCGAGGTGCTGCGCCACCGGGGGGTCGGCTCGGTGACCCTCGTGGACCCCGACGCCCGGCTGGTCGCCCTGGCACGCGACGATCCCGCGCTGGCCCGGCTCAACCGGCACGCCTACCGCGACCCCCGGGTCCGGGTGGCCGCCGCCGACGTCTTCGACTGGCTGCGGCGGGAGCGGCCGCCGCGGCCGCCCGGCGGGTACGACGTCGTGCTCGCCGACCTCCCCGACCCGGGGATCTCGCGCAGCGCGAAGCTGTACTCGCAGGAGTTCTACGGACTGGTCCGGCGCGCGCTCGCCCCGGGCGGCCGGCTCGCGGTGCACGCGGGCGCACCGGGTGCCGACCGGCGCGGCTTCTGGACGGTCGACGCGAGCGTACGCGCGGCCGGACTGCGCACCGCCGACTACTGGATCGGCACCGGCCGCGGGGACGAGGACTGGGGCTTCGTCCTCGCCGCCCCGCTCCGGGCCCCGGCGCTGCGGCTCGCCGCGGACGCGCCGCGGCCGCGGTCGCTGTCCCCCGCGGCGCTCGCCTCGGCGGCCCGGCGCGCCGCGCGTGCCCCGCTGCGGGACCTGCCCCCGTCGACACTGATGCATCCGCGCTCCGGGTGAGGGCGAACCGGCGGTGAAAGGGCACCGAAGGGCCGCCCGGCGGATTAGGCTCGCGGCATGGAGCCGCATGAGGTGTTCGTTCCGTTTCCGGCCGAAACCATTCGCCGGTCCCTCGCCGATCTGGAGCGCGTGGCCCGCTGCGTGCCCGGCCTCCAGCGCGACGCCGGCGCTGAGGACGGGCTCGCCGGCCGGCTGAGGCTCAGGATCGGCGGCTCGACCATCACCTACCGCGGCACGCTGCGGCTGGTGCCGCGCGGCGGCGGGCTCACCGTCGAGGGCGAGGCGGTGGAGGCGCGCGGCGCCGGCACGGTCAAGCTGGCGCTGGAGCTCGGGGTGGACGGCGTGTCGGGCGGTGCGCTGCTCACCGTCACCGGCTCCGTGCAGGCCGACGGGCGGCTCGCCGACCACGACGAGGCGACGGTCACCGCGGCGGGTCACCGCCTGCTGGACCGTTTCGTCGCCGCGCTCACCTCCGACCTGGAGGAGCATGCCCCGGCCGGGGCGTCCGAGCCCGCCGACGCCTCCGCCGACTCCCCCGTCGAGCCCTTCGCGCAGGACACCGTCGAGGACCTCACCGACGACCTGCCCGCCCAGCTCGACGAGTTCGCCGGGCACGACGCCCAGGAGCTGCAGGACCTGCAGGGACTTCCCGAGCCGGAGGACGCGGACGGCGAGGCTGCCGGGGAGGTGCCGCCCGCGGGCGGCACGGCGGCCGCGATCCCCGAGGACCCGGCCGGGATCGACCTGCCTGCCGAGGCCGCGCACGCCCGCCGCACCCTGATCGGCCGCAGCGCGGAGGAGGTCGACCACGCCCCGCCGCGCGGCCGCTACGCCCCGGTGCCCGCACCGCAGAGCGGTGCCGCGACCGCCTCTCTGCGCCGCTACGCGCCGGCCGCGGCGGCGCTGCTGCTGTCCGCCGTGGTCGCGGGGCGGGTGCTGCGGCGGCGCAGGCGTTCGTTCCCGTAGGGTCTCACCGTGGCCACGGATGAGACCCCTGACGGGCGAGACGACGAGCACGCTGTCCAACTCGAAGCCGGACCGGCGCGGCTGACGATCCTTCCGGATCTCGGCTGCCGTGTCGGCTCGCTGACGGTCGGCGGCGTCGAGCTGCTGCGGCAGGGCCCCAACTTCGGTTCCTTCCCCATGGTCCCGTGGTGCGGCCGCACCAGGGACGGGCAGTTCAGCAACGGCGGGGTGCTGCACCAGATGCCGCGCGACGCGGGCCCGCACGCCATCCACGGCACCGGCCGGCACGTCGCGTGGCACACGGCCCCGGGCACCACCGGCGGCAGCGCCTGCTTCTACTACGACCTGGCCGAGCCCTGGCCGTACACGGGCCGGGTCAGCCAGCGCTTCGAGCTGTCCGAGGACCGCCTCGACCTCACGATGAGCGTGGAGACCACGGACGACTCCTTCCCGGCCCAGGCGGGCTGGCACCCCTGGTTCCTGCGCAATCTCGGCCGGGGCGGGCAGGACGCCCTGATCGACTTCACCCCCGGCTGGATGGAGGAGCGCGGCGACGACCACCTGCCCACCGGCCGCCGGGTGGAGCCGAAGCCCCGCCCCTGGGACGACTGCTTCGGCATGCCGGACGGTGTGGACGTCACCCTGACCTGGCCGGACGAGCTGCGGCTGCGGATCACCAGCCCCGCCGAGTGGGTGGTCGTCTACGACGAACAGCCCCCGGCCGTCTGCGTGGAGCCGCAGTCGGGTCCCCCCAACGGGCTGAACACCGCGCCGCGCCTGGTCACCCCGATCGATCCGCTGGAGATCCGCGCGACCTGGGCCTGGGAGTCGCTGGGCTAGGCTCGTGACCATGAGCGACGCGCGTGATGCCCTGCTGCAGCAGATCAAGGACAAGGCCGTGGTGCACGGCAAGGTGACCCTCTCCTCGGGTCTCGAGGCCGACTACTACATCGACCTGCGCCGGATCACGCTGGACGCCGAAGCCGCTCCGCTGGTGGGCCAGGTGATGCTCGACGTCACCGCCGACCTGGACTTCGACGCCGTCGGCGGTCTCACCCTGGGCGCCGACCCGGTCGCCACCTCGATGCTGCACGCCGCCGCGGCCCGCGGCCGCAGGCTGGACGCCTTCGTGGTGCGCAAGGCGCAGAAGGCGCACGGTATGCAGCGGCGCATCGAGGGGCCGGACATCAAGGGCCGCCGGGTGCTGGTCGTCGAGGACACCTCGACCACGGGCGGCTCGCCGCTGACCGCGGTGGAGGCCGCGCGCGAGGCCGGGGCCGAGGTCGTGGCCGTCGCCGTGATCGTCGAGCGGGGTGCCGCACCGGCCATCGCGGAGGCGGGTCTTCCGTACGTCCGCGCGTTCGGTCTGGACGATCTCGACCTGGGCTGACTGGTCGTCTGACCTGCGCTTTTCCTCAGGGGTGAAGGGTTTCACGTGAAACCCTTCACCCCTGAGGTATGTCCGTGGTGCGCAGTGTGTGGAGCTCTCGCGCGAGTCTGCCAAGATGGGGTCGACGATGACGTCGATCCCAGGTCAGGGTCACTCACCGAACAACCCGCACATCACAAGGAGCGGACACATGCCCATCGCAACCCCCGAGATCTACAACGAGATGCTCGACCGGGCGAAGGCCGGCAAGTTCGCCTACCCGGCCATCAACGTGACCTCGACCCAGACCCTGCACGCCGCGCTGCGCGGATTCGCGGAGGCGGAGAGCGACGGCATCGTCCAGATCTCGACGGGCGGCGCGGAGTTCCTCGGTGGCCAGTACAAGAAGGACATGGTCACCGGTTCGGTGGCGCTGGCCGAGTTCGCGCACGTCGTCGCCGAGAAGTACCCCGTCAACATCGCGCTGCACACCGACCACTGCCCGAAGGACAAGCTGGACGGCTACGTGCGCCCGCTGCTGGCGATCTCCCAGGAGCGTGTGGCGGCCGGCCGCAACCCGCTGTTCCAGTCGCACATGTGGGACGGCTCCGCCGAGACCCTCGACCACAACCTGGCCATCGCCCAGGAGCTGCTGGCCGAGGCCGCCAAGGCGAAGATCATCCTCGAGGTGGAGATCACCCCCACCGGCGGCGAGGAGGACGGCGTCACCCACGAGATCAACGACAAGCTCTACACCACGGTCGAGGACGCCATCCGCACCGCCGAGGCGCTCGGTCTGGGCGAGAAGGGCCGCTACCTGCTCGCCGCCTCCTTCGGCAACGTCCACGGTGTCTACAAGCCGGGCAACGTCGTGCTCCGCCCCGAGCTGCTGAAGGAGCTCGCGGAGGGCGTCGCCGCCAAGTTCGGCAAGCAGGACCCGTTCAACTTCGTCTTCCACGGCGGCTCCGGCTCCACCAAGGAGGAGATCGCCACCGCGCTGGAGAACGGCGTGGTCAAGATGAACATCGACACCGACACGCAGTACGCCTTCACCCGCCCCGTCGCGGACCACATGTTCCGCAACTACGACGGCGTGCTGAAGATCGACGGCGAGGTCGGCGACAAGAAGACCTACGACCCGCGCAGCTGGGGCAAGCTGGCCGAGGGCGGAATGGCGGCCCGCGTCCTCGAGGCCTGCCAGGACCTGCGCTCCGCGGGCACCAGGCTCAAGTAACCGCCCCGCTCGGCGGCACGCACCGGGCCCGGCCCTTCCACGTGGAGGGGCCGGGCCCCGGCCATACTGGAACCCATGGCCATTCACGAGAACCTGCTCGGGGGACCGCCCCCGACGAACCTGCCCGACGACCCCGAGCCGCGCGAGCTGCTCGCCTCGGGAGCGGCCCCCTCCGAGGTCGCCGCCAAGTACCCGGTGTCCTCCCTGGCCTGGGCGCAGCTCGCGGACGACGCCTTCGAGGCCGGCCGGGTCGTCGAGTCGTACGCCTACGCCCGCACCGGCTACCACCGCGGCCTGGACGCGCTGCGCCGCAACGGCTGGAAGGGCCACGGTCCGGTGCCCTGGGAGCACGAGCCCAACCGCGGCTTCCTGCGGGCGCTGCACGCCCTGGCGCGAGCCGCCCAGGCGATCGGCGAGCAGGAGGAGTACGAGCGCTGCAGCACCTTCCTGCGGGACTCCTCGCAGACCGCCGCCGACACCCTCGGCTGAGCCACCGCCCCGTCGCCGACCACGGCATCCGCCCCCGACCTGCCCGGCGAGCCCGCCGGGCAGGTCTTGCCGTAGCGGGCTCTGACCACGCATGATGCCCGTTGGGCCCGGCGCCGGTAGAGCGCGGGCCCGAGGGGACCGGGGTCCCGCCGCGACGGCGTGCGGGACAGACCGCTACCTGGTAGCTCGTATCCACGGAGACACCGATGTCCCACCGCCCCGACGTTTCCCAGGCGGCCCCCGAGGCCCCGAACCTGGACTTCGAAGGGACCACCCCGTACGAGGACTACGTCCAGGCGGACGTCCTCACCCATCTGCAGCACCCCCGCTCCGACGACCCCGGCGAGATGGTCTTCCTGGTGACGACCCAGGTCATGGAGCTGTGGTTCACCGTCATCGTGCACGAATGGGAGACCGCCTCCCGTGCGCTCGCGGCCGACGACCTGCCCACGGCGCTGGCCGCGCTCAAGCGCAGCACCTACGAACTGCAGTCGCTCAACGCCTCCTGGGAGCCCATCGCGCACCTCACCCCGGCGCAGTTCAACGCCTACCGCGCCGCCCTGGGCGAGGGTTCGGGCTTCCAGTCGGCGATGTACCGCCGCATGGAGTTCCTGCTCGGCGAGAAGTCCGCGTCGATGCTGGTCCCGCACCGCGGAGCGCCGCGGGTGCACGACGAACTGCAGAAGGCGCTGCACGAGCCCAGCCTCTACGACGAGGTGCTGCGGCTGCTCGCCCGCCGCGGCCACGACATCCCGCAGCGCGACGACCTCTCGCAGCGCTACGAGGCCGACCCGGCCGTCGAGCGGGCCTGGCAGGCCGTGTACTCCGGTGACCAGGAGAGCGAACTCGTCCGGCTGGGCGAGGCGCTGACCGAGGTGGCCGAGCTGGTGTGGCGCTGGCGCAACGACCACCTGGTGGCGACCCGCCGCGCGATGGGCGCGAAGACCGGCACCGGAGGCTCCGCCGGGGTCTCCTGGCTGGAGAAGCGCGCCACCAAGAACGTCTTCCCCGAGCTCTGGACGGCCCGCAGCCATGTCTGACGCGACGAAGCCCACCGAGTCCCCCGCGGCGAAGGCCGCCCGTCTCGACACCGCCGACGAGCTGGCCAAGCTCCGCGACCGCTTCGTCCTGGACGACGCCACCGTCTACCTGGACGGCAACTCGCTGGGCGCGCTGCCCGCTGGCGTGCAGGACCGCATGGCCGACGTCGTCGCGCGCGAGTGGGGGCGTTTGCGCATCCGCTCCTGGACCGAGAGCGGCTGGTGGACGGCGCCGGAGCGGATCGGCGACCGCATCGGCGCGCTGACCGGTGCCGCCCCCGGGCAGATCGTGGCCGGCGACTCCACCAGCGTCAACGTCTTCAAGGCCGTCGTCGGCGCCGTCCGGATGGCCCAGCAGACCGATCCGGCCCGCGACGAGGTACTGGTCGACGCCACCACCTTTCCCACGGACGGGTACATCGCGGAGTCCGCGGCCCGCATGACCGGGTGCGCGATCCGCGCGGTCGACGCCGCGGACGTCGCCGCCGCGGCGGGCCCGCGCACCGCCGTCGCGCTGGTCAACCACGTCGACTACCGCACCGGCCGGCTGCACGACCTGCCGGGCACCACCGCCGCCGTGCACGCGGCCGGCGCCCTGGTGGTCTGGGACCTCTGCCACACGGCCGGCGCCCTGCCGGTGGGCCTGGACGAGCACGGCGTGGACCTGGCCGTCGGCTGCACGTACAAGTACCTCAACGGCGGCCCCGGCGCGCCCGCGTACCTGTACGTCCGCCGTGACCTGCAGCCTCGTTTCGACTCCCCGCTGCCCGGCTGGAACTCCCACCGCGACCCGTTCGCGATGGAGGCCGCCTACCGGCCCGCCGACGGCAGCGTCCGCGGCCGGGTCGGCACCCCGGAGATCCTGTCGCTGCTGGCGCTGGACACGGCCCTCGACGTCTGGGACGGCGTGTCCCTGGACGCCGTCCGGGCCAAGAGCCTCGCCCTCACCGACTTCTTCCTGGAGTGCGTCGCGGCGTACGTGCCGGACGGCGTCGTACGGTCGGTCACCCCGGCCGCGCACGCGGAGCGGGGCAGCCAGGTAGCGCTGCGCTGCTCCGACGCGGGCGCGGTGATGGGGGAGCTGATCGCCAGGGGCGTCGTCGGCGACTTCCGTGAGCCGGATATCCTCCGCTTCGGATTCACCCCGCTGTACACGCGCTTCGCCGACGCGGAGCGGGCGGCGCGGGTACTGGCCCAGGTCCTGGAAGGGACGCGGTAACGCATGTCCGACCCCACCTCGTCGAGCGACACCATTCCGGCACGCGCCGACGGCCGCGCCGACGCGGTGGGGCCGGCGTCCGCTCCGCGGGACCGCGCGGAGCGGATCGCGGCCGAGGAGGCGTCCGCGTTCGCGCACGCCCCCGTCCCGCCGGACGCCACCGCCGCCTACGGTGAGCACCCGGACCAGGTCGTGGACTTCTACCGCCCGCGGCACGCGGCCGGCGGCGCACGGCCGGGGCCGCTGGTCGTGCTGCTGCACGGCGGCGCCTGGCGGGCGGCGTACGACAGGACGCACGTCTCGCCGCTGGCCGGCCTGCTCGCCCGGCACGGCTTCGCGGTGGCCTCGGTGGAGTACCGCAGGGGCAACGGCGGTACGGCCGCGGGCCGCTGGCCGGACACCTTCGACGACGTCGCGACCGCCACCGACGCGGTGCCGGAGCTGGCCGAGACCGCCCTCGGCGCGGACGCCGTGGACGTCCGGCGGATCGTGCTGACCGGTCACTCGGCGGGCGGGCACCTCGCGTTGTGGGCGGCCGCCCGGCACGTGCTGCCGGCCGGGTCGCGCTGGCACCGCCCCGTCGCGCCCGCGCTGCGCGGTGTGGTGGCACTCGCTCCCATCGCCGACTTCGAGGCCGCGCTCGCGCGCGACGTGTGCTCCGGAGCGGTCGCCGAACTCCTCGGCGGGCCCGAACTGCTCGCCGGGCGCCGGGCGGAGACCGACCCGGCCGTGCTGCTGCCGACCGGCATCCCCGTGACCGTCGTGCACGGCGACTGCGACGAGGTCGTTCCGCCGCAGGTCGCGGAGGCCTTCGCGGCGGCCTCGGCGAAGGCGGGGGAGGAGGTCCAGCTGACGCTGCTTGAGGGCGTGGGCCACTTCCCGGTGATCGACCCGGCGGCGGACGCGGCGGCCGTGGTCGCCGAGGAGATCGCCCAGCTCGCCTGGTGAGGCCTCCTCCCGCGTGGGGGTCCTCCTTGAGGATGACGCCGGTACATCGTCTTCGCAGGTGACGACGGCGACGCACGGAGTCCCTACCGTGAGAGCGTGACCGAGACAAGCCAGACCTCGCTGCGGACCGAGCTCCGCATGGCCCGCGGCGCCCTCAGCGGGCTGCGGCACGACCTGATCACCGACGCCTTCGCCTTCCGGCCGATGGCGCCGCTGCGGGAAGGGCACGCGCTGCTCGCCCTGGTGCCGCGCAGGCTCCGGGGGTACGGGCGCTGGCTGCCGCACGCGGCGCTGACCGCCTTCACCTTCTTCCTGATGTTCGTCTCGCTGGAGACCCAGGGCGGGCCGGGCGGCCTGGTGCTGGCCCTGCTGATCGCCGTGCCCCTGCTCACCACGATGTTCCGGCCGATCGGGGCGTGGTGGCTGTCCGTCGGGGCCACGGTGCTCACCGGCGTGTTCACCGGTGACTCGTGGTCGTCCACGTACCCGTGGACGGACACCGGCTTCGTCGCGCACCTGACGGTGCTGGCCGTGGTGGCGGCGCGCACCCGGGCGCGGGTGGCTGCCGAGATGTGGCTGCTCACCGCCGCCTTGGCGCTGGTCTTCCAGCCGCTGTCGGGCATGTACGGCTCGGACCCGTTCATCATGATCTTCCTCTCCGCCGTCGTGCTGTCGGTCGTGTCGGCGGTGCGCGGGCTGCGCCAGTCCCGGCAGGAGGTCGCCGCCCAGGTCGCCGTGACCGAGGTCGAGCGGACCCGGCGCACGCTGCTGGAGGAGCGCACGACCATCGCCCGCGAGCTGCACGACGTCGTCGCCCACCACATGTCCGTGATCGCGATCCAGGCGGAGGCCGCGCCGTACCGCGTGGAGAACCCGCCCGAGGAGCTGACCAAGAGCTTCTCGATCATCCGCGAGAACGCCGTCATAGCCCTGACCGAGCTGCGCCGCGTCCTCGGGGTCGTACGCGCCGAGGACTACCAGGCCCCCGACGCGCCGCAGCCGACCCTCGCCGACCTCGACCGGCTGGTCGCCAACGTGCGCGAGGCGGGGCTGGACGTGGAGCGGACGGGGACCGGCGCGGTGCGCGAGCTCCCGCAGGGCGTGGAGCTGTCGGCGTACCGGATCATCCAGGAGGCACTGAGCAACACGCTGCGGCACGCGCCGGGCGCCGCCGCCCGGGTGGAGGTCAGCTACGTCCTCGGCGGGCTCGGGCTGCGTGTCGTCAACGGGCCGCCGCGCGGGCTGGTCAAGCCCTCACCGGGCGCCGGGCACGGGATCGCCGGCATGCGGGAGCGGGTGGCGATGCTGAGCGGCGAGATGACCGACGGGCCGACCGAGGACGGCGGCTACGAGGTCAGCGTGTTCATCCCGGTCCCCGGGGAGCGCGCATGAGCGGGAACACCATCCGGGTGCTGATCGCGGACGACCAGATGATGGTCCGCGAGGGCTTCTCGGTGCTGCTGGGCGCCCAGCCGGACATCGAAGTGGTCGGCGAGGCCGTCGACGGGCGGCAGGCGATCGAGCAGGTCGCGGCGCTGCGGCCGGACGTCGTGCTGATGGACATCCGCATGCCCGAGCTCAACGGGCTGGAGGCCACCCGGGAGATCGTCGCCGCGGACGCCGACGCGAAGGTGCTCGTGCTGACCACCTTCGACCTCGACGAGTACGTCTACCAGGCGCTGCGCGCGGGCGCGTCCGGCTTCCTGCTCAAGGACGCCTCGGCCCGCCAGCTCGCGGACGGCGTGCGGATCGTGGCCGCCGGCGACGCGCTGCTCGCCCCGGCGATCACCAAGCGGCTGATCACCGAGTTCAACCGGCTGGGCACGCCCCGGCCGCCCGCGCAGGACCGGGTCGGGGAGCTCACCGAGCGGGAGACGGAGGTGCTGGTGCTGGTCGCCCAGGGGCTGTCCAACGCGGAGATCGCCGACCACCTGGTGGTCGCCGAGTCGACGGTCAAGACCCATGTGAGCCGGGTCCTGGTGAAGCTGGGGCTGCGCGACCGGACCCAGGCGGCGGTCTTCGCGTACGAGGCGCGGCTGGTCACCCCGGGAGGCTGAGCGGGCGGAGGGTAGTCTCCGCACATGAGCAGCACCGCCACCGCCTTCGATCCCTGGTCGCCGCAGTTCGTCGCCGATCCCTACCCGGCCTACGCCCGGCTGCGCGCCGAGGGGCGCGCCCACTGGTTCGAGCCGAGCGGGCAGTGGCTCATCCCGCACTTCGCGGACGTCAGCGCGCTGCTGCGGGACCGGCGGCTCGGGCGGACGTATCTGCACCGCTTCACCCACGAGGAGTTCGGCAGGACCGCGCCGCCGCCTGAGCACGAGCCCTTCACCACGCTCAACGGCAACGGCCTGCTCGACCTCGAGGCCCCCGACCACACCCGTATCCGGCGGCTGGTCTCCAAGGCGTTCACCCCGCGCACGGTCGAGCGGCTCACGCCGACCGTGCAGCGGCTCGCCGGGGAACTGGTGGAGCGGCTGGTCGCGGAGGGCGGCGGCGACCTCGTCGCCATGGTCGCGGAGCCGCTGCCGGTGGCCGTCATCGCCGAGATGCTGGGGATACCGGCCGCGGACCGGCACCTGCTGCGGCCCTGGTCGGCCGACATCGTCGGGATGTTCGAGCTCAACCCCTCCGAGGAGGCCGCGCGCAAGGCGGTCCGCGCCAGCGAGGAGTTCTCCGCCTATCTGCGCGAGCTGATCGCCGAACGCCGCCAGACGCCCGGCGAGGACCTCATCAGCGCGCTGATCGCCGCGCACGACGAGGGCGACCGGCTCAGCGAGCAGGAGATGGTCTCCACCTGCGTGCTGCTGCTGAACGCGGGCCACGAGGCGACCGTCAACACCACCGCCAACGGCTGGTGGACGCTCTTCCGGCACCCCGCCCAACTGGCGGAGCTGCGTGCGGCACCGGAGGAGCTGCTGCCCACGGCGATCGAGGAGCTGCTGCGCTTCGACACCCCGCTGCAGATGTTCGAGCGCTGGGTGCTGGACGACATCGAGGTGGGCGGCACGGTGATCCCGCGCGGCAGTGAGGTGGCGCTGCTCTTCGGCTCCGCCAACCGCGACCCGGAGCGCTTCGCCGACCCCGACCGGCTGGACCTCTCCCGCGCCGACAACCCGCACATCACCTTCGGCGCCGGCATCCACTACTGCCTCGGCGCGCCGCTGGCCCGTATCGAGCTCGCCGCGTCCTTCACCGAGCTGCTGCGCCGCTCCCCGCGACTGGAGCTCGCGGCGGAGCCCGCCTGGAACGAGGGCTACGTCATCCGGGGTCTGCGCGAACTGCGCGTCACCTGCTAGGACGACACGGTCTGGGCCCGGCCGGGGCCCCGGCCCCGTACGACCGCGGGACCGGCCCCGGTGGGCCGGGTCCCGCGGCTCACGTCGTGATGTCGCGGCGGCGCAGCGCCGCGAGGCCCAGGGCGGCGAGCGCGAGGGCCAGTACGGTGAGCACCGCCAGCGGGGCCACGGTGACGTCCGCCGAGGGCACCTTCGGCAGGTGTGTGAAGACGGACAGGTCCATCACCCAGGGCGAGAGCCTGAGCGCGGGCCCGTAGAGCCCGATGGCGAGCGTCAGTGACGCCACCCCCCAGCTCGCCCGCGCGGCCTTCGGCGCCGCGCCGTACAGCAGCAGTGCCACCGCGGCCACGAACCAGACCGCGGGCAGCTGCACCAGGCCCGCCATCGTCAGCCGAGCTGTCTGGCCACCGGCGTCGCCGGTCGTCACGCCGTAGCCGAGCCCCATGGTGAAGCCGGAGACGGCCATCAGGAGGACGGAACCGGCGAAGGCGAGCAGCGCGTGGCCCGCGGCCCAGCGCACCCGGCCCACCCCGGTGGCGAGTACGGGCTCGGCGCGGCCGGAGTTCTCCTCGGCCTGGAGCCGGAGTACGGCCTGGACGGCGTAGATCGCGGCGATCATCCCCATCACCCCGGTCATCGAGGCGAGGTAGGAGTCGACCAGCCCGGAGGCGCCGCCCATGTCGCGCATGACGTCGGCGAGCCGCTCGTTGTCCCGGACGAGGTCGGCGGCTCCGTCCGCGAGGCCGCCCAGCGCGGCGCCGCCCGCGGCGAAGCCCGCCGTCCATCCCCACAGCGAGCCCCGCTGCAGCCGCCAGGCCAGCCCCTGGGCGGAGCGCAGACGGCGACCGGCGGTGGCCGGACCGGGGCGGGACGGCAGCAGGGAGGCGTCGATGTCGCGCCGGGCCACCAGGGCGTACGCGACGGCGACGAGACCGGCGGCCCAGGCCGCGAACAGGGCGGCCACCCACCAGCGTTCGTCCGCGAAGGGGCGGATGTTCTCCGCCCAGCCCAGCGGCGAGAGCCAGGTCAGGGTGCCGCTCCCGGCGTCGCCGACGGCGCGTGCCAGAAAGGCGAGGCCGAGGACCGCGCCCGAGATGCCCCGCGCCGCACGGGCGCTCTCCGTCAGCTGCGCCGCGACGGCCGCGACCGCGGCGAAGGAGCAGCCCGCGCCCGCGAAGGCGATCCCGAAGGCGACCGCGCCCCGCGCACCCTGCCCGAGCAGGGCCAGGGTGACCAGCAGCCCCAGGAGCAGCGCGGCGCCGAAGCCGGTGACCAGGGCGGCGGCCAGCGGCGCCCGGCGTCCGACGGCGCCCGCGCCGACCAGCTCCAGTCGGCCGGCCTCCTCTTCCTCCCGGGTGTGCCGCACGACCAGCAGGATCGCCATCAGCCCCGCCAGCGCCGAGCCGAAGGCCATCATGCGCCAGGCCGTCAGGCCTCCGATACCGGTGTCGAACACCGGCCCGTACAGGGCGCGCAGCGAGCCGTTGCCCGCGGTGCTCGCCGCGACCCCGGCCCGTTCCGCCGGGGTGTCGTAGAGGCCGCCGAAGGCCGAGGCCGTGGACGCGACCAGCAGCGCGATCGGCACGACCCAGGCGGGGATCATGACGCGATCCCTGCGCAGCGCGAGCCGGGTGAGCGTGCCCGTCCCGGTGAGGGCGTTCATCGCCGGGCCTCCGCGTCCGCCGCGAGGGCGCCGGTGGAGACGGCCGGGCCCTCGGGGCCGACGGCGCCCGGGCCGTTCTCGTAGTGCCGCAGGAACAACTCCTCCAGCGTCGGCGGAGTGCTCGTGAGGCTGCGCACTCCCGTCTCGCCCAGCCGCAGCAGCACGGCGTCGAGCTTGTCGGTGTCGACCTGCAGCCGCACATGGTCGCCGCGCACCTCGAGGTCGTGCACGCCCGGCAGCCCGCCGAGGCCTTCCGCCCGGCCCGCCAGCTCCGCGGTGACCGAGGTGCGGGTGAGGTGCCGCAGCTCGCCGAGGCTCCCCGTCTCCACCGTGCGGCCGCCCCGGATGATGCTGACCCGGTCGCACAGCGCCTCGACCTCGCCGAGGATGTGACTGGACAGCAGCACCGTCCGGCCGCGGTCGCGTTCCTCGCGGACGCACTCGCGGAAGACCTCCTCCATCAGCGGGTCGAGGCCGGAGGTGGGTTCGTCGAGTATCAGCAGGTCCACGTCGGAGGCGAACGCCGCCACGAGCGCCACCTTCTGACGGTTGCCCTTGGAGTACGCCCGCCCCTTCTTCGTCGGGTCCAGCTCGAAGCGCTCCAGCAACCGCCGCCTGCGCGCCTCGTCCAGCCCGCCGCGCAGCCGGCCCAGGAGGTCGATGGCCTCGCCCCCGCTGAGGTTGCGCCACAGGGTGACGTCACCCGGGACGTAGGCCAGGCGCCGGTGCAGCGTGACGGCGTCGCGCCACGGGTCGCCGCCGAGCAGCCGGGCCGCCCCCCGGTCCGCGCGCAGCAGCCCGAGCAGGATGCGGATGGTGGTGGACTTGCCGGCGCCGTTGGGCCCCAGGAAGCCGTGCACCTCTCCCTCTTCGACGGCCAGGTCGAGGCCGTCCAGCGCGTGCGTGCGGCCGAAGGACTTGTGCAGTCCGGCCACGCTGATTGCCTTCGTCATGATTCCGAACGTACAGTACTTTCACAAATTTGTGAAGTTAAGGAAATGTATAAACTTCGGGACGGGAGGCGATGACGGTGGCGGAGGATTCCTTGGAGCCGATGACGTTCGTCGAGCGCTTCGCGGCGGAGCTGGTCGAGGCGGGCATGCAGCGCATGGCGGCGCGCGTGTTCGCGGCGCTCCTCGCCTCGGACACCGGCGTGCTGAGCGCCGCCGAGCTGTCCGAACGGCTCCAGGCCAGCCCGGCCGCCGTCTCCGGCGCGGTCCGCTACCTGGCGCAGGTCGGCATGCTCACCCGCGAACGCGAGCCGGGCTCACGGCGCGAGCGCTACCGGGTGCACAGCGACCAGTGGTACGAGACCTTCACCCGCCGCGACCAGGTCCTCGCCCGCTGGGAGAACACCCTGCGCTCGGGCATCGACGCGCTCGGCCCGGAGACCGCGGCCGGCCGGCGGCTCGCGGAGACCGCCGCCTTCTTCGACTTCCTGCAGGACGAACTCGTGGACATGATGGCCCGCTGGCGCGAGCGCAAGTCGGAGCTGCGGGAACAGGGCGTCCTGTGACGGCCCTCCGGCCGGCCTAGTAGGCCGACCGCGGGACGGTCAGCCGCCAGGCGGAGGGCACGACCGTCCAGGTCCGGCGCCGGACGGGGCCGGCCGGCGCGGTGTCCGCCGTGTAGCGGAAGTCCCGTCCGGAGACGGTGACGCTCCGGGCGTGCACCGGGCCCGCGGGTGCCACACCCTCCCTGCGGACCAGCACCTCGGCGACGCCGGGCACCGCCGTGGAGACCGACACCTCTTCGACGCAGTCGTCCAGGTCGGCCAGCACCATCCCGTCCGCCTCGATCCGCAGCCGGTGGCCGCCGCGCATCCCAAGCCCCAGGTGCGGGGAGTGGCCGTTCAGGCTCAGCGTGCGGGCCAGTGAGCGGGCCCGCCGCTCCACCGGCGTCCACCAGGCGGGCGTCGCCGAGCCGATGCGCAGCGCGCCCAGCACGATGCCGCCGCTGTCGTCGAGCAGCAGGTCCAGCTCCCGCTCCGCCCCGTCCAGCACCGCCCGGGCCGCGCTCACCGCCCCGCCCGGCACGCCCAGCGCCCGCGCCAGGCCGGTCCGCCGTCCGACCGGCACCAGGCCGACGACGGCCTCGCCCAGCCCCCGGGCCGAGTGCAGCGTCCGTACCGTGCGCAGCAGCGCCGCGTCGTCGCCCACGACCACCGGGCGCCGCCGGCCCCGGTGCTCCAGCACCCGGACGGCCTCCTCCTCGGACTCCGGAAGAGCGATCTTCACGGAGGGGGCTCCCCCGCACAGCACGTCCTTCGCGATGCGTACGGATTCGCCGTCCATGACGCGGGCGGCAGGGTCGATGACCACGAGCAGAGGCTGCCCGGACGGTCGCTGAGCCGACACCTTGGTCCTTCCTCAGGTAACATCTCGGTGCAAGAGCCCCTTGCGCTGCCTTGCGCCAGGGGCTTCGTCTATTTCCGGGGCACCGGTCCGACGGCTCTCCCCGCCATGGGGAGCCACGTTGGACATGCCCCGCCCGGAAGGGGTGTACGCCTGTGCCCGCACTTGTGCTGCTCGGTGCTCAGTGGGGTGATGAGGGCAAGGGAAAGGCCACCGACCTGCTCGGTGGCTCCGTGGACTACGTGGTGCGCTACCAGGGCGGCAACAACGCCGGCCACACGGTCGTCGTCGGCGACCAGAAGTACGCGCTCCACCTCCTGCCTTCCGGGATCCTGTCGCCGGGGTGCACCCCGGTCATCGGCAACGGCGTCGTTGTCGACCCGGCGGTCCTGCTCTCCGAGCTGAGCGGGCTGAACGAGCGCGGCGTCGACACGTCCAAGCTCCTCATCAGCGGTAACGCGCACCTGATCACGCCGTACCACCAGACGCTCGACAAGGTGACGGAACGCTTCCTCGGCAAGCGCAAGATCGGCACCACCGGCCGCGGCATCGGCCCCGCCTACGCCGACAAGATCAACCGTGTGGGCATCCGCGTCCAGGACCTCTTCGACGAGTCGATCCTCCGTCAGAAGGTCGAGGCGGCACTCCACGACAAGAACCAGGTCCTGATCAAGATCTTCAACCGCCGTGCCATCGGCATCGACCAGGTGGTCGAGGAGTACCTGGGCTACGCGGAGCAGATCAAGGACTACGTCGCCGACACGACGCTGGTCCTCAACACCGCGCTCGACGAGGGCAAGGTCGTCCTCCTCGAAGGCGGCCAGGGCACCCTGCTGGACGTCGACCACGGCACGTACCCCTTCGTGACCTCGTCCAACCCGACGGCCGGCGGCGCCTGCACCGGCTCCGGCATCGGCCCCACCAAGATCAGCCGGGTCATCGGCATCCTGAAGGCGTACACGACCCGCGTGGGCGCGGGCCCGTTCCCGACCGAGCTGTTCGACGAGGACGGCGACGCCCTGCGGCGTATCGGCGGCGAGCGCGGGGTCACCACCGGCCGCGACCGCCGCTGCGGCTGGTTCGACGCGGTGATCGCCCGCTACGCGACCCGGGTCAACGGCCTCACCGACTTCTTCCTCACCAAGCTCGACGTGCTCACCGGCTGGGAGCAGATCCCGGTCTGCGTCGCCTACGAGATCGACGGCAAGCGCGTCGAGGAACTCCCGTTCAGTCAGACGGACTTCCACCACGCCAAGCCGGTCTACGAGACCCTGCCCGGGTGGAGCGAGGACATCAGCAAGGCGAAGACCTTCTCCGACCTGCCGAAGAACGCCCAGGCGTACGTCAAGGCGCTGGAGGAGATGTCCGGGGCCCCGATCTCGGCCATTGGCGTCGGCCCGGGCCGCACCGAGACCATCGAGATCAACTCCTTCCTCTGAGAGACGCCTCCGGGCGACGTTTCCGAGGGACGGCGGCGGCGCGCGCTACAACCTGTCGGCGCGCCTGGCCACCGTCATACAGGGTGCCAATGTCGTGCGCCCGGGCCGTTGCTTAGCCTGGGCGCATGACCCCTCCTTTCGCCGACCCCGAGACCGGTGCCGCCGTCAAGGCCGCCGACCGCGCCCACGTCTTCCACTCCTGGTCCGCGCAAGGACTGATCGACCCGCTGCCGGTCGCGGGGGCCGAGGGCGCCTACTTCTGGGACTACGACGGCAACCGCTACCTGGACTTCACCAGCGGCCTGGTGTTCACCAACATCGGTTACCAGCACCCCGCGGTCGTCGCCGCCATCCAGGAGCAGGCCGCGAAGCTCGTCACCTTCGCGCCCGCCTTCGCCCTGGAGTCGCGCTCTGAGGCCGCCCGGCTGATCGCCGAGCGTACGCCCGGCGACCTGGACAAGATCTTCTTCACCAACGGCGGCGCCGAGGCCGTCGAGAACGCGGTACGGCTCGCCCGGCTGCACACCGGCCGCCCCAAGGTGCTCTCCGCGTACCGCTCGTACCACGGTGCCACCTCGGCCGCGATCAACCTCACCGGCGATCCGCGCCGCTGGCCCTCCGACAGCGGCTCGGCCGGCGTCGTGCACTTCTGGGCGCCGTTCCTCTACCGTTCGCCCTTCCACTCGGAGACCGAGGAGCAGGAGCGCGACCGGGCGCTTCAGCACCTCGAGGACACCATCGTGTTCGAGGGCCCGCAGACCGTCGCCGCGATCGTCCTGGAGACGGTGCCGGGCACCGCGGGCATCATGGTGCCGCCGCCGGGCTACCTGGCCGGCGTGCGCGAGATCTGCGACCGGTACGGGATCGTCTTCGTCCTCGACGAGGTCATGGCCGGGTTCGGCCGCACCGGCAGCTGGTTCGCCGCCGAGCGGTTCGACGTCATCCCCGACCTGCTCACCTTCGCCAAGGGCGTCAACTCCGGCTATGTGCCGCTCGGCGGTGTCGCGATCAGCGAGGAGATCGCCGCGACCTTCGCCACCCGCCCCTACCCGGGCGGACTCACCTACTCCGGCCATCCGCTGGCCTGCGCCGCGGCCGTCGCCACGATCCGGGTGATGGAGGACGAGGGCGTCGTCGAGCACGCCGCCGCGCTCGGTGAGAAGGTGATCGGCCCCGGCCTGCGGGAACTCGCCGAACGCCACCCCTCGGTCGGCGAGGTGCGCGGCCTGGGCGCCTTCTGGGCGGTGGAGCTGGTGCGCGACCGCGGAACCCGCGAGCCGCTGGTCCCCTACAACGCGGCGGGCGAGGCGAACGCCCCCATGGCGGCCTTCGCGGCGGCCTGCAAGAAGAGCGGACTGTGGCCGTTCGTCAACATGAACCGCACCCATGTGGTGCCCGCCTGCAACATCACCGAGGCCGAGGCCAAGGAGGGCCTGGCGCTCCTCGACGCGGCGCTGGCCGTCGCCGACGAGCACACGCGCTGAGCGCGCCCGGCGGGTGCAGGGGCCGTCGGTGAGCCGCACCACAGGTGTGGACCACTCGCGGCCCGGCCTCGCATAGGGTGTGGCGGAGCCGTAAGCGCACCGCCACATCTTGTAGGGAGGCACCGGCATGCCGGAAGGCCCAGCGGGCGGAACCGTCCGTCGGAGCAGTCTGCGGCAGCAGATAGCCGACGCGCTCCGCGACGAGGTGCTCACCGGGCGCATGACGGCCGGGCGGCACTTCACGGTCAAGGAGATCGCGGAGCTGTACGGCGTGTCCGCGACCCCGGTCCGCGAGGCCCTGGTCGACCTGGCGGCGCAGGGGCTGCTCGACGTCGAGCACCACCGCGGCTTCCAGGTACGGCGTTTCACCGACGCCGAGTTCCGCTCCATGGTGGAGGCGCGCACCCTCGTCGTCGAGGGGATCTTCCGCCGCATCGCCGCGCGCGGCATGCGCGAGGTGGACCCCAAGGAGCTGGCCTCCGTACGGCGCCGGGCCGAGGCGGCCTCGCGCGCCTCCCGGGCCGGCGAGCTGGACGTCCTCATCGGCTACGACATCCGCTTCTGGCGCGAGTTGACCGCGCTGGCCGGGAACGCCCACGTCGGCGACTTCCTCGACCGGATCCGCACCCAGACCTGGGTGTACGCCGTGCCCTATCTGCGCGGCCGGCCGGACGTGGCGGGTCTGTGCTGGTCGGACCACGTGGCCCTGGTCGCCGCGATCGAGAAGCGGGACACGGAGGCGGCCCAGCGCGTCGTCGAGGAGTTCAACGACCACTCCCTCGCGCTCAT
This sequence comes from Streptomyces sp. BoleA5, assembly GCF_000373665.1. Classification (NCBI taxonomy): domain Bacteria; kingdom Bacillati; phylum Actinomycetota; class Actinomycetes; order Kitasatosporales; family Streptomycetaceae; genus Streptomyces; species Streptomyces sp. BoleA5. The sequence continues at coordinate 47,175 of NZ_KB892094.1, forward strand.
GCGGCGACTGGCCGCGGGCCGGTAGGAACGGCCGCCGCCCACTACGCTGGTCCGACCACGCACGGAAGGACTTTGAGCGCCTGTGGCCTGCGACTTGTGGCTGGTTCCCCTGGTGGACGTGCTCTGCCACAGCCCCGACAACCCGTTCGCCGAGGAGATCGCCCGCTATGACAAGGCGTTGAACGACGCCGGGCTCCCCCCGGTGCCCGTCTACAGCTACATGCCGGGCCTGTCCGGCGACGTGGCCCCGGTCGCGGGCTTCGACTACGACGCGCTGCACTTCCTGCGCCGCGCGTACCTGCTGCACATCCAGGGCCTCGCGGTCGCCCCGGTCGACGAACTCGGCGGCGACTACGAGCAGTTGCTGGAGATGTTCGAGACCACCGCCCAGCAGTCGCATCTCGTCTGGCACTACGACCACGCGGGCGCGTACGTCCCCCTCGACTTCGCCCACCCGCTGGTCAACGACGAACTCCTCGACGCCGGCGGCCCACTGGGCTCCGCCCACGGCCTGCTGCGCGAGCTCGAGTTCGTCGCCCCGGTGATCGGCATCGACCCGCGCAACCCTCCGCCCGCCCCGGCGCCGCCTGCCGGACCCACCGAGCTGGAGGAGCCGGCGGCCCCGCCGGCGTACCACGACGGCAGCCCCTTCGCGCGGGAGCGCCACGTGTGGCTCGGGCTGCACGCGGCGGCGACGCGTGCGCTGGGTCAGGGTTCGATGATCGTCTTCAGTTAGGCCCGGGTCCGGGGGCGCTCCCGGCGGTGGTCAGCTCGCGCGGGGGCCCTCCGGAGGGCGCTGGCGCGGCATGCTCGGCCGACCGCCGGGCAGCAGCGGGAACCGGCCGCCGCTGCCGGACGAGGCGCCCTCAGCGCCCCGGGTGCTCCCCGCCCAGGTGAGGGACTGGGTCCGCAGCGGGGCGGCACCGGCCCGGAAGTCCACCATCCAGTCGGCGGTCTCGCAGCGCACCAGCTCCGAGACGTCCTCACTGAAGCGGCGCAGCACCGAAAGGCAGCGCTCGGCGGCCTCGGCCGCCGTGCCCTCCGTCGGGCCCAGGACCTCGCGGACCGACTCGGACGCCCAGTCGAAGCGCAGCGCCTCCATCCGGCGCTGCACGGCCTGGGCGGTCGCCATGTCCCGCATCCAGCCCGCCGTCAGCCCGAGGTAGCGGTCCAGGCCCACGCACACGACCGCCAGCACCAGCGCGGCGTACGCCCAGCGGATGCGGCCGCCCGCGCCCATGACGGCGAGCACGGCGCCGGACGTGGCGAAGAGGGCGGCGCCGACCCGGAGCGACCTGGCCCAGCGGCGCTTGCGCAGGCGGTCGGCGAGGTACCACTCGACGGTGCGCAGGGCGTCCGCCTCCACCCAGCGGTAGAGCTCCTCCAGCCGCTCGGCCGGCTCCCCCCAGTCGCCGAGCGGGAAGGGCAGCGCCCGCAGGTCCTCCTGCCTGTGCAGCGCGCGCCGCTTCGGCTTCTCCCGGGGGACCTCCTCGGGATACATGTCCGGCTGGCTCACCTGCACGCTCCCTCGCGACTTCCGATGACGAGGCACCTTCTTACCGCCGAACGGCTGACCCCGCGAGCGTCATCCGGCAGTTTCCGCCCTTACGAGTTGCTTGATCAGGTATGGGTTCGCGCCGCGGGCACCCGAAAGAGTGAGCCGGGAGCCGTGGCGACCGGCCCGCGGGGCGGAGGCCGGCAGCCGATACCCTGGGCACCGTGAACGTGCTTGTGATCGGCGGCGGAGCCCGCGAACACGCCCTGTGCCGTGCCCTTTCCCTCGACCCCGACGTGGAGTCGCTGCACTGCGCGCCCGGGAACGCCGGCATCGCCGAGGTGGCGGAGCTGCACGCGGTCGACGCCCTGGACGGCGCGGCCGTGGCGGATCTCGCCGAGCGGCTCGGCGCCGACTTCGTCGTGGTGGGCCCGGAGGCCCCCCTCGTGGCGGGTGTGGCCGACGCCGTGCGCGCCCGCGGCATCGACTGCTTCGGTCCTTCCGGGCAGGCGGCGGCCCTGGAGGGCTCGAAGGCGTTCGCCAAGGACGTGATGGCCGCGGCCGGCGTGCCGACCGCCCGTTCCTATGTGTGCACCACCCCCGCCGAGGTGGACGACGCGCTGGACGCCTTCGGCGCCCCGTACGTCGTGAAGGACGACGGTCTCGCCGCGGGCAAGGGCGTCGTGGTGACCGACGACCTGGAGGCCGCGCGGGCGCACGCCAACTCCTGCGAGCGCGTCGTCATCGAGGAGTACCTGGACGGCCCCGAGGTCTCCCTGTTCGCCGTCACCGACGGCGAGACGGTGGTCCCGCTGCAGCCCGCGCAGGACTTCAAGCGCGCCCACGACGCCGACGAGGGTCCCAACACCGGTGGCATGGGCGCGTACAGCCCGCTGCCGTGGGCCGATCCGCGGCTGGTCGAGGAGGTGGAGCGCACGGTGCTCCAGCCCACCGTCGACGAGCTGCGCCGCCGTGGCACCCCCTTCGCCGGACTGCTCTACGCGGGGCTGGCGATCACCTCGCGCGGTGTGCGGGTGATCGAGTTCAACGCGCGCTTCGGCGACCCGGAGACGCAGGTCGTGCTGGCCCGGCTCAGGACCCCGCTGGCGGGCCTGCTGCGCGCCGCGGCGACCGGCCGGCTGGCCGACTTCCCCCCGCTGCGCTGGAGCGACGGCGCCGCCGTGACGGTGGTCGTCGCCTCGGAGAACTACCCCGGCACCCCGCGCACCGGCGACCCGATCACGGGCCTGGACGAGGTCGCGGAGCGGGACGAGCACGCCTACGTGCTGCACGCGGGCACCGCGGCGGACGCGGAGGGCCGCGTGGTGAGCGCCGGGGGCCGCGTACTGTCCGTCACGGCCACCGGTGCCGATCTGGCCGAGGCCAGGAAGCGCGCCTACCGGGCGGTGGGACGTATCGGGCTGAAGGGCTCGCACCACCGTTCGGATATCGCAGAGAAGGCCGCCCAGGCCTGAATCAGCGGGCAAGGCCACTCCAAGGGGTGATGCCTTCGCCATCCTGCTGACGTGAGCCCCGAGCCCAACTACTGTGCCCGGCAAGCGCACTGTGGCACCCCGTCATCACCGCACTATCGGCCCTACCGGCATTGCGGTGTCGGTGGGCGGTGCGACAGTGGGGGCATGCAGTCGCGTCAGCAGCTTGGGGGTGAGCACACCGTTGGCCGGGGAAGCAGGTGAGGGTCACGCGCGGTCACGCGCGCTCGCCGTCCTGCGCATCCGCAGCGCCGCGCTGGCGGTCGCGCTGCTGCCCGCGGCGGTGGCTGTCGTACTGCTGGTCGGCGGCGCGACGGGCCGCATCGTCGGCGACGCCTCCGAGGTGCTGCGCTGGGCGGTGGTCGCGGGCGCGCTGCTCGTGCTGCTGCTCGCGGCCGGTGTCGCGGCGGTGATCGTACGGGCCAGGCCGGCCGTGAGCCCGACCGTGGCCGTCTCCGAGGCATCCGCCCCCGACCTGTACCGCATGGTGCGTGACCTGGCCGTCCGCCTGCAGGTACCGGCCCCCTCGGCGATAGAGCTGACCCCGGACTGCGACAGCTGGCTGGAGGACCGCACCCACCGGCGGCGGCGCAGCGCGCCGTCCGAGGCGCCCGCGCTGGTGATCGGCTCGCCGTTCATGTGGTGGATGCGGGTCGCGGAGCTGCGCGCCCTGCTCGCCCCCGTCGTGGCGGGTACGGGCCCGGCCGCCGATCCCGACATCGCGGCCGCCCGCCGCTTCGTGCGCGGCCTGGACGCCGCCGTCGGCGTGGCGACCGCCCCCCGGGAGTCCTCGGCGGTCGGCCTTGTGCGCCGCCCCGCGTACGGGTTCCTGGGCTGGGTCGCCAAGCTGCTGCTGCGCGGCTGCCGGGCGCACGCGGCGGAGATGGAGCGCGCGGTGGCCGCCTCCGCATCCGAGCGGGCCCAGGCCGTCGACTACGGGCTCCGCATCGTCGCCCAGGAGCAGGTGGGGCTGGCCTACGCGGGGTGGGACCGGCTGCTGACCCGGGTCGCGCTGCCCGCCTGGCGCATGGGGCGCTGGCCGTCCCGCCTCGACGCGGGCGTGGTCGCGGCCCTGACCGAGCTGTCCCGGCGGGACCGGCTGGCCGAGGGCTTCGAGACCCGCCTCGGCGAGCGCCCGGCGTGCGACCTGCTGGACGAGCCCGGCACGGTGGACGAGGCGGCCTCGCTGCTCGCCGCCCGGCTGTTCCACGGCGGCCCGCGGCGGTCCGGCCCGGAGTGGGCGCCCGTCGGCTGGGACACCTATCCGCAGGAGGTCGTGGACCGCATCTGGCGCAGCGACGCCTCCCGCCTGGTCAGCGTCCTGGACGAGGTGCACGAGCCCGCGGGGGTCCCCGGGAGCCGGCGCATATCCGTGGCCTCCGGCGGGTCCAGGAGCGCGGTGGACGACTGTGACGCACCGGGGCGTGCGACCCTGGCCCGGGTGCTGGAGCGGCTCGCCGCGGGCGGCGGCGAGGAGCTGGCGGCCCGCATCACCCGGCACGTGGCCCGTGAGGAGGCCGTGCGCGATGCGGCCGTGCGGGAGGAGTCCGCCGGCCAGGTCCCGCCCGAGGGCGCTTTCACGCCCGTCTACCACCTGCTCCCGCCGCGGACCGGCCGCGAGCTGCTCACCGACCACGTGACCGCGATGGTCTGCTGCGCCGCGGTGGACACCGCCGGCGCCGCCCCGGGCCTGGACTGGCTGGACGGACCGGCCCTGCTGGTCGGCGGGGTACGCAAGGGAGATCTGGCCTGGCCCGTGCTCCGGCTCGTGGAGAACGGCGACGCCGCCCCCCTGCGTTCCTGGCTCAGTGCCGTGGGCGTACGCCCCGAGAAGCCGATACGGCTCATCTGACGGAAAATTGGCGGGGTTTGTCCGCCCCGGCGTGAAATCCTGGCGATAATGCACCACGAACAGTAACCAAGTCAGCGCATCCTGTGATGTGCTGGATGTGCGCACATGCACACCACCTCGGGGGACGACGAGGAGGGGACCATCGTGGTGAAGGAGCAGGTCCGCCGCTGGCAGTCCGGGGCACTGGCGCACGGGGTCACCGACCCCTTCGGGCAGGGCCCGGTGCCGTGGCTGCGTGGTGCGGTGCAGTATCTGGACGACACCGGCCAGGTCGTGCCGTGGTACGTCGACCTGGCGGCGAGCCGCGGGGAACCCGGGGGCTCCCCGGGCGACACCGTGGGGCGTACGCCCCGCGTACCCGGTCCGCGCGCCGCCGACGACGTGCGGTGCCAGGTCAAGGGCTTCGCGCCGGGCGCCTCCGTGGCCCCCGGCGACGCCATCGACTTCCGGATCACCGTCGACCCGCCGCAGAGCTTCGGCATCGACGTCTACCGGATCGGCCACTACAGCGGGGACGGCGCCGCCCAGTTCACGTCCAGCCCCCGGCTGTCCGGCATCGTCCAGCCCACACCGCTGGCGGCCGGGCGCACGGTCTCCTGCCACCACTGGTGGCAGTCCTGGCGGCTGCAGGTGCCCTCGCACTGGAAGCCCGGCGCCTATGTCGCCGTCCTCACCACCCAGGACGGCTACCGCAGCCACATCCCGTTCACCGTGCGCGACGACCGGCCGGCCGATCTGCTCCTACTGCTGCCCGACGTCACCTGGCAGGCGTACAACCTCTACCCCGAGGACGGCCGCACGGGCGCCAGCCTGTACCACGCGTGGGACGAGAAGGGCCGCCTGCTGGGCGAGGAGGAGGCCGCTGTCACCGTCTCCTTCGACCGCCCGTACGCGGGCGCGGGCCTCCCGCTGCACGTCGGCCACGCCTACGACTTCATCCGCTGGGCCGAGCGCTACGGCTACGACCTGGCCTACGCCGACGCCCGCGACCTGCACGCGGGGCGGATCGATCCTTCGCGCTACCGGGGCATGGTCTTCCCCGGTCACGACGAGTACTGGTCGGTCCCCATGCGGCGCGCCGTCGAGGCGGCCAGGGACGGCGGCACCTCACTGGTCTTCCTGTCCGCCAACACCATGTACTGGCAGACCGAGCTGGGCCCCTCCCCGTCCGGCGACCCCGACCGTTTGCTCAGCTGCCGCAAGCGCCGCGGCCACCCGCCGGGCCGCAGCGCCCTGTGGCGCGACATGGGCGAGCCCGAACAGCTGCTGATCGGCGTGCAGTACGCGGGCCGGGTGCCCGAACCGTCCCCGCTGGTGGTGCGGAACGCCGGCCACTGGCTGTGGGAGGCCACCGGCGCCGAGGAGGGCGAGGAGATCCCGGGCCTGGTCGCGGGCGAGGCGGACCGTTACTTCCCGCGTACACAGCTGCCCGACTACATGGAGCGGATCCTGCTCGCGCACTCCCCGTACGAGGACTCGGCGGGCCGCCGGGCGCACCAGGAGACCTCCCTGTACCGGGCGCCCGGCGGGGCGCTGGTCTTCGCCTCCGGCACCTTCGCCTGGTCCCCGGCGCTGGACCGCCCGGGCCACGTCGACCCCCGTATCCAGCGCGCCACCGCCAACCTCCTGGACCACATCTGCAAGCACGGCTGACCCCGCGTCGCGCCCGCCTGGCACGAGTACGGGAGAATCGGGAACCGAACCGCCGATCGGGGAGGACCCATGTCCGGATTCGTCCACAAGCCCGAGCCCGCGCAAGTACCGGGCCTGGTGCACCTGCACACCGGCAAGGTGCGCGAGCTGTACCAGAACGAGGCAGGGGAGCTGGTGATGGTCGCCAGCGACCGGATGTCCGCGTACGACTGGGTGCTGCCCACCGAGATCCCGGACAAGGGCCGCGTCCTGACCCGGTTGTCGCTGTGGTGGTTCGACCAGATCGCCGACCTGGTGCCGCACCATGTGCTGTCCACCGACCTCCCCGAGGGCGCCCCCGCCGACTGGGTGGGGCGGACGACGGTCTGCAAGCCGCTGGACATGGTCCCCGTCGAGTGCGTGGCGCGCGGCTACCTGGCCGGCTCCGGCCTGCTCGAGTACGACGCCGACCGCACGGTGTGCGGGGTGACCCTCCCCGAGGGCCTGGTGGACGGCTCCGAGCTGCCCGCGCCGATCTTCACCCCGGCCACCAAGGCCGAGGTGGGCGAGCACGACGAGAACGTCAGCTACGAGGAGGTCGCCCGCCAGGTCGGCGCCGACACCGCGGCGCAGCTGCGCCAGAGCACCCTCGCGGTCTACGGCCGGGCCCGGGACATCGCCCGCGAGCGCGGCATCCTCCTGGCCGACACCAAGTTCGAGTTCGGCTTCGACGGTGAGGTGCTGACCATCGCCGACGAGGTGCTGACCCCGGACTCGTCGCGCTTCTGGCCCTCGGACCTGTGGGAGCCGGGCCACGCCCAGCCCTCCTTCGACAAGCAGTTCGTCCGCGACTGGCTGACCTCCGCGGAGTCCGGCTGGGACCGCCGCGGCGAGCAGCCCCCGCCGGCCCTGCCGGAGCGGGTGGTGGAGCAGACCCGCGCCAAGTACATCGAGGCGTACGAGCGGCTCACCGGCCTCAGCTGGTAGCCCGTCCGCGGCCCGCCGTGCCCGCCGCTTCTCTCCGTGCGGCGGGCGTGCGGCGGGTGTGTGCCGGGTGTGTGCCGGGTGTGCGGCGGGTGTGGCCGGGACGCCACGGGCACGCGGTCCGCGTGCGGTGTCCGCGCCGGACGCCGAACGGCCCAGCCGCCCCAGGAACACCGAAGGCCCCGGTCGTCCCGACCGGGGCCTTCCTGCTGAGCGGACGACGAGGCTCGAACTCGCGACCTCAACCTTGGCAAGGTTGCGCTCTACCAACTGAGCTACGTCCGCCTGCTCCGCGCGTTCCCGTGCGGTGCGTCATCCACTATAGCCAACGCGCGGGGCCTTGGGCACACACCCCGGCACGGCGGGTTGCCCGCGTCGTGTCCCGCAGTGCCGGCGACGGGCGCACCGCGCGGGCGAGAGCCCCTTCGCGGACCTGCGGGCGCCCGTGGCCGTGTTCGCCGGCGGACGCCAACTCCGGTCCCACGGCGTGCCGCAGGGCGGCCCACGGCACGCTCGGGCGCCCGGTGCGCGGCCGGCCCCGGAGCGGACAGGGACACCGCGTCGCGGCGATCACCGCCCGCCGGAGGGGAGTTCGGGTGTCCGCCCTGTGGGAACCGTCACACGCCGCCGCGGCCGGGAAAACGAAGAGGACCCCGGTCGATGATTCGACCGGGGTCCTCTTTCAAGAGCGGACGACGAGATTCGAACTCGCGACCCTCACCTTGGCAAGGTGATGCTCTACCAACTGAGCCACGTCCGCACGGCGACTACTGTACCCGATCCTCAGGATCGGTCGAGCAATCAGAGCGGGTGACAGGGATCGCACACTGCGCCTTCCCCCTGGAAGGGGGATGTTCTGCTACTGAACTACACCCGCGTCGCCCGGGAGCCTGGCCTTTCGGCCCGCCCTCGGCGTGCTCCAGACTCTAGCGGATCAACAGGGGTCGCTGTCCAATCGCTTCTTCCGGGTGATTCCCGCGGCGCCCCCGCCTTGCGGTCCGGGGCGCCGCCCGGAGGGTCATCCGGCCTCGGCGTACGCCTCGTAGAGCTTCTTGGGGATGCGGCCGCGCGGCGGCACGTCGAAGCCCCGGGAGAGCGCCCAGGCGCGTACGGCGGCCGGGTCGGGGGCGAGCGAGGTGTGCTTGAAGGCCTTGCCGAGCCGGCTGCGGCGGCGTCCCGCCTCGACGTAGGGCGCGAGGGCCTCGCGGAGCTTGTCGGCGTTGCCGGCGGACAGGTCGATCTCGTACGACTTGCCGTCGAGGCCGAAAGAGACCGTTTCCGCCGCTTCACCGCCGTCGAGGTCGTCGGAGAGCGTGACCACTACGCGCTGCGCCATGGATGCCGGTCCTTTCAATGGAGAAGGCCTGGGGCCTGCGTTGGCCCCGTTGTTGTATCGAAGCCTCAGGGCCGGGGTCAATGCTTTTCCATTTACCGGTCCGCTCTTTTTCGCCGCAACCGCTCGGCCAATTCCTCCGGGCGTCCCGGAGGCAATCCGGCCGACGGATATACCGTGACCATCCTGGAATATCTACCCGCGTAGATTTTTCGGCGGGGTACGGTGGGGACATCTCACCGCAGCACACCACCGGGAGTGACCGTGGCACGCGTCGTAGTCGACGTCATGCTCAAGCCGGAGATCCTCGACCCCCAGGGCCAGGCGGTGCAGCGCGCGCTGCCGCGTCTTGGGTTCGAGGGAATCGCCGACGTCCGCCAGGGCAAGCGTTTTGAGCTCGAACTGGAGGGGCCGGTCGACGACGCCGCCCTCGCCCGTATCCGCAAGATGGCCGAGACCTTCCTCGCCAACACCGTGATCGAGGACTTCACCGTGAAGGTGGAGTCGTGACCGCACGTATCGGTGTCGTCACCTTCCCCGGGACGCTCGACGACCGGGACACCCAGCGCGCGGTCCGCGTCGCCGGCGCCGAACCGGTGCCGCTGTGGCACCGTGACAAGGATCTCCACCAGGTGGACGCCGTCGTCCTGCCCGGTGGATTCAGTTACGGCGACTATCTCCGGGCCGGGGCGATTTCCCGCTTCTCGCCCGTGATGGAGTCGATCATCGCCGGTGCCAAGGACGGCCTTCCCGTCCTCGGTATCTGCAACGGCTTCCAGGTGCTCACCGAGACGCATCTGCTGCCGGGCGCGATGCTGCGCAACAATCACCTGCACTTCATCTGCAGGGACCAGAAGCTGCGCGTCGAGAACAACTCGACCTCCTGGACCGCCGATTACGAGCAGGACCAGGAGATCAGCATCCCGCTGAAGAACATCGACGGCCGCTACGTCGCCGACGAGCGCGTCCTCGACGAGCTGGAGGCGGAGGGCCGTGTGGTGTTCCGCTACGCGGACTGGAACCCCAATGGCTCGCTCCGGGACATCGCCGGCATCACCAACGCCGCGGGCAATGTCGTGGGCCTCATGCCGCATCCCGAGCACGCCGTCGAGTCGCTGATCGGGACCGGCCGCACCGACGGCCTCGGATTCTTCACCTCGATCCTCAAGAAGCTGGTTCACGCGTCATGACACTCGATTCCGTGAAGCACGCCACCGAGACTCCGGACACCGAGCAGCCGTGGTCCGAGCTCGGTCTGAAGCAGGACGAGTACGACCGCATCCGCGAGATCCTCGGCCGCCGTCCCACCGGTGCCGAGCTCGCCATGTACTCCGTCATGTGGTCCGAGCACTGCTCGTACAAGAGCAGCAAGATCCACCTGCGCCAGTTCGGCGAGAAGGCCCCCGCCAACGACGCCCTGCTGGTCGGCATCGGCGAGAACGCCGGCGTCGTGGACGTGGGCCAGGGCTACGCGGTCACCTTCAAGGTCGAGTCGCACAACCACCCCTCGTACATCGAGCCGTACCAGGGCGCGGCCACCGGCGTCGGCGGCATCGTTCGCGACATCCTCGCCATGGGCGCCCGCCCGGTGGCCGTCATGGACCCGCTGCGCTTCGGCGCGCCGGACCACCCCGACACCAAGCGCGTCCTGCCGGGAGTCGTCGCGGGGGTCGGCGGCTACGGCAACTGCCTGGGCCTGCCCAACATCGGCGGCGAGGTCGTCTTCGACGCCTGCTACCAGGGCAACCCGCTGGTCAACGCCCTGTGTGTCGGTGTGATGAAGCACGAGGACATCCACCTGGCCAAGGCCTCCGGGGCCGGCAACAAGGTCATCCTCTACGGCGCCCGCACCGGCGGCGATGGCATCGGCGGCGTCTCCGTGCTCGCGTCCGAGACCTTCTCCGACACCGGCCCGACCAAGCGCCCCGCCGTCCAGGTCGGCGACCCCTTCCAGGAGAAGCTGCTCATCGAGTGCACCCTGGAGATCTTCAAGGAGAAGCTGGTCGCCGGCATCCAGGACCTCGGCGGCGCCGGCCTGTCCTGCGCCACCTCCGAGCTGGCCTCGGCCGGCTCCGGCGGCATGCGGGTCGAGCTGGACACCGTGCCGCTGCGCGACGCGACGCTCTCGCCGGAGGAGATCCTCATGAGCGAGTCGCAGGAGCGCATGTGCGCCATCGTCGAGCCGCGGTACGTCGACCGCTTCCTTGAGATCTGCGAGAAGTGGGACGTGATCGCCACCGTCATCGGTGAGGTCACCGACGGCGACCGGCTGGAGATCTTCTGGCACGGCGAGCAGATCGTCGACGTCCCGCCGCGCACCGTCGCCCACGAGGGCCCGGTGTACGAGCGCCCCTACGCCCGCCCCGCGTGGCAGGACGCGCTCCAGGCCGACGACGCCAACAAGCTGCCGCGCCCGGCATCCGCCGAGGAGCTGCGGGCCCAGGTCCTGACCATGGTCGCCCACCCCAACCAGGCGTCGAAGTCGTGGATCACCGACCAGTACGACCGCTTCGTGCAGGGCAACACCGTGCTGGCCCAGCCGGAGGACTCCGGCATGATCCGCATCGACGAGGACACCAACCTCGGCGTCGCGGTCGCCACCGACGGCAACGGCCGCTACGCCAAGCTCGACCCGTACACCGGGGCGCAGCTGGCGCTGGCGGAGGCGTACCGCAACGTCGCCACCTCCGGCGCCAAGCCGCTGGCGGTCTCGGACTGCCTCAACTTCGGCTCGCCCGAGGACCCGGCCGCGATGTGGCAGTTCGCCGAGGCCTGCCGCGGCCTCGCCGACGGCTGCCTGGAGCTGGGCACGCCGGTCACCGGCGGCAACGTCTCGCTCTACAACCAGACCGGTGACGTCGCCATCCACCCGACGCCCGTCGTGGCGGTGCTCGGTGTGATCGACGACGTCACGCGCCGCACCCCGGTCGCCTTCAAGGACCAGGGCCAGCTGCTCTACCTGCTGGGCGACACCAAGGAGGAGCTGGGCGGCTCCGCCTGGTCCCAGGCGGTCCACGACCACCTCGGCGGACTGCCGCCGGCGGTGGACCTGGAGCGCGAGAAGCTGCTCGGCGAGATCCTCATCTCGGCCTCCCGCGACGGCATGGTCGACGCGGCGCACGACCTGTCGGACGGCGGGCTCGTCCAGGCCGTCGTCGAGTCCTGCCTGCGCGGCGGCAACGGGGCGCGGCTGGTCGTGCCGGACGGCCTCGACCCGTTCGTGTTCCTCTTCTCGGAGTCGGCGGGCCGGGCGGTCGTCTCGGTGCCGCGCAGCGAGGAGCTCCGCTTCACCGACATGTGCGGTGCGCGCGGTCTGCCCGCGACGCGGATCGGTGTCGTCGACGGTGACGCGGTCGAGCTGCAGGGCGAGTTCAGCATCGGCCTGGACGAGCTCCGCACGGCTCACGAGGACACGATCCCGGCCCTCCTGGCCTGATCCGTCCGCCCTCCGCACGCGCCCCCGTGCCGCCAGGCGCGGGGGCGCGTTGCCTGGGCCCTGACCGCGCGGCGGTGCTTGGCCTCATACTCCAGGCGTGAGCGAGCGCGACACCCCCGGCGAACTGCCCCGGTGGCGCAGCCGTGACGCCATGCGCTGGACGGCGTGCCGCCCCGCCGCGTGGGCCCGGCCGCGCTGGGGTGCCCTGGCGCTCGTGGCGGCCGCCGCAGCCGCCGCCGTGGCGGCCCCGGAGACCTTCGGGGCGGCGCACTACGGGCTGGCGGCCGTCCAGTTGTACTGGCTCCGCAGACTGCCGGGACTCACCCTCGTGACGGCCCCGGTGCTCGCCGCACTCCTGGTCTGGCGGGTCGAACCGCAGGCCGCGGTCCCCGCCGTCGCCGCGCTGCTGCTGTGCTGGTGCGGGGCCCGGCACCGTACGGCGTTCCACCGCCGGCAGCGGCTGCTCGCCGCCAACGCCGCCCGGGGCGTACGGCTTCCGCTCCCCGAGCCCCTCCCGGCGCTGCGCCGCGGTCTTGCCACCATCGCCCTCGGCTCGCTGCTGTGCGCGGCCGCCGTTCCGACGCCGACCCGCCTGGCGGCGCCGGCGGGCGGTGCCCTGCTCGCGGTGGGCGTCGTGGCCCGGGTGCGGGCGGGCGCCCTGCGGCGCGGCGCCCATCCGGTGCCGCGCGTGCTCACCCCGGAGGACGAGGACGGCCGTACGTGGGTGTTCGCGGCCGACGACCACGCGGGCCGCAGGGCGCTGTTCTCCTGCCCGGTGGACCCCGAACCCGAGCCGCCGTCCGGGTTCCGCGGCGACGCGCTGCGGACCTCCCTGCTGTTCGGGACACCGTACGAGGGCGCCGAACTGGTGCTGCTCTCCGCCGACTCCGAGGACGGCACCCCTCGTCGACCGGGCGGCGGGACCGGTCCGGCCCGCGTAACCCGGCGGTACTACTGTGCGTTCCGCAACCACCGGTACGACAAAGGGTGTCAACGATGCACGAGTACAAGGTCGTCAGCTTCCGCGAGTCGCTGATAGGCGACGCCATCGACGACGACAAGCTGGAGAAGACGCTCAACAAGCACGCCGAGGACGGCTGGCAGCTGAAGGCGATCACCTCGGCCGACGTCAAGGGCCGCATCGGCCCGGGCGCCGTGCAGGGGCTGCTGCTCACCTTCGAGCGCCCGCGCCAGGCCTGATCGCCGGGTCGGGGGTGCGGGCCGGGCCGGCGCGTAGGCTGCGGGCATGCCGCCCGCCGCCCGCAAGGCCCGCACCTACGACCCCGCCAGGACCCGTGCCGCGCTCACCGCGCAGGTAGGCCACGTCGTGGGCGCGGCCCGCGGACTGACGGAGGATCGGCTGACCGCGCCCTCCGGGCTGCCGGGGTGGGACGTGCGCGTGCTGGTCCTGCACGTCGCCCGGCAGGTGGAGGCCGTCGCCCGGGTGGTGGCCGCGCCCGCCCCGGCGAAGGCTGACCTCGACCTCGCCACGTGGGTCCGCTCGGCGGCGTGCTTCGCCGGCCCGCCGGCCGACGGCACCCGGGAGGCCGCTACGGAGGGCGCGGACGCCGCCGCCCGGCTGGAGGAGGCCGCCCAGGGGCTCGCCGGGGTACTCGACGAGGCGGTGGCGCCCGAGCGACTGGTGGCCGTCCCGCCCGGCGCGATGCGGTCCACGGACTTCCTGGTGACCCGGCTCTTCGAACTGGTCGTCCACAGCGACGACCTCGCCCGGGCGACCGGTGTGCCCGTCCCGCTGGAACGGCAGGCCGTCGCCGCCGTCGTACGGCTCCTGGCGGACACCCTCGCCGTCGCGGTGCCCGGCAACTCCGTCGAGGTCCGCGTCCCGCCGTACGCGGCCGTGCAGTGCGTGCCCGGGCCCCGCCACACCCGGGGCACCCCGCCCAACGTCGTCGAGACGGACCCGCTGACCTGGATCCGCCTCGCCACCGGCCGTACGTCCTGGGCCGAGGCCCTCGCCTCGGCGGCCGTCTCCGCGAGCGGCGAGCGCGCCGACCTGGCCCCGTACCTCCCCCTGCGGGGCTGAGGCCGCCCCTGCCGCGGGCAGGTCGTACGCGCGCGTGCAGAATGCGCTCGTGAATCCGATCACCTCGCCGGAGGACATACCGGCCCGCCCCTGGCTCCGTGCCGACACCCATCGATGGGCCATGGCGCGGCCGGCCGTGTGGGCTCGGCCCTGGTGGCCCGCGTCCGCCCTGCTGATCTCGGTGATCGCGGCCATCGGGCTGGCCCCGGTCGAGCCGTGCACGGGCGCCGCGCCCTGCGGTCCGGAGTGGCTGGACGCCGTGGGGTCGATCGGCTTCTTCGCGCAGGTGGTGTGGCTTGTCGTGCTGCCGGAGGCAGCGCTGGTGGCGGGACCCTTGCTGCTGCTGTGGATGCTCGATCCGTCCACGTGGTCCGGCGGGCCGGCCGAGTGGGCGGCGGACACGGGCGTGGTGGTCTCGCTGTGCTGGGGCTGGGCCGCAGTGGTGCTGCGGCTCAGGGCACGGCGGGTGCAGCGTGGTCTCGCGTCGGAGGCGTCCGGCGGCGTGACGTCCGCGGTGCCGGCACCGACCGTGCGGGTGCGGCGCGGAGCGGTCCGGATCGTTGCGGGGCTGGCTGGGCTGGCGGCCGGAACGGCTGCCGGTGTGTTCGCGGTCCTGGGGGATCGTGCGGACGAGGCGCACATGGCGGTGGCCGAACGGGTCGACGCGAAGCTGTTGGACAACCGCGCCGACGCCCAGGTCGTCGTCCGCCTCGCGGACGGGACCCGGCGACGCGTCGACGTGATGTTTCCCGAGGACTACGAGCGCGGCTCGACCGTCACTGTCCTCGTCGACGGCGACTGGGTACGGCTGGCGGCGGAACCGTACGGGGACCGCCTGGGCCTGCAGCTCCTCACGCTGCTGGGAGGCGCCGCCGGCGGCGGTGTGCTGCTCTCCGGGGGCCTGACCGCCGCCCGCGCGAGGGTCCTGCGCGGCGGGCCGGCTCCCGTACTGCGGGTGGTCGCGGTGCGGCACGGTGGGTTCACCGGGATCTTTCCCGCCGACGGAGGGCAGGCCGACCCCGTGCTGACGTTCCGGACGGTCGGGCCGGCCGCGCAGTGGCCGCGTGAGGGTGTGCTCTACGGCCTGCCGTCCGAAGGGGCGGAGCTCGTGCTGCGGACCACGACGCCGTACGGGCAGGTGGTGGCCGAGGCCACCACATCCCCGGTACGCGCGCGGCCGCTCCAGCGTCACCCGGAACACGTTCGCGAGTAGCGCAGCCCTGGGCGGGGCGGGCCGGGCGGGCAGTCCACGCGCTGACCCCGGGGAGCCGACCGCCATGGTCCGCGACCCCGGACTGCGTCCCTAGACCAAGGTCACATGCCCAAGTGCCCCATGGGTTTACGCGCATAGAACGCGCTTTTGTCGGGTTCCCCCGTTCGGACGACACCGGAACCTGCCCTAGACTCGGTGCCGTGCCACGTGGTGACGGACGACTCAACCACGACCTGCTCCCCGGCGAGAAGGGCCCCCAGGACGCTTGCGGCGTCTTCGGTGTCTGGGCCCCCGGCGAAGAGGTCGCCAAACTCACCTACTTCGGGCTGTACGCCCTGCAGCACCGCGGACAGGAGTCCGCGGGCATCGCAGTGAGCAACGGCTCCCAGATCCTGGTCTTCAAGGACATGGGCCTTGTGTCCCAGGTCTTCGACGAGACCTCCCTCGGCTCCTTGCAGGGCCACATCGCGGTCGGGCATGCCCGTTACTCGACCACCGGCGCGTCGGTCTGGGAGAACGCCCAGCCCACCTTCCGCGCCACGGCCAGCGGCTCCATCGCGCTCGGCCACAACGGGAACCTCGTCAACACCGTCGAGCTGGCCGAGATGGTCGCCGCGCTGCCCCAGGGCAACGGCCGGGCGACCAGGGTCGCGGCGACCAACGACACCGACCTGGTGACGGCGCTGCTCGCCGGGCAGGTGGACGAGGACGGCAAGCCGCTGTCCGTCGAGGACGCCGCCCGCAAGGTGCTGCCCGACGTACAGGGCGCCTTCAGCCTGGTCTTCATGGACGAGCACACGCTCTACGCCGCCCGCGACCCGCAGGGCATCCGCCCGCTGGTGCTGGGCCGCCTGGAGCGCGGCTGGGTCGTCGCCTCGGAGACCGCCGCGCTGGACATCGTGGGCGCGAGCTTCATCCGCGAGATCGAGCCGGGCGAGCTGATCGCCGTCGACGAGAACGGGCTGCGCGCCTCCCGCTTCGCCGACGCCCGCCCCAAGGGCTGCGTCTTCGAGTACGTGTACCTCGCCCGCCCCGACACCGACATCGCGGGCCGCAACGTCTACCTCTCCCGGGTCGAGATGGGCCGCCGGCTGGCCAAGGAGGCCCCGGTCGAGGCCGATCTGGTGATACCGACCCCGGAGTCCGGCACGCCGGCCGCGGTCGGCTACGCCGAGGAGAGCGGCATCCCGTACGGCTCGGGCCTGGTGAAGAACTCGTACGTGGGCCGGACCTTCATCCAGCCCTCGCAGACCATCCGGCAGCTGGGCATCCGCCTGAAGCTGAACCCGCTCAAGGAGGTCATCCGGGGCAAGCGCCTGGTGGTCGTGGACGATTCGATCGTCCGCGGCAACACGCAGCGCGCGCTGGTCCGGATGCTCCGCGAGGCCGGGGCCGCGGAGGTCCACATCCGGATCTCCTCGCCGCCGATCAAGTGGCCGTGCTTCTTCGGCATCGACTTCGCCACCCGCGCGGAGCTGATCGCCAACGGCCTGTCGGTCGACGAGATCTGCAAGTCCCTGGACGCGGACTCGCTGTCGTACATCTCGATCGACGCGATGGTCGAGGCGACCACGATCGCCAAGCCCAACCTCTGCCGGGCCTGCTTCGACGGCGAGTACCCGATGGAGCTGCCGGACCCCGAGCTTCTCGGCAAGCACCTTCTGGAGACCGAGCTGGCCGGCGGCCCCGACGCGGCCGACGCGCTCCGTCGCCCGTAAGCATTCGACGCAAGGACACAACACAGCCATGTCCGAGAACACCGGTGCCAGCTACGCCGCGGCGGGAGTCGACATCGAGGCGGGCGACCGCGCGGTCGAGCTGATGAAGGAATGGGTGGGCAAGGCCACCCGCCCGGAGGTCGTGGGCGGTCTCGGCGGCTTCGCCGGGCTCTTCGACGCCTCCGCGCTCAAGCGCTACGAGCGGCCCCTGCTGGCCTCCGCCACCGACGGCGTGGGCACCAAGGTCGACGTCGCCCGGCGCATGGGCGTCTACGACACCATCGGCCACGACCTCGTCGGCATGGTCGTCGACGACCTGGTCGTCTGCGGCGCCGAGCCGCTCTTCATGACCGACTACATCTGCGTCGGCAAGGTCTTCCCGGACCGGGTCGCGGCCATCGTCAAGGGCATCGCCGAGGGCTGTGTGCTCGCCGGCTGCGCCTTGGTCGGCGGCGAGACGGCCGAGCACCCGGGTCTGCTGGGCGAGGACGAGTTCGACGTCGCCGGCGCCGGTACGGGCGTGGTCGAGGCCGACCGGCTGCTGGGCGCGGATCGCATCCGTAAGGGTGACGTCGTGATCGCCATGGCGTCCTCCGGTCTTCACTCCAACGGGTACTCGCTCGTCCGGCACGTGCTCTTCGACCGGGCCGGCTGGGCACTGGACCGGGACGTGCCGGAGTTCGGCCGCACCCTCGGCGAGGAGCTGCTGGAGCCGACCCGCATCTACTCGCTGGACTGCCTGGCGCTGACCCGTACGACCGAGGTGCACGGCTTCTCGCACATCACCGGCGGCGGTCTGGCCAACAACCTGGCCCGGGTCGTCCCGGACCACCTGCACGCCACGGTGGACCGTTCGACGTGGACGCCGGGCGCGGTGTTCGGCACGGTCGGCGAGCTCGGCGGCGTGGAGCGGCTGGAACTGGAGAAGACCCTGAACATGGGCGTCGGCATGGTCGCCGTGGTGCCCGAGGGCTCGGTGGACGTGGCGCTGACGACGCTGGCCGACCGTGGCCTCGACGCCTGGGTGGCCGGCGGGATCGTGGAGCGCGGCGAGCACGCCGAGGCCGTCGAGCTGACCGGGGACTACGCGGGCTGACGGGTCTGAGCAGCACAAAGCCCGGTCCGGACGGTGCCCGGACCGGGTCAGTGGTCAAGCTGGAACGGAATGTGCTGCGTCAAGCGCGACGGCGTTGCGATGAGGACTGGGACTCGTCGTCCTCGTCGTCGTCCTCGTCGTCGCCGTAGAGATCCGCGTACCGTGCGTACGGGTCGTCTTCCAGCTCGTCGTCATCGTCGTCTTCCTGTACCTCCGGATTGACCGGCAGTGTCGACGATGCGCCCAGCTCTTCGGCCAGACGTGAAAGGTCCGTACCGCCGCTGTTGTACTTCAGCTGGCGGGCGACCTTCGTCTGCTTGGCCTTGGCCCGGCCGCGCCCCATTGGCTCGACCCCCTCAACGGTGGGGCTCGACGGCCCCGAGTCTTGACACGCGTTCACGATGTGGAACGGGCCCTCGGGTGAGAGTCCCGGTCCGTAGGACTTCAACGGTACCTGCTTCCGAGGCCGCACGGTACGTCGCCCGCACGACGCGCGTCGGAGCAGGAGCCGTCGATGGCCCCGTCCTGGCTGGTCAGTCGCGATTTTACCTTCTTCCGCCGCGGTCTGGCTGCCGGGGCGTGGTAACGGTCGGATGTCCGGCCCGCCGTCCTCGTCGCCGAGGCCCGCCGGAAGCCGCCCCGACACGCGAGGACGCGCGCACACCGTACGTCGGGAGCGCCCCGCGGGTGTCCGCTTTGTGATGTAAGACACGCCCCTTCACGCGCGGACGGGGGCGTGCCGGAGGGGCCGCGGACGTGCCGCGGCCCCGTGGGTCACGGGCGCAGCCAGCTCTCCGCCGAGGTGCGCTCGGCCATGCGCTGCTCGGCCAGCCGGTCGGCGGCGGCGGCCGGCGGGATGCCGTCGGCGGCGGCGCGCTCGAAGATGGCGAGCGTGGTGTCGAAGATCTTCGTCGCCTTGGCGCGGGCCCGGTCGAAGTCGAAGCCGTGCAGCTCGTCCGCCACCTGGATCACGCCGCCGGCGTTCACGACGTAGTCGGGGGCGTACAGGATGCCGCGGTCGGCCAGGTCCTTCTCGACGCCCGGGTGGGCGAGTTGGTTGTTGGCCGCGCCGCAGACGATCGAGGCGGTGAGGGCGGGCACCGAGTCGTCGTTCAGGGCGCCACCGAGCGCGCAGGGCGCGTACACGTCCAGCGGCGTGCGGACCAGGACGTCAGCGTCGGAGACGGCGGTTACCCCCGGGTGACGGGAGATGATCCGGTCGACGGCCTCGCCCCGAACATCGGTGATCACCACCTCGGCGCCGTCCTTGAGCAGGTGCTCCACCAGGTGGTGGCCGACCTTGCCGACGCCCGCCACGCCCACCCTGCGGCCGCGCAGCGTGGGGTCGCCCCACTTGGCCTGGGCGGAGGCTCGCATGCCCTGGAAGACGCCCCAGGCGGTCAGCACGGAGGAGTCGCCGGCGCCGCCGTTCTCGGGCGAGCGGCCGGTGGTCCACTGCGGGGCGGTGCGGGAGACCACGTCCATGTCGGCCACGTAGGTGCCGACGTCGCAGGCCGTGACGTAGCGGCCGCCGAGCGAGGCGACGAAGCGGCCGTAGGCCAGCAGCAGCTCCTCGGACTTGTCCATGTCCGGGTCGCCGATGATGACGGCCTTGCCGCCGCCGAGGTCGAGGCCGGCGAGGGCGTTCTTGTACGACATGCCGCGGGCGAGGTTGAGCGCGTCCTCGACCGCCGCATCGTCGGAGGAGTACGCGTGGAAGCGGGTGCCGCCGAGGGCCGGGCCCAGGGCGGTGGAGTGGATCGCGATGACGGCCTTGAGGCCACTGGCGCGGTCCTGGCACAACACGACCTGCTCGTGACCGCCCTGCTCCGATCGGAACAGCGTGGAGACGATGCCGGGTGTCTGACGTACGTCGGTCACTGTGGTGACTCCCGAATGTCCAGAGGTCGCCCTCCGGGTGGGTGGGGGAGGGCCGGTCGGCAGAAGACTAGAACCACCCGGCCCTGAACATCTTCCCAGTGTCGTGGATCACTCCCCGTGCCGGAAGCGACGTGGGACGATGCCAGGGCGCGGAAGCCGTCACGAGGGAGCGGGTGTGGGCTTGTCATCGGTGCTGGTCCCGTACGCGGCGTATCTGCGGGTGTACGAGCCGCTGGCGGCCTTCCCGGAGCCCGACCGCGGCTACTGGTACCGGTACGCCGCCCAGGGCGTGCAGCGGACCGCACAGGACGAACTGCGCCAGTCGCTGGCCGGTCTGCTCTCCGTCCCGCCCCTCTCCGTCCCGGTCCGGGAGAGCGGGGAGGCCTTCGTCGCCGTCGTGGACGGCGTGACCCACGTATGCCCCTGGCGCACCCGGTTGCGCGGCTGGCTCGCCCTGTCCGAACTGGTCGAGGAGTTCCCCGTCCCCGTGGTGGACGCGGTGCTGCCCAGGGCCACGCGCGAGCAGGCGGAGGCCGACTTCGCGGCGTGGCGGGCGGAGAAGCCCGAGAACGCCGACGCCCGGCCCTGGATCCGCGGGGCGACGTGGCACGTCCCGGTGCGCTGGTTCGCGCTGTTCGACGACTCCGAGCGGGAGTACGAACCCGCGGGCGCGGGCGAGTCCAAGCAGCCGGTGATGCGTTACCGGACGCCGATGGTGCAGGCGCGCCGGCGGACGGCTCGGGCGCTGCGGGTGCTCAAGGATTCACTCGAAGAGGGACCTTTGATCGACGGCCTGGTAGATGTAGGGCGTTGGCTCGAGGAGTTCCACCCGCGTTCCCTGGTCGAACTCGACTACGGGGGGCTCGTCCACGCCATCGCACCGGACTCCCTCGCGGGGGACCGGTCCGCCGCCGACGTGGCGGACGCGTTGGCGGCGCTGCGGGACGAGGACGGCACCCGGGCCGGCGAGGCGTACGAGCGGCTCACCGACCGGTGGCGGGCCGTCCGGGAGCTCCAGTACGCGAGTTGAGGGACCGTCGGGAGCCGGCGGGTGGGCGGCGGGACTTTGGTCCTGAGTCCGGCCGACCGGTACCTTTGGCCTAAGCGTGACCTAAAGCACGTTTAGGGGTCTTGCCCTCATCCCCACCCCCCATGACAATATGGGACATCGGGTCCGGAAGGACCTCTTTCCGCTCGCTCTGAGTGGAATGTCCGGTATTGCATCCCCTTGAGGTGGGGCTGTGGCTCGTGGGTTGGCTGTGACTGATCGTCACCCAGGTGTGACTGTCCGTTATGGCCCGGTCCATCGGCTTCCGTCGAGCTTAGACACCTCAGAGGGCAAATCCATCGGTTTGGCCGACACGGCTGGACAGATGGTGTAGTTGTAGTGCCAAGGACAAGCCGTTCGTCCTATTACCGACTCGGCCCGCGTCCGCCATTTCGGGCAACGCGGGTCAAGGTGCAGAATTTAGAGGAAAGAACCGTGTTGGTTCGGTTCTCTCGAGGAGGCCGCTCATGACCGCTCGCACCCCTGATGCCGAGCCGCTGCTGACCCCCGCTGAGGTCGCCACGATGTTCCGCGTGGACCCGAAGACGGTCACGCGCTGGGCCAAGGCTGGCAAGCTCACGTCCATCCGCACGCTCGGCGGGCACCGCCGCTACCGCGAGGCGGAGGTCCGTGCACTGCTCGCGGGCATTCCGCAGCAGCGCAGCGAGGCCTGACCTGAACAAACGGACGTCCGCGCGGGGCCCCCAACCCGCCACGACGTCCGATCCGAAGGGTCCCTGCCCCCATCAGGGAAGCCCGTAGGAACGTTGATCGCATCGGAGTCCGCCGGCTCCGGTGCGATCTTTTTTGTGCGTGTGGTGTGTCCGTGTTGTGAGGACTGGGCCCTCTGTCATGAGTGCAATTGCACATATTAAATTGACGGTCCCACAGGAGGCCCCAAGTTCCCTCAGAGTCAGAACTTTTCGCGTGACTCCCGTCACACGCCGGAGTCCTGTTCCTCTCCGCTCTCCTGCGGTAGTGGGACGGCCGCGCGCCGCAGCGCCGGCCGCATCAGCCGGTGGCACACCGGGCAGTGCCGGGTGAGGTGCCGGCGCCCGCCGCCCGCCGCGGCCGCCAGGTGCGCGCGCAGCAGTGCCCGCGTCACGTCCCGGGGCATCGGGCCCGGTCCCTCGGCGTCGCGCTCATGTGCCAGGGGTACCACGCGTGAACGGACGGAACCAGGGGACCGGTCCCCTCCGCAACCGCATCGCGGCCACGGCGGCCGCCGCGCGCACAGCAAGAAGGCCCGCGTCCTTCGCTGGACGCGGGCCTTGCATTTGCTGCGGTCCTGACGGGATTTGAACCCGCGGCCTCCACCTTGACAGGGTGGCGAGCACTCCAAACTGCTCCACAGGACCAGGTTTCGCGGCCGTCGTTCCTTGGCCGCGAGGAAGACTGTACAGCAGGTCAGAGGGTGATTGCGAACCCGATCAGCCCCAGGCTTCGTCGAGGGCCTTGAAGATGCGTTTGTCCGATACCGGGAACGCCGTGCCGAGGGCGTGCGCGAAGTAGCTGACCCGCAGTTCCTCGACCATCCAGCGGATCTCGCGCACCCGTTCGGGGAGCGGCCGCCCTGCCGGCTGGGCGGCCAGCAGCTCGGCGTACTCGGTCTGGATCTCCCGGACCTTCTCCATGCGCGTGGTGTCCCGCTGGACGCCCGTGGGCATCTGCTGCAGCCGCCGGTCGACGGCCACCAGGTAGCGGAGCAGGTCCGGCAGCCGGCGCACCCCCGTGGACGTCACGAAACCGGGCCCCACGAGGGCCTCCAGCTG
Source organism: Streptomyces sp. BoleA5 (assembly GCF_000373665.1). Taxonomy (NCBI): domain Bacteria; kingdom Bacillati; phylum Actinomycetota; class Actinomycetes; order Kitasatosporales; family Streptomycetaceae; genus Streptomyces; species Streptomyces sp. BoleA5. The sequence goes on from NZ_KB892094.1 coordinate 70,172, forward strand.
CTCCTTGACGTCCGCCAGGTTCGCCACCAGGGCGAGGCTCTGGGTGGCCTTCAGACGGCGCTCACAGGCCTGCCAGGCGGCCAGCACCTGGCGCACCTGGGCGACCGTCCTGACGGTCAGCTCGACGAGGTCGGCGCGCACCGAGTCGTACAGCTTGCGGAAGGACTCCTCGTCCCAGGCGGTGCCGCCGTGCTCGGCCATGAGCCGGTCGGCGGCCGCGGTGACGCAGTCGTCGAAGAGGGCGTTCACCGAGCCGTGCGGGCTGCGCGACAGCGCGAGCTTGTCCTGGTTGGACAGCCGGTCCGCGGCGAACTTCGCCGGGTTCGCGGGCACGTTCAGCAGGATCAGCCGGCGGGTGCCGCGCCACATCGCCGCGGCCTGCTCGGCCTCGGTGTCGAAGAGCTGCACGCCCACGCTCTCGCCTTCGTCGACCAGCGCCGGGTACGCCTTGACCGGCTGCCCGGACCGCCGCGTCTCGAAGGTGCGCGGCAGGGTGCCCACCGTCCACTGCTTCAGCCCCGTGCGGCGCTCGATGCCGATGGACCCCGCGGCGTCGAAGGCCTTGCTGATCGCGGCCTTGGTCTTCGGCCGCAGCTGCAGCTTCAGCGCCTCCAGGTCCTTGTCCTCGGCGAGCTTGCGCCGGCGCTCGTCGGTCACCCGGAAGGTGATCTTCAGATGGTCCGGGACCTTGGCGAGGTCGAAGTCCTCGGCGGTGACGGGCACGCCCACCATCCGCTGCAGTTCGCGGGCGAGCGTCTCGGGAAGGGGATCCTGCACGGGCACGACCCGGTCCAGGAATGCCTTCGCGTAGTTCGGCGCCGGCACGTAGTGGCGGCGGATCGCCTTGGGCAGCGAGCGGATCAGCTCGGTGACCACGTCCTCGCGCAGGCCCGGGATCTGCCAGTCGAAGCCGTCCGGGGTCACCTGGTTGAGCACCTGCAGCGGGATGTGGACGGTCACGCCGTCCGCGTCCGCGCCCGGCTCGAACTGGTACGTCACGCGGAGCTTGAGCTTCCCCTGGCGCCACGAGTCGGGGTAGTCGTCCTTGGTGACGGCCTCGGCGTTCTCGTTGATCAGCATGGACTGCTCGAAGTTGAGCAGCTCCGGCTCGTCGCGGCGCTTGTGCTTCCACCACGAGTCGAAGTGCGCGCCCGACACCACGTGTTCGGGGACCAGGCGGTCGTAGAAGTCGAAGAGCGTCTCGTCGTCGACGAGGATGTCGCGGCGGCGCGCCCGGTGCTCCAGCTCCTCCACCTCGGCCAGCAGCTTCCGGTTGTCGTGGAAGAACTGGTGGTGGGTGCGCCAGTCGCCCTCGACGAGCGCGTTGCGGATGAACAGCTCGCGGCTGGTCTCCGGGTCGATCTTCCCGTAGTTGACCTTGCGGTCGGCGACGATCGGCACGCCGTACAGCGTCACCTTCTCCAGCGCCACGACCGCCGCCTGGTCCTTCTCCCAGTGCGGCTCGCTGTAGGAGCGCTTCACCAGGTGCTGGGCGAGCGGCTCGATCCACTCGGGCTCGATGCGGGAGTTGACCCGCGCCCACAGCCGTGAGGTCTCCACCAGCTCGGCGGACATGATCCACCGCGGCGGCTTCTTGAAGAGCGACGAGCCGGGGAAGACGGCGAACTTGGCGCTGCGGGCGCCCAGGTACTCGTTCTTGCTGTCGGTGTCCTTCAGCCCGACGTGCGACAGCAGGCCCGCCAGCAGCGACTGGTGGACGTGCTGGGCGTTGACCTCGTGGTCGCCCTCGGCGAGGTGGATGCCCATCGTCTTGGCGACCGTGCGCAGCTGGCTGTAGATGTCCTGCCACTCGCGGATGCGCAGGTAGTTCAGATACTCCGTGCGGCACATCCGGCGGAAGGCCGAGGAGGACAGCGCCTTCTGCTGGTCGCGGACGTAGCGCCACAGATTGAGCAGCGCCATGAAGTCGCTGGTCTCGTCGGCGAAGCGACGGTGCTTCTCGTCCGCCTGCTGCTGCTTGTCCTGGGGGCGTTCGCGCGGGTCCTGGATCGACAGCGCGGCCGCGATCACCATGACCTCGCGTACGACGCCGTTGCGCTCCGCCTCCAGCACCATGCGGGCCAGCCGCGGGTCCACCGGCAGCTGGGAGAGCTTGCGGCCGGTCTGGGTGAGCTTCTGCCCGTCGAGGGCGCCAAGCTCCTGGAGCAGCTGCACGCCGTCCTTGATGTTCCGGGCGTCCGGCGGGTCGATGAAGGGGAAGCGCGAGATGTCGCCCAGCCCGGCCGCGGTCATCTGCAGGATGACCGAGGCCAGGTTGGTGCGGAGGATCTCGGCGTCGGTGAACTCCGGGCGGGACAGGAAGTCGTCCTCGGAGTACAGCCGCACGCAGATGCCGTCCGCGAGCCGGCCGCAGCGGCCCTTGCGCTGGTTGGCGCTGGCCTGGCTGATCGGCTCGATCGGCAGCCGCTGCACCTTGGTGCGGTGGCTGTAGCGGGAGATGCGGGCCATCCCCGTGTCGATCACGTAGCGGATGCCCGGGACGGTGAGCGAGGTCTCCGCGACATTGGTGGCCAGCACGATGCGGCGGCCCGTGCCGCGCTGGAAGACCCGGTGCTGCTCGGCGGAGGACAGCCGCGCGTACAGCGGCAGGACCTCGGTGAGGCGCAGCTGCCTCTTGTTCAGGGCGTCGGCGGTGTCGCGGATCTCCCGCTCACCGGAGAGGAAGACCAGGATGTCGCCCGGGCCCTCGGCCTGGAGCTCGTCCACCGCGTCGCAGATCGCGGTGATCTGGTCGCGGTCGATGTCGTCGGCGTCCCCGTCTCCTTCCGCCAGCAGCGGGCGGTAGCGCACCTCGACCGGATACGTACGCCCGCTGACCTCGACGATCGGGGCGTCGCCGAAGTGCCGGGAGAAGCGCTCCGGGTCGATGGTGGCGGAGGTGATCACGACCTTGAGGTCGGGGCGGCGGGGCAGCAGCTGGGCGAGGTAGCCCAGGATGAAGTCGATGTTGAGGCTGCGCTCGTGCGCCTCGTCGATGATGATCGTGTCGTACTGCTGCAACTCGCGGTCGGTCTGGATCTCGGCCAGCATGATGCCGTCGGTCATCAGCTTGACCAGCGTGTTGTCGCCGACCTGGTCGGTGAAGCGGACCTTCCAGCCCACCGCCTCGCCCAGCGGGGTGTGCAGCTCCTCCGCCACGCGCTCGGCCACCGTGCGGGCGGCGATCCGGCGGGGCTGGGTGTGGCCGATCAGGCCGCGGACGCCGCGGCCCAGCTCCAGGCAGATCTTGGGAATCTGCGTGGTCTTCCCGGAACCGGTCTCGCCGGCGACGATCACGACCTGGTGGTCGCGGATCGCCGCGAGGATCTCGTCCTTCTTCCGGCTGACCGGCAACTGCTCCGGATAGCTGATCGCGGGTATGGCGGTGCGCCGCGCCTCGACCTTCAGCGCGGCCTTGTCGATCTCCGCCCCGATCTCGGTCAGCACGGCCGAGCGGGCCTCGGGCTTGCGGATGCGGCGTGCGCCGTCCAGGCGACGGCCGAGGCGGTGCGCGTCGCGCAGGGAGAGCTCGGCCAGTCGTGCGCCGAGCTCGCCGAATGCGGGGGAGGGGGGCTGCGTAGACATACGCGTTCCAGCATCGCATCCGCCGCGCCCCACGGGCGAACGCATTACGCCCGTGCGTTCCCGCCCCGCGGGCCCGGGCGGCCGGGGTGCGGCGGTGCCGGTGGGGTCCGGTCACGGCACCGGTGCCGCGGCGCGACTCGGCGCCGCGTGACGTCAGTTGCCGCCGGGCCGGCGGGCACCCGGTCGGCCGCCACCACGAGGGCGACGGCGCCCACCGTGCGGGCAACGCGAAACCCCCGCCGAGGATCTCGACGGGGGTTGCTGGTGGCTGGGGCCGGGGTCGAACCGGCGACCTATCGCTTTTCAGGCGATCGCTCGTACCAACTGAGCTACCCAGCCAGCGCGGTCCTGACGGGATTTGAACCCGCGGCCTCCACCTTGACAGGGTGGCGAGCACTCCAAACTGCTCCACAGGACCTTGCTTTGCGCTCTGCGCGAGAGACAGTCTCCCACACGTTCGTGCGTGCTCCCAACGGGATTCCGCCGCGCTGTGCGAGGGACGGATCGCCGTATGCCTGGCTCCCGGTCGATGATTCTCGGTGACCGGTCGGACACGCACTGGCGGGCCGATCTCGCTGGACCAGCGTATCAGACCCAGGGTGGTGCGACGCACGTGTGACCTGCGGGCCTGCGGCGGACGGCACCGGTGCGGGCCCGGAAAACACAGAAGGCAGCGCCGCCGGTGAACCGGCTGCACTGCCAACGCGCATGGCCTGCGGGACGACGCAGACGTATGTGCCCCCAACGGGATTCGAACCCGTGCTACCGCCTTGAAAGGGCGGCGTCCTGGGCCACTAGACGATGAGGGCTGAACGGTCCGCCGGCGGATCTTCGGCCATCGGACGCGTCAGCAGCATATGGGATGCCAGGGGGGATCGCCAAAACGGTTTACGGGCTGCTCGTCGCGGTCGTGGAGGGCGTGACGAGGGGACTCCCGGAAGGGGAGGCGAAGGGCGGCGAGGGGGACGGGGCGCGGCCCGGCTCCACCTCCTCCGGGAGGTGGCGGGAGACCTCGGCGGTGGACAGTCCGAGCCCGCCGAGGGTGATCTCGTCCCAGGCCTGGAGCGCGTGGGTGTCCTGGTCCAGGTAGAGCACGGAGGCCTCCACCTTCTGGGGGGTGTCGCCCTCGACGGCGCGCAGTCCGCCGCCGCCGGTCGTGCCCTGCACCATCAGCCGGCTGCCGTTCTCGAGGACGCCGACGTTCCGCGTGTGGGTGTGCCCGGCGAGGATCAGGGGGACGATGCCGTCCGTCTGGGCGGCGGCGATGGGGTTGTGGGCGACGGCGATGTCGACCTTGGCGCCCGAGGCGTTCTGCCGCCGGACCGCCTCGGCGAGTTTCTGCCCGGCCACCCGTTCCGACGGGTCGCCGGCCGCCTCGACCGAACGGTCCGGGGTGAACTGCGGGTCGCCGATGCCGGCGATGCGCAGCCCCTTGACGACCACCGACCGGCCGTCGTCGACCACGTGCGCGTTGGCGCGGCCCGCGACCGCGCGCTGGCTGTCCATGGAGTCGTGGTTCCCGCGGACGAAGACGTAGGGCGCGCCGAGGTCGGGGATGGCGGAGGTGAAGCCGTTCTCGGCGGCGGTGCCGTGGTCCATCAGGTCGCCGGTGTCGATGATCACGTCGATCTTGTACTCGGTGACGACGGACTCGATGATCTGCCAGGCCACGGGGTTGAGGTGGATGTCCGAGACGTGCAGCACCCGCAGCGTGGTCGGGTCGGGGTTGTAGGCCGGCAGCGTGGACGTCGCGTCGTACAGCCGGGTCATGTTCGTCACCAGGCGGGCGAGTTCCTGCTGGTAGATGTCGAAGTCGCTGACGATGCTGCGCGCGTTGCCGACGACCGAGGGGGCGCTGCTCAGCAGCCCGGAGAACCGGGGCTCCAGGACGCTGCGCGGGTTCCAGGTGCCGTACGCGGTGCCCGCGCAGGCCACCAGCACCGCGAGGGACAGCCCGCCCGCGGCCAGAGCGCGGCGGGGCCTGCGGTAGACGGCGAGGCCGAGGGCGGTGGCGCCGGTCAGCGCGGCGACCGAGGACCGCAGGGCGAGTTCGGCCGTGCTGTGCTGCACGTCGGCGGTGACCTCGCTCTGCAGTCCGCTGATCCGCTCGGGGTGCCGTACGAGGGTCCGGGCCCGTTCGGGGTCGAGCGTGTCGACGTCCACGACCAGGCGGAGCGGGCCGTCGTGGCTGTCCAGCCGGAGGGCGCCCAGCGGAGAGACGTTGACCTCGGTGTCCCCGGTCCAGGACGGGTGCAGCGACATCCGGGTGTTCATCGGGCCGACGGGTTCCTCGATGCTGCCCAGCACCACCAGGCCGAGCCAGCCGCCCACCAGCGTCACCGCGAGCAGCCCGAGGGCGCCCAGGTACGGGTGGGCCGGGGAGGCGGTGAGCGACGGGGCGGGTGGTGCGGCGGTTCGGCGCCGCCACAGGTCACGGATACGAGGCACACGGGATCGAACACGGACCATTGCCGACGTATGCCCCGGGCCGTCGCGAGGCATGCGCCGCCGGACGGAGTCCCCCGCGGGCCCGCGGGGGTGACCGGGGCTCACCCCCAGCCGAGTTCGTGCAGGCGCTCGTCCTCGATGCCGAAGTGGTGTGCCACCTCGTGGACGACGGTCGTGGCGACCTCCTCCACGATCTCCTCCTTGGTGCCGCACATGCGCAGGGTCGGGCCCCGGTAGATCGTGATCCGGTCCGGCAGGACGCCCGCGTACCACTCCCCGCGCTCGGTCAGCGGCGTCCCCTCGTACAGGCCCAGCAGTTCCGGATCGGCGGGGTCGGGTTCGTCCTCGACGAAGACCGCCACGTTGTCCATGACGCGGGCCAGCTCGGGCGGGATCCGGTCCAGCGCGTCGCTGACCAGTTCCTCGAACGCTTCGCGTGACATCTCCAGCACACCGCCATTGTCCGGGACGGACGGCCGTTCGGGCAGCGTCCGGCGCGGATTCCGGTGCCGGGGACGCGCCAAGGGGTCGCGGGGCGGAAGCCGTTCGGGTGCGCCCGCCGGGGCGGGCGGGCCGCCGTCCGGCCGTGCTCCCGCCCGTACGGGCGTGTCCCCGAGGGCCGCGTGTCCGTTGGGCAGCGCGGAACCCGATCCCGCGACGGCCGTCCGCCGGACCCGTGGGACCCACCGGCCCCACCCGTCCCGCCATATCCATCAGAGGTGCCCCCGTGACCCCTGCCACCGCCCGCGCGCGAACGGCGGCCGTGCTGCTCCTGCCCGTGTTCGCCCTGGGCTCCGTGACCGGCTGCGTGAGCGTGGGCGGCGCGGACGACGACGCCCAGCCGAAGGGTGTCTCCTCCGGTGTCGCCGGGGAGGCCGGGGGCGCCGGCGGCACCTGGCAGGACGGCGGAATGGTCATGCCCGGCGGCGGCTCGGGCGGGGTGGAGGGGCGGCCCGGGGCCTTCGCGCCCGGGGCCGGTTCGCCCTCGGTGTCGGCGCAGGAGTCGGTGCCGGGGCCGACCCAGGGCCCGGGCCGCTCCCACAGTGCCAAGCCCTCGGGGCGTCCATCGTCCTCGGGGCGGCCCTCGCAGTCCTCGCCCCCGTCGGACCGGCCGTCGGCGACGTCCTCGCCCGGCGACAGCTCCCCGCCGCCGTCCGGGGACGGCTCGCCCGAGCCGTCCCCGTCCAGCGCGCCCTCGGTGAACGGTGCCGCGTGAGGACGATGAGGAGCGGGAGAGCGGGGAGCATGAGGGACCGAGTGGACCGAATTGGCCAAAGCGGTCTCGTATGCGTATGCTGGCAGATCGTTTGATCCCACTGCCCGGCGCCGAACCGAAGCGCGCCGCGTTGGCGCGTTCCTTTTCTCCTGTGGCTGACCGCATCGAGGCGGTTGTAAGCAACCTCCGGAGCTGGCGCGTGCCGAAATCTCCGAGAGGTTTTAGCTTCAGCATGTCTATTGACACTGCCGACCGTTCCGCCATGCCCATCGACACCGACGGCGCCGACGAGGCCGTCACCGACGAGGCCCTCACCGACGAGGCCCTCACCGACGAGGCCGTCACCGAGGAGCCCACCGCTCCCGAGACCCCCACCGTGACCTTCGGCGACCTCGGGCTGCCCGAGTCGATCGTCCGCAAGCTGGCGCAGAACGGGGTCACCACCCCCTTCCCGATCCAGGCGGCGACGATCCCCGACGCCCTGGCCGGCAGCGACATCCTCGGCCGTGGCCGCACCGGCTCCGGCAAGACCCTCTCCTTCGGTCTGCCGCTGCTCACCTCCCTGGCCGAGGGCCGCACCGAGCGGAAGCACCCGCGCGGTGTGATCCTCACCCCGACCCGCGAGCTGGCGATGCAGGTCGCGGACGCGCTGCAGCCGTACGGTGACGTGCTCGGCCTGAAGATGAAGGTCGTCTGCGGCGGCACCTCCATGCAGAACCAGATCTACGCCCTGGAGCGCGGTGTCGACATCCTCGTCGCCACCCCGGGCCGGCTGCGCGACCTGATCGAGCGCGGCGCCTGCGCGCTGGACCAGGTGCAGATCGCCGTCCTCGACGAGGCCGACCAGATGGCGGACATGGGCTTCCTGCCCGAGGTCACCGAGATCCTCGACCTGGTCCCGCAGGGCGGCCAGCGGCTGCTGTTCTCCGCCACGCTGGAGAACGAGATCGACACGCTGGTCAAGCGGTACCTCAAGGACCCGATCACGCACGAGGTCGACCCCTCGGCGGGCGCGGTCACCACGATGACGCACCACGTCCTGGTCGTGAAGCCCAAGGACAAGGCGCCCGTCACCGCCGCCATCGCGGCGCGCAAGGGCCGCACGATCATCTTCGTCCGCACCCAGATGGGTGCCGACCGCGTCGCCGAGCAGCTGCGCGACGCGGGCGTCAAGGCCGACGCCCTGCACGGCGGCATGACCCAGGGCGCCCGCACCCGCACGCTGGCGGACTTCAAGGACGGTTACGTCAACGTCCTCGTCGCCACCGACGTCGCGGCCCGCGGCATCCACGTGGACGGTATCGACCTCGTCCTCAACGTGGACCCGGCCGGCGACCACAAGGACTACCTGCACCGCTCGGGCCGTACCGCCCGCGCCGGCCAGTCCGGCACGGTCGTCTCGCTCGCCCTGCCGCACCAGCGCAAGCAGATCTTCCGCCTGATGGAGGACGCGGGCGTCGACGCCTCACGCCACGTCGTCGGCGGGGCCGGGGCGTTCGACGAGGACGTGGCCAAGATCACCGGGGCCCGGTCGCTGACCGAGGTGCAGGCCGACGCGGCCGGCAACGCCGCCCAGCAGGCCGAGCGCGAGGTCGCCGACCTCACCAAGTCCCTGGAGCGCGCTCAGCGCCGTGCCGCCGAGCTGCGCGACGAGGCCGACCGCCTCACCGCCCGCGCCGCCCGTGAGCGCGGCGAGGACCCGGAGGCCGCCGTGGCCGCCGCCCAGGCCGAGGCCGCCGAGGCGGTCGCCGCCGCGGCGGCCGTCCCCGCCCCCGCCGCGGAGTCGTCCGCGCCGGAGCAGCGCACCTTCCAGCGCCGCGACGACCGGGGCAACTACGAGCGCCGCCGTGACGACCGCCCGTCGTTCCGTGACCGCGACCGCGACCGCGGCGAGCGCGGTGACCGCGGTGACCGCGGGTACGAGCGCCGTGACGACCGTCCGTCGTTCAACCGGGACCGTCGTGACGAGCGTCCGTCCTTCAACCGTGAGCGCCGTGACGACCGTCCGTCGTTCAACCGGGACCGTCGTGACGAGCGTCCGTCCTTCAACCGTGAGCGCCGTGACGAGCGTCCCTCGTTCAACCGCGACCGCGACCGTGACCGCGGTTTCGACCGTCGTGACGACCGCCCGGCGCGCTCGTACGACCGCCGCGACGACCGTCCGGCGCGCTCCCACGAGTCCCGCGACCGGCACTTCGGTGGCGACCGCCCCTTCAACCGGGACCGCCGCGACGACCGCCCGGCGTTCAACCGCGACCGTGACGCCAACGACCGCCGCCCGTACGGCCGTCGTGACGACCACCGCCCCGGCGGCAGCGGCTTCGACCGCCGTACGGACAAGCCGCGCTGGAAGCGCAACGGCTGACCTCGGGTCCGGGTGGACGACCGGACGACCGAACAGCTGAACACCCGGGAGCCCGGCAGCACTTCGCTGCCGGGCTCCCGGCGTTCGTTCAGCCCTCCGGACGCCGTGTCGTCTCCACACCACCGGAGTGTCCGTTCGGCCACCGATTTCCCTGTGACCTCGGTCACGGGAGTTTCCGTCCACTTCCGGACAGGATATGGCGCATGTCATGCCCCAGCCGGGGGAATCGCTGGGGGCATGACAATTCCTAAAGGACCGGACGAGGCCGCCAGGCCCCCGGGCGCGGTCACCGACGAGGAACGCCTCCGCCAACTCGGCTACACCCAGGTGCTGGCCCGCCGGATGTCCGCGTTCTCCAACTTCGCGGTCTCCTTCACCATCATCTCGGTCCTCTCCGGCTGCCTGACCCTCTACGCGTTCGGCATGAACACCGGCGGCCCCGCCGTGATCACCTGGGGCTGGCTGGTCGTGGGCCTGATGACGCTGGTCGTCGGCCTGGCGATGGCCGAGATCTGCTCCTCGTACCCCACCTCCGCCGGTCTGTACTACTGGGCCCACCGGCTCGCCCCGCCGCGCAGCGCCGCCGCCTGGGCGTGGTTCGCGGGCTGGTTCAACGTGCTCGGCCAGGTCGCCGTCACGGCGGGCATCGACTTCGGCGCCGCGAGCTTCCTCAACGCCTATCTGGACCTGCAGTTCGGGTTCGGCAGCACCCCGGGCCACACGATCCTCCTGTTCGCCGCGATCCTGGTGCTGCACGGACTGCTCAACACCTTCGGCGTCCGCATCGTCGCTCTCCTCAACGACATCAGCGTCTGGTGGCACGTGCTCGGCGTCGGCCTGATCGTCGGCGCGCTCGCCTTCGTCCCGGACCGGCACCAGTCGACGTCCTTCGTCTTCACCCACTTCGTCAACAACACCGGCTGGGGCAGCAGCTTCTACGTGGTCCTGCTCGGCCTGCTGATGGCGCAGTACACCTTCACCGGCTACGACGCCTCGGCCCACATGACCGAGGAGACCCACGAGGCCGCCACCGCCGGGCCGCGCGGCATCGTCCGCTCCATCTGGATCTCCTGGATCGCCGGCTTCGTGCTGCTGCTCGGCTTCACGTACGCGATCCGGTCGTACGACGAGGTCCTCGGCACGCCGACCGGCGTCCCCCCGGCGCAGATCCTCATCGACGGCCTCGGCGACGTCGGCGGCAAGCTCCTGCTGCTGGTCGTCATCGGTGCCCAGCTCTTCTGCGGAATGGCCTCCGTCACCGCCAACAGCCGCATGATCTACGCCTTCTCGCGCGACGGGGCGCTGCCCTTCTCCGCGCTCTGGCACCGCATCAACCCGCGCACGAAGACGCCCACCAACGCCGTCTGGCTGGCCGCGCTCGGCGCGCTCGTCCTCGGCCTGCCGTACCTGATCAACCTGACCGCGTACGCCGCCGTGACCTCCATCGCCGTCATCGGCCTCTACATCGCGTACGTCATCCCGACCTTCCTGCGCCTCGGCAAGGGCGACGACTTCGAGCGCGGCCCCTGGCATCTCGGCCGCTGGTCCCGCCCGATCGGCGTCATCGCCGTGTCCTGGGTCGTCTTCATCACCGTGCTCTTCATGCTGCCCCAAGTCAGCCCGGTCACGGTCGACACCTTCAACTACGCGCCGATCGCGGTCCTGGTGGTCCTCGGCTTCGCCGCGACGTGGTGGTTCGTCTCGGCCCGCCACTGGTTCCTGCGCGACCGCGGTCCCGCCTCCGTCGAGGTCCCCGCACCCGCCCCGGCCGACACACCCGGGTGACCGTTCCCGCCCCTCGCCGGCGGCGGCCGCGCCGCACGGGCCGAATGCGCTCGGAGCCACGGCCGCCGTCGGGCTATGCTGCGGGGTGCGGGCCGTTAGCTCAATTGGCAGAGCAGTGGACTTTTAATCCATTGGTTGTGGGTTCGAGTCCCACACGGCCTACCCGCAGGCGGTTGGTCTCGCCACCGCTGTCCTGCGTGAATGCGGCCCCACCGGTCTCGACCGGTGGGGCCGCAGCCCGTTTCACGGCCTCAAAGATCGGTAGCTCGGCCAAAGCTCGGCCGAGATGCAAACGATCACCAGCCCGGGTATGTCGGGGGCTGCCGCTAGGGTCGGCGGCATGACGACATCTGACCAGATGCCCACCGATCTCGTCGCTATAGCCGACGATGGCGAAAATGCCACGATTGTCGTTTCTTTGCCATAGGTGGAGAGACCGTGGAAGGCCGCCTCGTGAACGAAGTCACCTTCTGGGAAGACGTCGCGGAGACAGTCGAGTCCGGCACTGCCGCAAACGTCGCGACCATGTACCGGCAACTTGCCGCGATGGCTCTCGCGAAGCGTGAAGAGAACGCGCGGCGAAGGGAGGTCCGGCCCCATTCGAAGCTCCCCGACCCTCCGGAGTACCTGCACATCGTGCTCGACGACGGCGACCCGGAGGGCGGCGCCCGAATGTGGCGCCTGAACTTCGAGGCCGTCTCCGGCTGGTCGCACCGTGAGTTCAACCTGGCACCGGCTCCGGCCTAGGGGTAGCACTCACCAGGTGTCGGGGCCGCCGCCGCGCCATTCGATCAGCTCGGGGTCAACGACGTCGGCCATGTCGGCATCGAAGCCGGCACGGCGCAGGAACTCCAATAGGTCGGCCATCCCGTACGCGGTGCCGAGGACCTCGTTGTCCACGCGCACCACGCGGCCGCCGGTATCCCCGGGTGGCATCACGACTACGCGGTGCTCCATGCCGCCAGGATGCCCCTGCGGCGGTCGAGGCGCAGTGTGGAAGTGCGGCGGCCAACTTCGCGTCTGGACATCATGCGAGGGCTGCAGGTTTTGCTATCCGAACGGTCCAATGACGCAGGTCAGGGTGTATACCTGAAGTAACAGTTCATAACTCCCATATCGGTCGCGTCGCTGCGCCTCTAAGGAGCCCCCAATGCCCTATGGAGCAGACGATGCTTCCCGTCCCCCGCCCCGTGCTGACGTGGTGCAAGCTCGCGGCTGCGAGAAGTGCCGCGGATGGGGAACCGTGATCACGCCCCGGGGACGCCATGAACTCTGCACGGCCTGTCAAAGCCGGTGCAGCAAGGTGGGGTGCGCGAACTAAGGAACGCCCCACCATTCCGAGACCCCCACCGCGGCAACTGCGGTGGGGGTCTCGGGCCGTCGGCCTCCCGTGGTGCTTGCCGTCGGAGACCGGCGGCAGCTCTACAGGGAGTACATGCGCGGCCTGGCGGCGCCCTCGCGTCGCCGGCACGCCCTGGTGTCAGCGCAGAGGACGAAGATGCCGCCCGGCCCGGAGCCGGACTCCACCAGGTAGGACCGGCCGTCCTCTGTGTGCTTCTGGCAGCGGGCGCAGGTGCCTGTGACGCGCTCCTCGGCGGCGCTCACCGCTGGCCAGCCCGGGCGGCGGTGTACGCGGCCCACAGTGCGTCGGCGTCAGCGCATCGGGTCTGTCGGGAGGCGCATGCTGCGCATGCCGCGAGGTGGTCCAGGTAGGCGCGGTGGGTGGTGTGGACGACCCCTTCAAGCCGCTGCAGTTGGGCGGCTACGCGCGGGGCGTGCTGGGCGGTACCGTGAGCCATGTCGACCCCTTCTCGGTCGGCCGTGCCCTCGGGGCCGTTGACGCGGCCGCCGGGGGCCATCTTGGCTTCGACCTTACCGCGCCTTACCGCACCTTGCCGAGGGTTGCTGCGGTCGCGCGGCATAGCGCGGGAACCTACGGTCGCCACCATGGGATCGGATCTTGATCGCACGCGCGCGGTGTGGAAGCAGGTCGTGGCGCTCGTCGTCGATCGCATCAATGACGGCACCTACCCGCCGGGCAGCCGCGTCCCGTCCACCCTTGAGCTGGCCACCGAGCTGGGCATCGCCACTTCGACGAGCCAGAAGGCGCTTGCCCACCTGCGGAACGAGGGCTGGCTGCGGGGCGAGACCGGCATCGGGACGTTCGTCGCCGACCAGCCGCCGACCGATGACTGATCACCCTGGCTGAATGCGATCTAGCCGCCCCGGCATGATCCCCATAGCGTTGCCCCGACCCAGAACCGCACACAACGGGAGGGCGCATGCGCGACATCGGATGGTCAGCGGCTGACATCCAGTGGGGCTACGACATTCAGTGGTAGACGCCTGAACGCACGAAAGCGCCCCCTGCCCGACCCGTGATGGGCCGGGCAGGGGGCGCAGTCAGTGCTGGAGTAGGGCGAATAGGGCCGTGGCGACGCCTGCCACGCCCGCGAGGGCACCGATGGGGTGATGGCCTTGTTGTCGTCGCGCAGGGTGTCGAGCTTGATCTCCACACGGGACACGGTGTCGTGCAGCGATCTCATCTCCTGGAACATCTGCGCCGGGCTGATGTATACGCCCGGGTCTTGCGGCGTCACGGGTCAGACCTTGGTGGACAGCGACGCACTATTCGGGTCGCCGAAGACCCTCGCGGCGATGCCCTTCACGAGCGACAGCGCCGCGGCGATACCGCCCATGGCGGCGGACTGCCACATGTCCAGGTTGAACGCCGTTGCCTGGAAGGCCGGAGCCCTGGCCATGGCCTTCAACGGTCAGGACCCGCTCAGCCCCGACTTCGACATGACCCAGGTCGGTTACGCCGACCAGGGCGGCCTCGCCTCGACCCGGGTGCAGCGCTACTCCCGGCTGACGGTCAACGCGGCTCCGGAGCCCGTCCGCAAGGGCAAGACCCTCACGGCGACCGGCAAGCTGACCCGCGCCGACTGGGAGACCAACACCTACAAGGGCTACACCAAGCAGGCGGTCGAGCTGCAGTTCCGCAAGGCGGGCACCAGCACGTACAAGACCGTCAAGACGGTGTACTCGGACTCGTCCGGCAACGTGAAGGCGACCACCACCGCCAAGTGCGACGGCTACTGGCGCCTCCGCTTCGAGGGCACCTCGACGACCCCGGCGGTCTCCGCCACCGGCGACTACGTCGACGTGCGGTAGCAACCGCGTCGCATCGCCGCAGGGCCCCCGGCCGGAGTGCATCCGGACGGGGGCCCGAGGCGTTCCGGGAGCCCGGACGGCGAGGTCAGGCGCCGCAGAACTTGAGGCGCTTGAGGGCGTCGTTGATGGCCTTGCCCTGGGCCTCGGTGAGCTCGTTGCCGTGGTAGGTGAAGCGCTTGGCGGCCTCCGCGTCGGCCTGGGCGCTGTTGCTGTTGATGGCGCTGCACTGCTGGCGCGCGGCGTCGATGGCCTTGTCGGGGTCCTTGGCGAAGTCGGGGTTGATGGCCTGGAGGGCCGCGATGAGCGTGACCCGCTCGGCGTCCGTGAGCGCGGACGGCATCCCGGCGTCGGGCAGGGTCTTGTCCTGGTCGGTCCTGGCCACCGGGGACTGGGAGGACACGGCGGACTCGGGGGCCGTGGCGGTGGTGTCGGAGGAGGAGCCGCAGCCGCCGAGGGCGAGGCCGGTGACGGCGAGCAGCAGTGCGGTCGCGGCGATGTGTGTGCGCATGTCGGGATTATTACGTTTCGCCCTGCCTTTTATGGCGGAGGCGGTCCGCGGCAGGGGTGTGACATGTCCGAGTCCCCACCGGATGGGTGCCGGGCCCCGGTGGGTGGCCTGCGGGGCCAAGTCGTCCCCCGCGGTGAGGTGCTCGACGGACGCGCACGCCGACGGCCGCCGGGACGGCGCGGCCTACGCCGGGGTCGCGCCGCGGCGGCGGACCTCGTCGGGGATGGGGAGTTCGAACCAGACGACCTTGCCCGTGCCCAGGCGCCGCGCGCCCCAGTGGGCGGCGAGGCGGTCGACGACGTACAGGCCGCGGCCCGTCTCGTCCTCCGGTCCGGCCCGGCGCAGCCGGGGGACCAGGGAGGAGTCGTCGCCGACCTCGCAGCGCAGCACGTCGGTGCACAGCAGACGCAGCGTGATGGGGCGGGAGGCGAGGCGGACGGCGTTGGTGACGACCTCGCTGACGAGGAGTTCGGTCGTCTCCAGCATCGGGTCGAGGCCCCAGCGGTGCAGGGCGCGGCGGGTGAGGCGGCGGGCGCGGCAGGCGGTCTCGGGCTGGGGGGCGAGGTACCAGTAGGCGACGCTGTGCGTGGGGAAGCCGTCGAAGCGGGCGGCGAGCAGCGCGATGTCGTCGTCGCGGGAGCCGCCGGGGCCGAGGTCGCCGAGCGCCTGGTCGCACAGGGCCTCCAGCGGCGTTGGGACGAGGTCGCGTCCGGGCGTCTGGACGCGGGCGAGCAGGTTCTCCACCCCGGTCCAGATGTCGTGGCCGCGGGACTCGACCAGGCCGTCGGTGTAGAGGAACAGCGTGGCCCCGGTGGGCGCGGGCATCTCGACGGTCTCGAAGTCGACGCCTCCGACGCCGATCGGCGCGCCCGCGGGCACGGGCAGCACCTCGCCCTTGCCGCCGGGGAGGAGGAGGACCGGTGGCGGATGGCCGGCGTTGGCGATGAGCAGACGGTGCGAGATGGGGTCGTAGACCGCGTACAGGCAGGTGGCGATGTGCTCGATGCCCAGCCGCTGGGCCTGGTCGTCGAGGTGGTGCAGGACCTCGTCCGGGGGCAGGTCGAGTCCGGCGAGCGCCTGCACGCTGGTGCGCAGTTGACCCATGATCGCGGCCGAGGTCATCGAGTGGCCCATCACGTCGCCGACGACGAGCGCGACGCGGCTGCCGGGCAGCGGGATGGCGTCGTACCAGTCGCCGCCCACCCGCGCGGTCTCCGAGGCGGGGAGGTAGCGGCTGGCCAGCCGGACCCCGGTGGGCTCGGGGAGGGAGGCCGGGAGCATGGTGCGCTGCAGCGCGTCGGCGACGGACGCCTCGTGGCCGTACATCAGCGCCTTGTGGGCGCCGAGCGCCGTGTGGGTCGCAAGTTGCGAGGCGACCAGCAGGTCGTCGGCGGTGAACGGGGCCCGCTCGGGGCGGCGCAGCAGGGCGAGGGTGCCCATGAGGCGGTTGCGGCCGTGCAGCGGGGCGATGATCAGGCGGCGGCCCGGCGGCAGCGTGCCGGGCGGGCCGGCCACGGGACCGAGCAGTTCCCCGGCGGCGGGGGCGATGCCGGGCGCGTCGCCGAAGCACGGGCGGCCCTCCCTCAGCAACCGGGTGAGCCGGCCGGTGGTGCTCAGCCGTACGCACTCCGACACCCCCTGCGGTGCGGGGCGGTTGACGCACCGCAGCGCGATCTGCGGCGGCTCGGGCGCGGCGGCCTCCGCGTCCGGCGACGGCAGCCCCGGCGAGGGCCCTTCCGGGGCGCGCCGCCGGGTGGGGTGCAGATGCAGGACGACGTCGTCCGCGGCGTCCGGGCCCTCGACCCCTTCCCCCGTCAGCAGCGGGTCGTGCAGATGGACGAAGATCGCGTCGGCGAAGGCGGGGACGGCCGCCGCGTCCAGTTCGCGCAGGGTCTCGTCCAGGTCCATGCCGGCGGCGATGCGCCGGGTCGCCGCGTCGAGGTAGCGGAGCCGGTCCGTCTGCGGCTGCCCGGGCGTGCGGGGCGCGTCGGCGTCCCTGGGCCAGGGGGTGCCGTGGGTGTGCCGCTCGGGCCGTTCCGCTCCGCCCCCGGCCGGGCCGGGGTCCTCGCCGGGGGTGCGGTGCCGCGCCACGCCCTGGTCCCGCCCGCCTCAGCCGGTCCGCCGGCAGCAGAGGAAGACCTGTTCCTCCGGCGGTACGTCGCTGAAGGCCGGGGCGTAGGTGTACGAGAACTCCTTGACGATCTCGAAGCCGCCCGACTCGATGACGTGGAGCAACTCCTCCCGGAGGTAGCCGGAGACGCGGATGGTGAAGCCGAGGAACGGGATGGAGAAGTCGTCCACGTCGGCCTCCACCATCGCCAGGGCGAACAGCCCGCCCGGGACGAGCAGATGGTGGATCGTGCGGAGCGCGTGCGGGATCTCGGCACGCGGCAGCATCAGCAGGGAGAAGAAGGCCGCGACGGCGTCGAAGCGGCCGAGCCGGACCGGGCCGCCGGGCCGCAGGTCGGCGATGTCCAACTGGTGGAAGACGGCGCCGGGGACGTACGTCCGGGCGAGTTCGAGCATGCCCGCGGACAGGTCGACCCCGACGACGTCGAACGCGGCGTCGCTCAACTGCCGGGCGGTGGGCAGTCCGGTGCCGCAGCCGAGGTCCAGTACACGGGATCCGGGCGGCAGGGTGTCCACGAGCCACAGGCCGGCGGAGAACTGCCCCTCCTTGTGCGGGAAGGCCTCGTCGTAGCGGTCACCGATGGCGTCGAACGCCTCGGCCTGGCCGCTCCGGTCAGGCCGGCCGCTCTCGTAACCGCCCCACACGGTCTTGTCGATCACGAAAATATCCCTTTCGTGCCCACTTCGAATTATCCCACGGAGTCCTTCTGTTGCCTCCTGATGCAATTTGTCCCTTTGGTCGCGGGGGTCGCAGGAGTCCCGGAACGGCACCGGGGTCACATGGGGCGTCCGGCCCGTCTCTCTCCGTGCATGGCGGTACCGCCGTGCCCGCCGTTACGGACGGGGCGCGTGCGCCGGGGTGTGCCGCGCCCGTATCGTGGGGCCACCACGCTCACGCCGGCCCGGGGCCGCTCCGCCGCGCGTACGCCGCCGACGCCCACCGCACTTGCCAGGAACCGGACCTCATATGACCGCACCCTCCTTGCACAGCACCGCCGACATCGCCTCCCTCCCCGAGGAGACGCGCGACGACCTGCGCGCCTACGCGGAGCTCGGCGGTTTCACGCTGACGAGCGACACCCACGCCTGGTACGCCGCCGTGGACACCGTCGCCGGCCCCGAGGAGGCCCGCGCCGCCTCCACCGTCCTCGCGGAACTGCGCGGCCGCGACCTGCCCGCGCTGCGCGCCGCCGCCCAGCGCCTGGAGGCGGCCGAGGCCCTGGGCATCGACATCCCCCGTACGGTGGCCGAGTGCGGCCGGACCGTGTCGCTGCTGCTGCGCGTACGGCTCACCCTGCGGACGCTGAACGCCGACGTGTACGACGTGGCCGAGGCCGAACTGGACGAGTTCGTCGCCGCCACCGCGAGCGGCGCCTGGCGCCGGGACCGCGGTGTGAAGGTCGCCTGGCTGCGCCGCCGTTCCCTGCGGGGACGCGTGCGTGGGCTGGCCACCGGACGGCCGCGGCGCGACGCCGTGCACACCGCCCTCGCCTCCGCGGCCACCGAACGCACCGACTGGGCCGCCCTCGGCGGCGCCGGCCGCCCGGCGCTCCCCGCGGACCCGGACTTCCTCGACGAGGCCTCCCGCGCCGCCGAGGCCGCCGGTACCGGGCTCACCGAACTGGGGCGCCTCCTGCGCCCCGAGGCCGCGCTGGACACCCTCCCCTTCGAGGAACTCGCCGAGCTGCTCGACCGCCTCGCCGCGGACGAGGGCACGCTGTACCGGCTGCCCAACCTCAAGGCCACCCGTGACCGCCTGCGGCATCAGGGGCTGGGTGAGGTGCTCGAGGAGCTGAGGGAGCGACGGGCGGACACCGCCGAGGTCGTCGCGCTGCTGGGCGAGACGGAGACCCCCGTCGTCCCCGAACCGCGCGCCGCGTCGGCGTCGGAAGCGCCGGAGGGGGTGGCTCGCGCGGAGGCGGATCCGGTCGTCGAGGCGGAGGTCGCCCAGGAGGCTGCTGCGGTCGAGGCCGAGCCGGTCGTCGAGGCGGAGGGCGGGCCCGAGCCGGTTGCCGAGGCGGACCCTGAGCCTGAGCCGGTGGTTGAGGCCGCTCCCGTGGTGGAGGCCGAGCCCGAGGCGGTCGTCGAGGCGCCCGTCGAGGCGGAGCCCGTTGTGGAGCCCGAGCCGGTGGTTGAGGCCGCTCTCGCGGTGGAGGCCGAGCCCGAGGCGGTCGTCGAGGCGCCCGTCGAGGCGGAGCCCGTTGTGGAGCCCGAGCCGGTGGTTGAGGCCGCTCTCGCGGTGGAGGCCGAGCCCGAGGCGGTCGTCGAGGCGGAGGCTGTGCCGGTGGCGGAGGCCCCGGTTGCGGCGGAGGCGCCCGTCGAGGTGGAGCCCGAGCCGGTGGCTGAGGCCGCTCTCGCGGTGAAGGCCGAGCCCGAGCCGGTCGTCGAGGCGGAGGTCGTCGAGGAGGCTGCTGCCGTCAAGCTTGAGCCGGTTGCCGAGGCGCAGCCTGAGCCGTTGGCAGAGGAAGCCGCCCCCGTGGCGGAGCCCGAGCCCGAGGCCCCGGTGGCGGAGGAAGCTCCCGCCGCCGAGCCCGAGCCCGAGCCCGAGCCCGAGGCCGTCGCCAAGGCGAAGCCGGCCGCGCGGCGGCCGCGGAAGCCGGCGGTCACGCCGGGGAAGGCCGTGACGGCGTACTCGGCGAAGGAACTGACCGCGCTGGTGCGGTGGATCGACGGTGACGGCGAGACGCGTTCGGACGACGAGCTGCTGCGTGCCGCGATGAAGGAGCTGGGCTTCGCCCGGCTCGGCCCGCGCATCAAGGAGGCCCTCGGCGCGGCCGTGGCCGAGGCGCGCGGCTGACGGGGCCGCGCGTCACCCGGCGCGCGGCAGGGGTTTGGCGACGACCCGCACCAGGACGGTGCGGGTCGTCGCGTTCCGGCAGGCGTCGGTGATGGTGGCGGTGAACGCGTCGGTGCCGGAGAAGTTCTCGCGCGGGGTGTAGGAGAAGAGGCCGTTGGCCTGCTGGACGAGGACGCCCCGCACGGGTTCGCTGTGGGCGGTGACGGTCGTCCCCTTCCCGGCGACGCCTTTGAGGACGTCGCCGGTGGCGTGGCCGTGCGGGCCGGACGTGACGCGCAGCCGCCCCGGTACGAGGACGGGCCGGGCGACGACGTAGACCCGGTGGGCGGCGTGGTCGGAGACGTAGAGCCGCCCGCCGGGGGCGAGGGCGGTGCCCCAGGGGCGGTTCAGCGGGCCGGTCCCGGAGGTGCGGGCGCGTGGGGACGGGTAGAAGAGGGAACCGTCCTCCGTGACTGCGAGGCCGTGGACGTCGTCCGCGGTGAGCCGGGCGGCGCCGGCTACGGGGGTGGCCCGGCCGTCGTGGTCGATGCGCCGGACGCGGCCGTCGACGACGGCGTAGACGTTGCCGGCCCCGTCGGCGGCGAGGGCGCCCACGGTCGCCCCCGGGAAGTGGCGGACCGGGGCCTTGCCGCCGGGTGGGATCCGCCGCAGGCCGCCGCCCGTGCCGCCCGAGACGTACACGGAGCGGTCCTTGCCGACGGCGACGGCGTCGTGGCGGCCGGCTTCCGTGAGCAGCGTCTTGACGCCGTGGCCGTCGGGGCGCACGGACACGGCCTTGCCCTCGCCGGAGACGTAGACCGTGCCGTCCGGGCCGACCGCGAGGCCGTACGGGGCGAAGTCGGTGGTCGCGAAGGTCGTGATGACGGGCGCGGCGCCCGCCGCGCCCGGGGTGACGCGGCGGACGGCGCGGTTGGCGGAGTCCGCGATGTAGAGGCGGCCCGTGGTGTCGGTGGCGAGCCCGGCCGGGTCGTGCAGTGTGGCCGCGGTGGCGGCAGCACCGTCGCCGCCGCGGCCGGGCTTGCCGGTTCCGGCGTAGGCGACCGGGGCGCATCCGGCGACGGGGGCCACCGGTGCGGCGGTGCCCGGGGCCGGGGTGAGCAGGACGCCGGCGGCCGTCAGCAGGGCGGTGGCGAGGGCGGGCCGGTGACGGCGGCAGGGCTGTCCGGGGGGTGGGCGCACGTCGGGCTCCGCGGGGGTGAGGTGGACGACGGTTACTGACGGGACGTCATCAATGTGGCAATCCCTGCCGGTCCCGGCGCGCCGGGTGACCCATCGGGGGGTCGCCCGAACGGTGGCGCCCGCGCACCGGAGGGGGCTCACCGGTGGCCCCGGTGGCACGGCGCGCGCCCGGACGGACTCGCAGAATTCACCCCGGCGCCCTTGTCATGTCTGGTTCTACGCGCGTAACTTGAGCCGGTCCGCCGTGCGCTGCCCATCGTCGACGGGCAGTTGGACCCCGATAGGAGAAACCCTCGTGCCGATCGCCAGACCGAGCCGACACCGCAACCGCGCCGCGGCGCTCGCGCTCATATCGACCGGAATCGCCGCGTCCGTCGTTCTGACCGGGCTGCCCGCCGCCCACGCGACCCCCTCCAGCCAGGCGGTCGTCGCAGAGGTGTACGGCGGTGGCGGCAACTCCGGCGCGACGCTGACCAACGACTTCGTGGAGCTCGCGAACGCCGGCACGGCCGCGTACGACCTGTCGGGCTACAGCGTGCAGTACCTGCCCGGTTCGCCGTCCGCCTCCTCCAAGTGGCAGGCGACCGCGCTGACCGGGGCGATCGCCCCCGGCGGCCGCTACCTCGTGTCGGAGTCCGCAGGCACCGGCGGCACGACGCCCCTGCCGGCCGCCGACGCCAGTGGCTCCATCGCGATGAGCGGCACCAGCGGCACCATCGCCCTGGTCAACGGCACCACCCCGCTGACCTGCATCACCGCCGCCGACTGCACGGCCGACCCGCGCGTGGTCGACCTCGTCGGCTTCGGCACCGCGGTCGTGCGCGAGGGCAGCGGCCCCGCGGCCGGCGCGAGCAACACCGCCTCCGTCGCCCGCGGCGCGTCCCTGGCCGACACCGACGACAACGCCGCCGACCTGACCGCCGGCGCGCCGACCCCGGTCAACGCCGCCGGGCAGACCCCGGGCGGCGGCACCACGGACCCGACGCCCGACCCCGAGCCGACCGAGCCCGGCACCACCCGGATCCACGACATCCAGGGCACCACCCGGGTCTCCCCGCTCAAGGGCCAGACGGTCACCCGGGTCCCCGGCATCGTCACCGGCGTCCGCACCACCGGCTCCAAGGGCTACTGGATCCAGGATCCGGAGGCCGACGCCGACGCCCGCACCAGCGAGGGCGTGTTCGTCTACACCGGCTCCGTCACGCCCACCGTCGCCGTCGGCGACAAGGTGCTGGTGACCGGCAAGGTCTCCGAGTACTACCCGGGCGCCGGCAGCCAGTCGGTCACCGAGGTCACCGCCCCGACCACCGCCGTGCTCTCGGCGGGCAACGCCCTGCCCGCGCCGGTCACGCTGGACGCGTCCACCGTCCCGGCGGCGTACGCGCCCGACGCCGGCGGCGGCAGCATCGAGGGCCTGCCGCTCGACCCGGCCGGGTACGCGCTGGACTTCTACGAGGCCCACGAGGGCGAGCTGGCGCGGTTCTCCGACGCCCGCGTCGTCGGCGGTACCACCCAGTACCACGAGGTCTGGGTGACGGTGAAGCCGGACGAGAACCCCACCCGCCGCGGCGGCACGGTGTACGGCTCGTACGACCAGCCCAACACCGGCCGTATCAAGGTCATGTCGATCGGCGCGGGCGCGGGCGTCCCGGCCGCCGACGTCGGCGACCGGCTGGCGGGCACCACCACCGGCGCGATCGACTACGACGGCTTCGGCGGCTACAGCCTCCAGGCCACGCAGCTCGGCACGCTGGTCGACAAGGGCCTGCAGCGCGAGGTGACCCGCAAGCAGAAGGGCGGTGAGCTCGCGGTCGCCACGTACAACGTGGAGAACCTCGACCCCACCGACCCCGTCGACAAGTTCGCGCGGCTCGCCGACGGCGTCGTCACCCACCTCTCCTCGCCCGACGTCGTGGCCCTGGAGGAGATCCAGGACAACAACGGTGCCACCGACGACGGCACCGTCGCAGCCGACCAGACCCTGCGGAAGTTCACCGACGCGATCGTCGCGGCCGGCGGCCCCCGCTACAGCTGGCGGGCGGTCGACCCCACGGACGGCACCGACGGCGGTGAGCCCGGCGGCAACATCCGCCAGGTCTTCCTCTTCAACCCGCACCGCGTGCAGTTCACCGACCGCGCCGGCGGCGACGCCACCACCGCGGTCAAGGCGGTCAAGACCCGCGAGGGCGTCGAGCTGTCGGTCTCCCCGGGCCGGATCAATCCGGGCAGCGAGGCGTGGAACGCCAGCCGCAAGCCGCTGGTGGGCGAGTTCCGCTTCCACGGCAAGCCGGTCTTCGTCATCGCCAACCACTTCAACTCCAAGGGCGGCGACCAGCCGCTGCACAGCGTCAACCAGCAGCCGGTGCGCAGCTCCGAGACCCAGCGGAAGCTGCAGGCCACCGAGGTCAACACCTTCGTGAAGTCGCTGCTCGCGGCCGACCGGGACGCCAACGTCGTGGTCCTCGGCGACCTCAACGACTACGAGTTCTCCGGCACGGTGTCCACCCTCACCTCGGGCGGCGTGCTGAAGGACCTGCTGACCACGCTGCCGAAGCCGGAGCGCTACACCTACGTCTACGAGGGCAACTCGCAGTCGCTGGACCACATCCTGCTCAGCCCGGCGCTGCGCCGCTTCGACTACGACGTGGTGCACATCAACGCGGAGTTCGCCGACCAGGCGAGCGACCACGACCCGCAGATCGTCCGCATCAAGCCGGACGGCTGCTGAGGCACCCCCGCCGAGGGCGGCACCGGCGCGACGCCGGTGCCGCCCTCGCGGCGTCACCGGGGGTCGGGCTCGGGGTCGGGGAACCCGCTGGCGGGTGTGTCGGAGCCGGTCCACGCGGCCAGCAGCTGCAGGGCCGCCTCGGAGGTGGAGCCGGGCTCGGCGGTGTGGATGCACACGAGCTGGTCGCTGTCGCCGGGGAAGAGCGCATGCTCGTACGACAGGGTGAGGTCGCCGACGACGGGGTGGTGGTAGAGCTTCACCCCGTGCGACCGCTGCCGCACGTTGTGGTCGGCCCACCAGGCGCGGAACTCCGCGCTCTTGATGGTCAGTTCGCCGACCAGCTCGGTCAGCCCCGGGTCGTCGGGATGGCGTGCCGCGTCCAGCCGCAGGGCGGCGACCGTCTCGGCGGCGTGCTTGTCCCACTCCCGGTGCAGGTCGCGGGCCGCGTCGTCGAGGAACATGAAGCGGGCGAGGTTGCGGTCGCGGTGCGGCAGTGTGGAGAAGTCCGTGAGCAGCGTGCGGGCCAGCCGGTTCGCGGCCAGTACGTCGGTGCGGCGGCCGATGACGAACACCGGGGTGAGGTCGCCCAGCAGGTCCAGCACGCGGTGGACCTCCGGGCGCACCCGCTGCGGCCGCACCGGTCTGCGGCGGGGCGGCGTGCGGTGCCGCGCCAGCTCGAAGAGGCAGGCGCGCTCGGCCGCGTCCAGCCGCAGGGCCCGGGCGACGGCGTCCAGCACCGCCTCCGAGACATTCAGGTGCCTGCCCTGCTCCAAACGGGTGTAGTAATCGGTGCTCACCCCGGCCAGCCGCGCCAGCTCCTCCCGCCGCAACCCCGGCACACGGCGCGGCGCACCGCTGACGGTGATGCCGGCGTCCTGCGGGCTCAGCCGGTTCCTGCGGGCCCGCAGGAAGTCCCTGAGCTCGGCGTTGTGCTCCATGTGTTCCAGTATGGGCGGCCGATCATGAGGCGGCCCGGCACGGCCGGACGGGCCGGCGGCCACCCGGAGGGAGGGCTCTCCTCCGGGCGGTCCGGCCCTTGCGTCCGCTCCCGGAAGCGGCCGGGCCTCCCGCCGGGCCTCCCGCCGGGCCGGAGTGCCGCCGTCCGCGGCCGTACACGGCGCCGAGGGCGCCGTACGGGTCCGCCCGCGCCGCGACCACGCCCCGGAAGCCCGCGCGGGCGCCCCGTCGATTGGCCCGCCTCGGGAGGGCCGGCCGGCGAGCCCCCTCCTCGTCCGGGGGCGACTCCCGGCGCGGGGCTCGCCTCGCTCCTGCGTGCAGCCGTTGGCCAGTGCTCCAGGACCGGGGGAGTCGCCCGGACCGGGGGATTCGCCCGTACCGGGGGTACCCGGGCGTCGGGGCCCGCCGTACCGCTGCGGGCGGACAGCCGGCCCCGCCCGGACGCCGCGACTTCCTGCTGGTTACACACAACTCCGCGCATAGGTCGTGTGAATGACGGTACGTCAGCGTAAGCTGGGGATGAGGGGAGGCGTCATGGACACGTACGTGACCATTGAGCTGGAGGGCGGCAAGGACGCGGCGGAGGACCTGCGCAGACTTGAGGTCTGGCTGCGGGCCGACGAGGAACTGGCGCCGCTGGTCGTCCGCAGGGAGCGGCCCGCCGACGAGAGCATGGGCGTCGCCTACGACCTCCTGCTGATGATCCTCCAGGAGACCCTGCAGGCCACCGCGCTCACGCTGCTCCGCGCCCTGCGCAACCACCTGCGCAACCAGCCCGGCGACTCGCTCAGCGTCACCGTCCGCGCGGGCGACGTGGAGTGCGTCCTCACCGGCAGGGACGCCCTGACCCGAGGCGAGCTGGAGGCGATGGCGGCCCGTATCCGCCAGACGCTCGAGAACTAGATCCGGAGGAAGACGGCCCTGGGGAGGTCCGGCGGGCATGCCGTACGAACCGTTCGCGTCCCGGTCGCGGGCGGTCCTGATCGGGGTGTCCCAGTACGAACACGCCCGGGACTTCTCCAACATCCCCTCCGCCCGGGCCAACGTGGCCCGGCTGCGCGCCGCACTCGTCGCCGGCAGCCTCGGCCGGTTCATCCCGCGCACCGTGGAGACCCTCACCGAGCCGCGCACCCGCGACCGCGCGCTGGGGCTGATCGGCACCGCCGCCGCCCAGGCCCAGGACCTGCTGCTGGTCTACTTCACCGGGCACGGCTACGTCGACCTGGGCAGCGGTGAGCCCGAGCTCTACCTGATGACCCGGGAGTCCACCAAGGACGGCGCCCGTCTCGACGGCATCCCGTACCGCGACCTGCTGAGACTGCTCGCCTCCTCGCGCGCGGAGCGCGTCGTCCTCGTCCTGGACTGCTGCTACTCCGGCAACGCCGGTCTGGTGCCGCTGCCCGAGCGGCCGTTCTCCCTGATCACCTCCTCGGCGGTCGGCTCGCGCATCCACAAGGGCGACGGGATCGACCCGACGCCCTTCACCGGTGCCCTGGTCCGGGTGCTGAGCGAGGGCACCGACCCGTACGACCCGGTCACCGTGCAGCGGCTCGGGGTCCGGCTGCACGAACTGGCCGGCGAGTACGCCGCCACGCTCGACGAGCGCGTGGACTACGACCCCTGGTTCCCGACCGAGCGCTCCAGCAACAGCGCCGGCGACACCGTCCTGTCCCAGGCCCGGCTCACCCCGCGCCCAGCCCGCGGGGCCCGCGGGCTGGCGCCGCTGCGCAGGCTCGCCCAGTACGCCGGGTTCACCTGGACGTGGACGGCGGGCCCCCACCAGCCGCTGTGGCACCGGGCCGTCGGCGCCGGCACCGCCCTGGCGCTCCTCGCGGCCGGAGTCACCGGCTGGACGTGGGCGCACCGCCCCGCACCGCTGTGCCCCGCCCCGCTCGAACTGCGGGTGCTCACCTCGCCGGAGACGCGCGCCGCGCTCACCTCCGTGCTGGACGTATTCCAGGACAGCGAGGCCACCGGCACCACCGCCTCACTCGGCGGCCGGCCCGAGGGCTGCGGCCAGATCAACACCACCGTCTACGCGGCGCCGGCCGACCGCACCATCGCCGCCTTCCGCGCCTCCGCCGCCTGGGCCGAACCGGAACGCGCCTGCGAGGACGGCGGGAGCGGCGGGGACTGCGCGCTGCCGCTGCGGGACGTGGGGCCGCACCCGGACGTGTGGATACCGGCGGCCGGCACCGCCCCCACCCAGGTCGCGGCCGAGACCCGGCGCCCGGAGAGCGTCGTCGCCCTCGGCCGGCCGGTCACCCTCGCGCACTCCCCGGCCGTCGTCGCCGCGACCACCTCGCTGGAGGGCGTCGGGCGCACCGGCAGCACCGCGCAGCAACTGGTGGACGCCGCCCACGCGCAGGATGTGGTCGTCCGCAGCGCGGAACCGCACTCCTCGGACGCGGCCCTGGACCAGTTGCTGCACCTGAGGCCCGGCACCCGGGTCACCACCGACGCCGTGCCCCCGGCGGACGACCGGGCTCTTGCCTGCTCCGCCCGCACCTGGCTGGTCGAACGGCGCGGTACCCAACAGGCGCTGCTCACCGCCGAGTCCACTCTGGCCGGCCTCGTCACCCCCGCCCTGGAGTCCCGTCCCCCCTGCCTGGGCAACCAGTCCGACCCGTACACCGCCTACTACCCCGCCGACGTGCCGCCCCTCGACCTCACCCTCGTGCCGGTGACCTGGGAGACCGGCCGGGCCGACCGCGCCGACCGGGCCGAGGCGGTGCGCCGGCTCGCCGGTTGGCTCCGTTCGGGCCCGGGGCAGCGGGCGCTGGCCGCGCAGGGCTTCCGCACGGACGTCAGCGGGACGGACGCGGCCGGCGACACCCCGCTGGACAGCGCCGTATTCGTCGCCGACCCCCCGGCGGGCGGTGAACCGGCCGGCCGCGGGGACATCGAGGCCGCACTGCGGGACCACGGCGGGGCCGCGGGCACCCGGCGGGAGGTCCTCTTCGCCGTCGACGTCTCCAGCTCCTCCTACTCCGGCGCCAACGTCCCCGCGGTGCGCTCCGTGCTGGCCCGCGCCTCCGGCTACCGGTACGGCATCGCCGCGGTGCCCGGCCGCACCCTCCTGCCGATCGGGCCGAACGACGCGGCCGCGCGGGACGCCGCGATCCGCGCGCTGGCACCGGTCGAGCGGGACGCCCCCGTGGCCGCCGCCCTGAGCCGCTGGTCGCGCGCCCTCGCGGATTCCCCCGGCGCCCTGATCGTCCTCGTCACCGACGACGAGGACAGCGCCCGCGAGGAGCCGCCGGACGTGGACGTCCCCGTGCTGGTGGTCTCCCTGGAGAGCTACGGCTGCTCGCTGCGCTTCAACAAGGCGGTGACGGAGGGCGGCGGCGCCTGCCTCGCGGCCACGCAGGACCTGCCGAACCGGGTCGCGGAGACCATCACCCGCCTCACCTCGGGAGGGTCATGACCGCCATGGCCCCCGCAGGCGCGGGCGGCAGCCTCCGGCCCCCGCTCTCCGTACGGCGCCGGCGCCGCGCCCTCGGCGTGCTGCTCGCGTTGCTCGCCCTGCTCGCGCCGGCCACCGCGGCCTGCGGCGGCCCCGCCACCGCCCCGGCCCCGGAACCCGACCGCTCCCGGCCGCTGATCGTCGCCAGCGACGCCGACCTCACCGCCGGCGGGCAACCCGGCGTCCGGCGCGCCCTGATCGACCAGTGGAACCGGCGCAACCCGGACCGGCCCGCCCGGCTCGTCGAGCTCCCCTCCGCCTCCGACGAGCAGCGCAGCGAGCTGATCGGCGCCTTCCAGTCCGGTACCGCCGCGTACGACGTGGTCAACCTCGACATCAGCTGGATCGCCGAGTTCGCCGACAGCGGGCTGCTGCGTCCGCTCGACCCCGCCCTCGTGGACGGTGACTTCCTGCGCCAGGCCGCGGACGCCGGGCGCTGGAAGGGCCGCACCTACGCCGTGCCCTTCAACACCGACGTCGGCCTGCTCTACTACCGCACGGACGACCTCGCCAAGGCCGGCCGCCGTCCCGCGGACCTGCGCGGCTACGCCAAGATCGGCGACCTGCTCGCCGACGTCCGCCCGCTCGGCCACGCCGCCTACACCACCCAACTGCGCGCGTACGAGGGCCTGACCGTCAACACCCTGGAGACCTTCTGGACCGCGGGCGTCGAACTCGTCGACGGCGACGGCCGCTACATCGGCACCCAGGACGGGCTGCGCGAGGGCCTGGACGAGCTCGGGCGGCTGGGCGCGGCCAACAACCTCAACCCGGAGTCCCTGGAGGCCGACGAGTCGGTCACCCTCGCCCAGTTCACCGAGGGGCAGAGCGTGCTGATGCGCAACTGGCCGTACGCCTACAACCGGCTCGACGCCGCCCTCGCCCCCGGCGTCCGGTTCGGCGTGGCCCGGCTCCCCGGAGTCGCCGCCCTCGGCGGGCAGAGCCTGGGCGTGGCGGCCACCAGCGACCGCCCCGGCGACGCCGCCGACCTGATTCGCTTCCTGACTGGACGCGGCGCCCAACATGCCCTGCTCAGCGCGGGTTTCGCCCCCGCCCGACGCTCTGCATACGGGGCCGGGGATGTCAACTGTGACGATCCTCACGACCCCCGCGCCTGGTTCTACGACCGCCCCGCGGGCCGCGGCTCGGAGCCCTCGCCCTCGCCGTCCGCCGCGACCCCCGGTTACACGACCCTGCTGTGGTGCGCGCTGCAGGCCGCCAGGGCCCGTCCGGCGACCGCGCACTACGTCACGTTCACCCGGGTCCTGCAGCGTGAAGTGCACGGAATGCTCGCGGCACACCGCTCCGCCGACGCGTCGGCGGAGCGTCTGGGCGGCCGTCTGGGGCGCGCGCTCGGCGGCCGGGGCCCGGGGTGACCATCACTCCTCGTGAGCGCGGCACTCCCTTCCGCATAACGACTGATGCACACTCACATTTCCCGTAGGTCACGGCAGTCACGGCTCAATGTCCGCTTATGCCCTGTCCATCCCCATAGATTCCCGTCATGAACTCGCTTGAGTGGCTTGGAATTGGCGGGCGCCTCTATTAACGTTCGATAACGCAGCGCGGTTATTCCGCCGCCGACAGGGCGGCGCCGTGCGCTTGCCGAATCCCGTCCGCGGGAACCGGGGAACCACTTCCTGGGGTGAATCGGGGGCCGTTCGCGGTCCTCGTAGGAGACCTTCCTGCTCCGAACCCGTCAGCTAACCCGGTAGGCGAGAAGGAAGGAAAGGAGCGCGCCCGCGTGGCGTCGAACGAGCCTGCCCTGATACCCGGACAGCAACAGGGGTCCGCGACCGCGTACTCCGAGTGGGACACCGCCGAGTGGAACATCGCCGCCGGCTGGAATCCCCCGGCCGCCGAGCAGGCACCGCCGACGAAGAACGCCATCGACGGCTGGGACACCGGCCAGTGGAACATGGCCGCCGGCTGGCTCGACGCGGCCGCCGCCGTGGAGACGCCCTCCCCGGACGCCGGCGCCGCGCAGCCCGAGGCCGCCGGTCCAGAGGCGTACGAAGCCCCTGCCGCCCTCCCGCGGCAGGAGGATATCGAGGCCTTCGAGGCCTTCGGCAGCACCCGGGACGCCGAGGGCGTACCCCGCGAGGACCCGCAGGCCGAGCCGTGGAACCCCACCGAGGAGTCCCCCGGCCCCCGTCGCGCCCGGCACCGCGTCGCCAAGCAGCGTTCCATGGGCCGCGGTTCCGCGGTCTTCGGGGTCGCGGCCGTGGCCGTGCTCGGCGTCGGAGGGGTCGCCACCGCCGAGGGCAAGAACCCGCTCCCCGTCTCCCTGCCCCATCTGCCCGACGCGTCGCAGCTGCCCGGCATCGGAGCCCTCGTCGAGGACGACAGCGCCCCCGAGGCCAAGCAGGTCGCCGAGGCCCTGAGCCCCGACGCGGGTGAGGCGCTGCGCAACCGCATCCTCGACCAGGCCCAGCAGCAGCGGACCGCCGCCGACCGGGCCGCCAGGACCGCCGCACAGCAGGAGGCGTCGGCCAAGGCCGCCAAGTCCGCCGCGCAGGAGCGGGTCCGCGCCGAGGCCGCCGCCAAGAAGAAGGCCGCGGCGGAGGCCGCGAAGAAGATCGAGGCCGAGCGCCTGGCCGCGCTCGCCAAGAGCTTCGTCAAGCCGGTCTCCTCGTACACGCTGACCGCCGGCTTCGGCGAGTCCAGCTCGCTGTGGGCCAACACCCACACCGGCCAGGACTTCGCCGCCCCGACCGGCACCCCGGTCAAGGCCATCCACAGCGGCACCATCACCGAGGCGGGCTGGGCCGGTTCGTACGGCTACCGCATCATCCTGACCCTCGACGACGGTACCGAGCTCTGGTATTGCCACCTCTCCTCGATGATCGTCACCTCCGGCAAGGTCGACACCGGTGACACCATCGGCCGGGTCGGCGCCACGGGCAACGTCACCGGTCCGCACCTGCACCTCGAGGTGCGCCCCGGCGGCGGCGACCCGATCGGCCCGATGGGCTGGCTGCGCAGCAAGGGCCTCTCCGTCTGAGGCGGCCGGCCGGGACGCGAACGGCCGCGGCTCTTCGCGGCAGACCGTGAACGGCCCCGTACGACCACACGAACTCCGGCGGTCCTGGTGACACCCCCCGTCATCCAGGGCCGCCGGTCCGTGTCTACGGGACGACGAAGTTGTAGAGCTCCGAGATCCTCGGCGGCCCGCTCGGCTCCGGGAAACCGGACTCCTTCGCGACGGGCATCATGATCTCCATGAAGGCCTCGAGCGCCTGGGCGGACTGCCAGACGTTCACCAGCCGCAGCCCCTCATTGGTGATCACGGCGGAATGGGCGAGCAGGCCCGCGGGAGGATGCTCGGGCCCGAACCCCGCACGGTGGTTCGCCTCCTCGTACTGCAGGGCCGTCACACCGGGGAACTCGACCTCCGCCAGGACCGGCATGGGAACCTCCCGCCTCCCACCGACACGCCTATGCCCCAATTTCCTCCGGCTGCACCCCGGCCGCAATCCGGAACCCGGCCGGAACCCGGCCGGAACCCGGCCGGAACCCGGCCGGAACCCGGCCGGAACCCGGCCGGAGCCGGGTCCGAACCCGGCCGGAACGCGCTCAGAGACCTTCCAGCCGCACGTCGGCGGAGTCGCAGGCGGCCGTCTCGTCGGCGTAGACCTCGCAGACCGGCCGCCCGTCGGGGGTCATCGTGTGCTCGACCTCCCAGAGGCTGATCTCCTCGCCGGTCTCCAGCAGGAAGGCGTGCTCGTACAGCGTCCAGCCGGCGACCCGGCCGGTGCCGATCCTGGTGTGCCGCCCGGTGACGTACGCGATGTCGTGGCCGACCGCCGAACCCAGCCGGCTGCGCAGCTCCTCGCCCGGTACGTCCGTGTTCTCGGCGCGCCGCAGCACCCGCCACGCGTGCTCGGCGGAGTGGTCCTCCGTGTACTGCCGGGGCCCGGGCGTCAGGTCCATCGCCAGCTGCGGCAGCCGCGCCAGCCAGTCCGCCGCCTCCGCCTCCAGCTCCTCCGGGGAGGGTTCGCCGAAGCGCGCGTCGATCATGTGCTGCGCGGTGGCCAGCGCGTCCGGGTCCGAGTACACCTCGTAGAGCGGTTCGTCGCCGCCGGGGCCGGTGTTGTGCTCGATCTCCCACAGCATCTGCGTACTGCCGTCGGCCAGCAGGAACGAGTGCCGCAAGGTCCTGCGGCTCAGCCGGCGCGGCGGGCCCTTGCGCTGGCGGAAGGACGCCAGCTCCGTGCAGCCCATCAGCGCGGTCGCCAGCCGTCCCAGCACGCGGTCGTCGACGTCGAAGGCGTTCTGCGCTCTGGCCAGCACCACCTCGACGTCCGCCGGACCCGCCCCACCTGGTCGCGCGTTCCCCATGCGGTCCTCCTGCTCACGGCATTCCCCGCGCACCATTGCGAGCACTCAGCGTAGTGGTACCGACGCTCTGCGCGTCGGGTCTCGCGGAAAAATGGTGCACCCCCACCCGTAGGAGGCGCGTAAGACGGGAAACGCACGCCCCCTGCTGCCACTATGCGCCCATGCGCGCACTCTTCGTAGGCCTCTGCACTCTCGATGTCATCACGCTCGTCGACCACGTCCCGGCCCCGAACGAGAAACTCACCGCCCGCGCCCAGACCGTCGCCGCCGGCGGCCCCGCCACGGGCGCCGCCGCCACCTTCGCCCACCTCGGCGGCGAGGCCGTCCTGCTCACCGCCTTCGGCGGCCATCCCCTCGCCGGCGCGATCGACGCGGACCTCGCGGCGCTCGGCGTCGACGTCATCAACCTCACCGCGGACTCCCCCGAACCCCCCGCGGTCTCCACGATCCTGGTCACCGCCGCCACCGGCGACCGCGCCGTCGCCTCCACCAACGCGGCCTCGGGACCCTCCGTCTCCCCGCCGGGAGACCTCTCCGTCCTGGTCGGCGACGCGGACGTCGTCCTCGTCGACGCCCACCACCCGGCCCTCGCCGTTCCCGCGGCCCGCCTCGCGCGCGCGGCCGGGGTCCCCACCCTCCTGGACGCGGGCAGCTGGCGCCCCGCCACGCCCACCCTGCTCCCCTACGTCGACGTCGCCGTCTGCTCGGCCGACTTCCACCCCCCGGGCACCGCCACTCCGGCCGAGGCGCTTGCCTTCCTCCACGACGCCGGTGTCCGCTGGACCGCCGTGACGCAGGGCGCGTCCCCCATCCTCCGGCCCGGCGGCCAGGTTCCCGTCCCGGCCGTCGCCCCCGTCGTCGACACCCTCGGCGCCGGCGACGTCCTCCACGGCGCCCTCGCCCACCACCTCGCCACCCAGATCACGACCCGCCTCACCCCGCCGACCTTCGACGCCGCCCTGGCCTTCGCGGCCACGGTCGCCTCCGGCTCCTGCGGTTCGTTCGGCACCCGGGAGTGGATGCGGGCCTGAGGGGGTCTGCGCCGGGGGTCAGGACCGCCTGCGGCTTTTTGTTTTGTTGGCGATCAAGGCGAACAGGATCGCGCCGACACCCAGCACAAGCCAGCCAACCGCCGACTCGGACACGGTCATTTGAGTGCGCTTCGGCAGCAACGATAGGCCCCCGAGGACCATGAACATCGCGAACATGTAG
Source organism: Streptomyces sp. BoleA5 (assembly GCF_000373665.1). Taxonomy (NCBI): domain Bacteria; kingdom Bacillati; phylum Actinomycetota; class Actinomycetes; order Kitasatosporales; family Streptomycetaceae; genus Streptomyces; species Streptomyces sp. BoleA5. Next base: position 104,063 of record NZ_KB892094.1, read on the forward strand.
CTGAGTCCGGCCATCAGCAGCCAACGCAGTAGGCGGCTCGTCCGTACGTTCGGCGACTTATCGGTCATGGGGTTCCGCCTCGCTCATTTGACGATGTTGTGGCACTGGGTTCCGCGCTTCTGTCCGCTGGCAAAGAAGTCAGCGCATGCTTTCCCGTAGTGCTTCAACGTCCGCCTAGAGTCGTCGACACGCCCTACGGACTTCATGAATGTGCACGAGTGGTGCATGGGACCCCGCCGAATGAGGTATGTCTTGCCGTCGGTGTCCGAGTAGCGCCAGTCGATTCGCCAGTTGCACCACTTTCCACCTGCGGAGTCGGCGCCAAAGATGTCCTGAACAGACGCCTCTTCCCGTGTGATGCTTAGGCCATTTCCCTTGATGACGTGACCGATCGTGGCGCCTGGAGCGCAGAGCTGTACGCCCTTCACGTCGAAGCAGAAGCTTCCAACCTTGCCGTATCCGACCGCAGTGGCCGACGCTGGCGAAGCCGTGGCCACCAGGGCGGTGACTGCCGTCGACGTCAAAGCGACCCACTGCCTGGCGCGTCCGCCGAAAGCGCGTCGAGCAGGGAAGGTGCGGTCCTCGTTACGGCTCATTTGGCACTCCGATGCTTGCTGCCTACGTACGCATCGGAAACGTGGTCCCCGGTCGACGCGATACGTGGTGTTGCGTGCCGGTGACAGAAGGTCGCTCGGGGGAGTGGTGCAGGAACCTTAAAGCATCAGTTCTGCAACAGGAGTTAGGCCATCAGCCTGCAGCGATGGCGGAGAAGGTCCAGGCGTCCGCGGCCTGTTCGTGCCCATGGGGTTGCTGCCCTGTGTTCGATGTATGCGGCCGAGCCGAGGAGCCCCCAGGGTCGAGGGCAGCCGGCTGCATCCGGTTGCCAAGGGGCGACCGACACGTGTGGCGCGCAGTGCGCGACGCACTCGCCGTGCGGGCGGAGCATGGGGCCATGAGGCAGAGCGAGACGCCGGTCACGGATGGGTTCGAGCGGGCCATGGAGGCGTTGCGGAGGGCGCCGTACGGGGAGGTGGACGAGGCGTTGTGGGAGGTGGAGGGGAGCGTGCTGCGGGAGGCGCGGGGGCATTTGGAGGCGTGGGAGCGGGTGGTGCGGGGGCTGGAGACCGGGCAGGGCGCGGCGCGGGGGGAGCTGGTGTGCCGGGACGGGGTGGCGGGGCTGGTGCGGAGGCTGCCGGGGCCGGTCGCGGAGTTGTTCGGGGAGTCGCTGGGGGAGGTGGACGGCCGGTACATGGAGCTGACGGTGGAGGACGCGGCCGCGCCGGGCGGTGCGGGCGGCTGGTGGTGGGGCCGGCGGCCGCGCGCGGGGTGGGCCTGACAGTGGGCGCGGGCACACTGGAGCCATGTGCCGAAGCATCAAGACCCTGCGCCCGCCGATGACGCCCGAGGTCGGCGACGAGGACATCCGGGCCGCGGCCCTGCAGTACGTGCGGAAGATCTCCGGGTTCCGGGCGCCGGCGGCGCACAACCGGGAGGCTTTCGAGGAGGCGGTGGACGCCGTGGCGGCGGCCACGCGCGAGCTGCTCGCCGGGATCCAGGTCCGGGGTCAACGGACTTCGTAGCCCTGGCGGATGGCTCCCCACGGCGCCGTGACGTTGAGTGGTGCCGTGATGACGGTAAGTTATGGCCTGCTCGAATCAGTCCGCCGCTGTACTGAGGTGTGCCATGTCCGTTGTTCGTAGGGCCCTCGTCGTCACCGCTCTGACCGCCGTGCTGCTGGCCAGCGCCGTCGTGTGCCAGTCAGCGGAGTGACGCCGACGCCTGCTGGTGCATGCCGGGGATCGTGATCCGGTGCGCGGTCAGCAGCTGGTTGTAGGCCACTGCCTGCGTGAAGAACAGCGGGATGGGGATCGTCAGCCCGGGTGGCAGCGGAGGCGGCATGTCCGGGGTGAACGTGACCGGGAGCAGCCCGAGGAGGTTGCCGCTGAGGACCCGGGTGAGCAGGACGACCGGGCGCCCGGTGGCGGTCGTGGTGCTCCAGGGCCGGGCGTCCGTTTCGAGTTCGCCCTGGCAGGGGGCCCACGGCGGCGGCTCGGGAGAGACGCGCCCGATGCCGGGCAGCCCGATGTCAAGCAGCGGCAGGCCGATCCCGGGCAGGCCGTGGAAGGGTGGCGTCCAGTCGCGGGCGTGGCGGCGGGCGCAGGCGGGGGAGAGCAGGGCCGCCGTCTGGCGCAGGCTCGCGATGTCGGCGCGCCAGGCGGTGAAGACCAGGACGCGTTCGGCGCCGGCGCGCGTGGGGACGGCGGTGATGCCGTGGTACGTCAGCCCGGTCAGGACCAGCAGCGGGGTGAGTACGCGGAACGGCTGCTCCGCGGTGATCACGCGGTCGCGGTAGCCCGCCGCGGCGATGGACAGTTCCAGGGAGACCTTCGGCAGGCACCAGGGGGAGTCTGGGGTGCCCAGGCGGATGCGGGCGGGGAGCAGGGAGAGCGGTTCGTCCATGCCGCCGTCGGAGGGGCGGCGTGGGACGACCAGGTCCAGCAGCGAGTCGGGGCCGATCCTGTTGCCGGACAGGAGGCCGGTGGGCGGGGTGCCCGCTGACGGCGCGGGGACCTCGGGCCGCGTACGCCGCGTGGACCCTCCCGCGCGGGGTGCGGGCGGCGCGTAGGGGATGGCGCCCGGCCGCCGCGGGGCCGGTGCCTGCGCGGACGGCTGCCTGCCCCGCAGCCCCAGCAGGTCGCCCACCGCTCCCAGCAGCCCGCCCGAGGGCTGCTGCGGCGCCGCGCGCTGGGACGGTACGGGGCCGGGCCCGGCGCCTTTCGGTGTGCCGCCGGGCGAGATGTCGAGCGTGCCGCGGACCGGGAGCGGGGCCTGCGCCTCGATACCGGCGTGGAGCCCGCCCGGGGCCCGGTTCCTGGACTTGCCCGTGGCGGTTCCGGTGCCGTGCGCGGTGGGGTTGCGGGCGTGGTAGAGGCCGTCCAGTACGTCGCACACGGCCTCGCCCGCGCTGCGGTAGCCCTTGGCGGACCGGGCGGTGCCGTCGCCCCTGGGCGCACCGGCGGCGTGGGCCATGGCCATCGGAGCCAGCGGAGCCATCGGCTGCAGGCCTCCGGCGAGCAGCGCCCCGCCGACGGGGAGGGCGCCGATGGCCCGCAGCCTTACGGCCCGGTTGCGGACGGCCTGCGTGCGGACGGCCGAGCGGAGCGCCGCCGTGTCCTTGCCGTCAACGGAGCCGGAGCCGGAGCCGGAGCCGGAGCCGGAGCCCGAGGCCGTGGGAGGCGCCTGCTCCGTGCCGCCCGCGGGGGCGGCCGGCGGGACCGCCGGGGGCGGGGTGCCATCGGGGGTGCTCGCCGGGGTGCCGCCCTGCGGAGCGCCCACCGCGGGCCCCGCGGCGCCGCCTCCGCCGCCCCAGTCGGGCACCGGCCGGGAACGCCCGCCGCGGCCGTCGTCCCCGTCCGGCACCCAGCTGACGGCCATGGCCCCGCCGATGACGCCCAGCAGGAAGCCGATCAGGAACCCGCCGAAGTTGGACAGCACCAGCGAGGCGACGGAGAAGACGAGGGTCGCGATGCCGGCGAAGGCGCGGTAGTGCGGGGCCAGCCACAGGGTGAGGCCCAGGACGACCAGGAAGACGCCCATGAGCAGGCCGGAGACACCGGCGATGCCCTCGTGGATCATGAGCGAGAGCGGGGCGAGCGGGATGGAGAGGATCTCCACCCCGGCGAGGAGGGTCCATAGGCCGGCCCAGAAGGGACGGCTGCGGCGCCAGGCGCGGAAGCGGGAACGGAGGGCTCCGGCGCGGCTCAGCATGCGGGTCACGGCGGCGTCTCCTAGAAGCAGGAGTGGTCGCCGCGCAGCACCTGCACGTGCAGGTCCGGCAGCCGGAACGTGGCCGCGCTGACCGACCGGTTCTCCTGCCGCAGGTCGCGGATGCGGATGGTCGTGGCCTGCTGCGCGAAGGCCCCGGCCGGCTCCCGGACGCCGGGGACCTGGTCCACCGTCGAGGCGTCCTGGCCGATGTGGATGTTCTCGAAGACGGCGTCGCCCTTGATGTCGTGGGTGTCCGCGATGAGGCGGTCGGCGCTCGCCGGGTCCGCGGTCAGCCGCAGCGTGACCGGGCCGATGACCGGTACCGGCTGGACGACGGACTGGCACAGGTCGTGCAGGGTGGCCCGGCGGACGGCGGAGAGCGCCTCCGGGTAGACCGCGTCACGGCCCCGGTCGAGGACGCCGAACTGGACGAAGCCGTCGCCCTCCAGGAGGGAGGAGGAGATCTGGAAGCTCTCTCCGGCGACGGTGAAGGAGTTGGCGGACACCCCGAAGGAGGCGGCGAGCGCGCCGGTGGCCAGGCTCGCGACGACGGCGCCCGCGGCGGCGACGGTCGGCACCATGACGAGGGCGAGCCGCTTCCAACTGGTGCGGCCGGAGGCGGCGACGGCGGCCGGGGACGTGGCGGGCCGTGACCCGGTGGGCTCGGTGGTCAGCACATCCCGTCAACCGGGGGACAGTCTGATCGGTCGCTCGGGCGAGGTTCCCAATCACCCCGATGGTCGTACGCACTCGCCCAATCGGGTCAGAAGCAGGGGTCGGCGCCCCTTTTGACCGTCATGTGCAGGCCGTTCAGGCGGAAGGTGGCCGCGCTCACGGACTTGGTGGTCTGCCGCAGGTGGTCGATGGTGACGCTCTCGGCCTGCTGCCCCACGGCGCCGGCCGGGCCCTGGGCCCGGCCCTCGGTGTCCGTCCTCGAGGCGTCCACACCGATGCGGATGTCGTGGAACTCGGCGTCGCCCGAGAGGTCGTCGCTGTCGACGATCAGCTGGTCGGCGTGGACGGGCTTGTCACCTGCGCCCGCGCCGATCCGCAGGGTGACCTGGCCGAAGCCGGGGACGGAGCCCACCACGGACTGGCAGAGATTGTGCAGCTCGGCGGAGGCGATGGCGGAGACGAACTGGGGGAAGTCGCCCTCGGCGGTCTGGTCGATGGTCACGTACTGGGTGAAGCCGGTGCCGGTCAGGCGGTCCGCGGCGATCTGGATGTTCTGGCCGGACAGGGCGGTGGTGGTCGGTGAGATCGCGAAGGAGACGGGCACCACCCCGGCGCCCGCGGCGACGGCCACGGCGGTGGAGACGGCGAGGACCGGTACGAGGACGACTGCCGTGCGCGTCCAGCTGGTGCGGCCGGACGGACGGTGGCCGGAGCGGCTCGTACCTCGTATCAGCGGGCTCACCCGGTCATTGCATCCCCGGCGGCGGGGGCGGGCAACCGGAGTCAGCGGTGGCGGCCGCCCCGCGGGTCCCGGTAGGGGGCGGCCTGCGGGTACCACCCCTGCTGCGGCGGCACCTGGGGGTGGCGCGGGCCCCACCGCTGCGGGTACGGAGCCCCCTGCTGCGGGGGTTGTTGCGGCGACGGCTGGGGCTGCGGCGACGGCTGGGGCTGCGGCCACGCCTGGGGCTGGGGCCACGCCTGGGGCTGGGGCGACGGCTGGGCCTGTGGCCACGCCTGGGGCTGCGGCCACGGCTGCCCGTACGGCTGGACCTGCGCCGGATAGGGCCCGTACGGGGTCCCCGGCGGGGGTGCCGCCCACGGGTACACGGGCGGGAACGCGGGCCGGATGGCATGGGCCGCGTGGGTGAGCGCGGGCTGGGCGACGGCCTTGCGCTCCCACAGATGGTGCAGCAGCTCCTGCTCCCGGGCCTGGAAGTCCGCGCCGGCGGCCCCGCGGTTCGCGCGGGCGCGCAGGAAGGCGAGCGAGGTCGCGAACGACACGTACTCGCGCACCGTGCGGGCGGCCTCCTTCCCCTGCGCGCCGCGTGCGGCGGAGCGGGCGAGGCCGCGGCCCTTCATGGAGCCGATGGCGGCGGGCTCGGGCGGGCTGAGCCAGCCGGCCATGGCGTACAGCGGCAGCTGGGTGCGGATGGTCCTCAGTTCGTTCGAGCGGGACCAGATCGCGAGCCAGACCAGCAGGCCGAACAGCGGGATCATCACCGTCGCGTAGACGGCGAGGAAGCCGAGCGGGCTGAACGAGGCGGAGCCGTTCCAGGTGCCGTGCAGGACCATCGCCAGCAGCCAGCCCCCGAGCGGGGCCAGCCAGCGGCGGGCCCGGCCGGGGCGGGAGGTGGCGGCGATGGCGAAGCCGATGCCGGTGAGCGAGGTGAACAGCGGGTGCGCGAAGGGCGTCATCACGATCCGGACGATGAACATCGCCGCCGTCGTGCCCAGGCCGCCGTCGGTCCCGTACGCCTGGTCCTCGGCGAAGCCGGAGCCCAGGTAGAGGATGTTCTCGGTGAACGCGAAGCCGGTGGCGGTGAGCCCGGCTATGACGACGCCGTCGACGATCCCGGTGAAGTCGCGGCGGCGGAAGAGGAAGAGCAGCAGGACGGCGGCGCCCTTGGCGCTCTCCTCCACGACGGGGGCGACGAAGGTGGCGCCCCAGATGTCGCTCTGCGAGTCGCTGGCCGTGAAGGTCGTCGCGAGCAGTTCCGTCGCGTACTCGTTGGCGAGGATGGCGACCAGGGTGGCGGCGCACGCGCCCCAGGCGAAGGCGAAGACCGCGTTGCGCAGCGGGGTCGGCTCCACCCGGTCCAGCCAGAGGAAGGCGCCGCCGAGGATCGGGACCGGCAGGACCGCCAGGAGGAGACCGACGAGGAAGCCCTCCGTGCCGGTCTGGCGGCGCACCAGCGCCAGGATGAGCACCCCGCACAGCGCCAGCACGGAGAAGAGCGCCACCAGCCGGAACGTCCGGTTCTCCCAGAAGTGCCGGCGCGGCTTGTAGTGCCACTGCCCGGGCGCGGGCAGGGCGAACTGCGGTCGCTGCTGGTGTTCCGGATACTCGGGTACGGCGGGTTGGGCCGCCGGGCTCGGGAGGGGCGAGTCGGGCGAATGCGAGTACGAGGACACCCGATGACCTTACGGCGCGCCGGCCGCGCGGCGCGATGGTGTTACCGATTACCGCACCGCCGGGCGATCACCGGCGCTCGAAGACCAGGTCGTGGACGACGTGGCCCTTCGCGATCCCCTGGCGCTCGAACTTGGTCATCGGACGGAAGGCCGGGCGCGGCTCGGCGTAGCCGCCGGCGGTCGCGTAGGCGTTCACCAGGCCGGGCTCCGCCGTCAGCACCTCCAGCATCTGCTCGGCGTACGGCTCCCAGTCGGTAGCGCAGTGCACGGTGGCGCCGGGCCGCAGCCGCGACACCGCGAGCGCCACGAACTCCGGCTGGATCATGCGGCGCTTGTGGTGCCGGGCCTTGGGCCACGGGTCGGGGAAGTAGACCCTCAGGCCGGCCAGCGATTCCGGGGCGAGCATGTCGCGCAGCAGGACGACGGCGTCGCCGTTGGCGACCCGGACGTTGCGCAGGCCCTCGCGCTCGGCGAGGTGGACGAGGTTGCCCTGGCCGGGGGTGTGCACGTCCGCGGCGAGGATGCCGGTGCCGGGGTCGGCGGCGGCCATCGCGGCGGTGGCGTCGCCCATGCCGAAGCCGATCTCCAGGACCACCGGGCGGTCCGGGGCGAGGTCCGCGTCGGCGAAGAGCTTGTCCAGGTCCAGCGGCGTGCCGTCGAGGTCGACGCCCCAGTCCGCCCAGCGCCGCTCCAGCGCCGCGCGCTGGCCGTGGGTGACCCGGCCACGACGCGGGTGGAAGGTGCGGATGCGCTGCTCGGTGTGCGCGTCCGGATGCGGGTGGGAGGCGGGGCCGCCGGGGAAGTGGGGGGTGCGGGGCTTCGACATGATGCGTCGATTTTACGTACGCCCCAGCACCGCCAGTGCCCTGCGGGCGATCTCCCGGCCGATCGGCAGCGAGGCCGTCGCGGCGGGAGAGGGGGCGTTCAGCACGTGGACGAAGGGCCCGTCGCCCGCGATGAGGAAGTCGTCGACGAGCGTCCCGTCGCGCAGCACGGCCTGCGCCCGCACCCCTGCCGCCGCGGGCACCAGGTCGTCGGCGGTCACCTCGGGCAGCAGGCGCTGCACGGACTCCACGAAAGCCCGCTTCGACAGCGAGCGGCGGATCTCGCCGGCCTCGTACCGCCACTGGCGCAGGGCGATCCGCCAGGTCCCGGGGAACGCGGCCGTCTCGACGAGGTCGCGCGGGTGCACCGTGCGCCGCCGGTAGCCCTCGCGGGCGAGCGCCGGGACGGCGTTCGGGCCGACGTGCACGGAGCCGTCGACGCTGCGGGTCAGGTGCACGCCGAGGAAGGGGAAGGCGGGGTCCGGTACGGGGTAGACCAGGCCTCGGACGAGGCCGGCGCGGTCGGGGCGCAGCTCGTGGTACTCGCCCCGGAACGGCACGATGCGCACGCCCGCGACGTCCTCGTTCGCGGTCCCGGCCATGCGGGCGACGCGGTCGCAGTACAGGCCCGCGCAGTTCACGAGCGCCCCGGCCCGGACCGGCGGGCCGCTGTGGGGCTCGACGATCACGCTGCGCCCGTCGCGGTGGAGGGCGCGGACCTCCCTGCCGTACGCGATGCGGGCCTCGCCGCGGCCGCCTTCGGTGGTGAGGCGGGCCATGGCCGCGGCGACCGCGGTGAAGTCGCACACCCCCGTCGTGCCGACGTGGATCGCCGCCAGGCCGCGCACGTGCGGCTCCCGCTCGGTGATCTGGGCCGGGCCCAGTTCCTGTACCGGGATGTCGTTCTGCCGCCCCCGCTGGACGAGGGCGTGCAGCCGGGGCAGCTCCTCGCGTTCCGTGGCGACGATGAGCTTGCCCGTCACGTCGTGCGGGATGTCGTTGCCGGCGCAGAACTTCACCATCTCCGCGGCGCCCTGCGTCGCGTACCGGGCCTTGAGGGATCCCGGGCGGTAGTAGACGCCGCTGTGGATCACGCCGCTGTTGTGGCCGGTCTGGTGGCGCGCGGGGCCGTCCTCCTTGTCCAGGACCAGCACCGACGTGCCGGGGGAGGTACGGGTGATCGCGTACGCGGTCGCCAGGCCGACGATGCCGGCGCCGATGACGACGATGTCCGCGGTGTCCATGCGCGCGGTCACCTCCCGCGTAAGGCTTGGCCCGTCGGGGCGCCCGGCAAACCTGTCGGCGGCGCGTGTTGTTCGCGCCGCGTTGTTGAGTGCGGGTTGTTGCGCCTGCGGCGGGGAAACCGCCCGCCGCAGGCGCAACAACCCGTACACGACAACCGGGCCGCAAGGGGCACCCCCCCCGCACCCCGAAGGGCTACGCGGGGGCCGCCAGGAGGGGACGCGCCCGCTCCCGCAGCTCCGCGACGCGCGGCTCGTTCCCGTACGGCTCCAGCCGGTGCAGGAGGTCCCGCACGTACTCCGTCGTCCGGGCCGACGAGATCCGCCCGGCCACCTCGACCGCCTTGACCCCGGCCGCGCAGGCCGCGTCCAGGTTGCCGGACTCGAGCTCCGCGACCGCCGAGACGACGAGCCGCAGCCCGTGCGACCGCACGAACTCCTCCGTGGGCCGGGCGAGCGCCGTCTCCGTGAAGCGGCGCACCTGCCCGGGCACGCGCAGGTCGCGGTAGCACTCGGCGGCGTCCGCGGCGAGCCGGTCGTAGGAGTAGAAGCCGAGCCAGGGCGGGTCGGCGTCGCCGTCGCGGGCGCGGTCGAGCCAGGACTCGGCGGCGGCCAGGGCCGTGGCGCAGGCGGCGCTCTCGCCGGCCTTGGCGTGGGCGCGGGCCTCGACGAGGTGGAAGAAGGACATCGTGCGGGCCGTGGCGAGGCCGCGGTTGCGTTCGAGGGCGGCCTGGGCCAGGTCCACGCCTTCGTCGGCGAAGCCGCGGTACGTGGCCTGGAGGGACATCGACGCCAGGACGTATCCGCCGAGGGGGACGTCGGCGGCGGCGCGGGCGAGCCGCAGGGCCTGGATGTAGTACCGCTGGGCGGCCTCCTGCTGGCCGGTGTCGAAGGCCATCCACCCGGCGAGTCTGGTGAGTTCGGCGGTGGCCCCGAAGAGGGAGCGGCCGACCTCGTCGCTGTACGAGCCGAGCAGCAGCGGGGCCGCCTCGACCCGCAGGCACTCGGGGACCATGCCCGAACGCCAGTCGCCGCCGCCGTACTTGGAGTCCCAGCGCCGGGCGTCCTCCGCGGCCTCGCGGAGCTTGGCGACGTCGGAGTGGCCGACGTGGTGCGTGCCCGGGGCGGGGTCCTCGCGGGCGACGCGGGCGTCGGCCGGGGTTATCAGCCAGCGGGAGGCGGGCGTGACGTACGCGCTGACCGCGAAGGAGCCGGCGAGGCTCTGCCAGATGCCGCCGCCGCCCGGGCCGCGGCGGCCGGGGTCGAGCTTCCACAGGTCGGTGGCGGACTTGACGGCCTCCCCGACGTCGCGGGGGAAGGCGAGGCCCACCTCGGGCGCCGGGTCGGCGTCGGCGAGACCGATCTCGTGCAGCGGCACGGGCCGGCCGAGCTTGCTGCCGATGGCGGCCGCGATGAGGTGCGGGGCGGCGCCCTGCGGCACCATGCCCTTGGTGACCCAGCGGGCGACGGAGGTCTTGTCGTACCGCAGGGTCAGACCGCGCTGGGCGCCGAGGTCGTTGACCCTGCGGGCGAGTCCCGCGTTGCTGATGCCGGCCAGGGCGAGAAGGGTGCCCAGTTTCTCGTTGGGCCCTCGGGGTTCTTTGGTCATGACCACTACCACCTCTCGCCGTAAGCGCGAGGGCCGCGTACGCCTGCCACGCCTGTCACACCCTCTCGACGCACAACAACGGCTGGCCCGGCGCCTCTTGTGGAGGGGTGCCAGGGCCGCCGCCACCCGCCACCGGGCATGCGCCGGACCCCGAGCTGCCGGGACATCGCTTCTCGGGTGCACCCAGCGTAGTTCGCCGTATCCCGCCCGTTAAGAGCTGTTGTCCCGGATGGCGAGATTCCTGCCCTGAATGCGGCCTGGCGACTCCTGCTTGTGGCGCGTGCTACCGGCGTATGCGGCTGTGCGCCCATCCGCGCGCTCTGTGCCGGTTCGTGCGGTAGGGGTTCCATGGTGGCGTGGGTTGGCCCGCGGCTCTCATGTGCGGCTATGGGGGGTAGTGGCGGGTCAGGGGGCTCCGTCACCACAATCCCCGCGGGTGGCGGACCGGTCCGGGAGGTGCGCCACGCCTCCCGGACCGCGACCCCCAGATGTCGCACAACGGGCGAATGCGGCCTCCTGGGGCATTGACCGGAAAATGACGTTTGAAATCCCGCAGCTCGTTCCAAGTGACCTTGATCAGGCGGGAGTTGGGTCGAACCGGCCCGCGCCGGACCGCGCGTGAAGCGCGGTCCGGCGCTCAACCATGTCCTCATGCGCCTCTTTGTGCGCCGCTCCGTGGCAGCATGTTCCTCGGACGGGGCGGCAGTTCGGCCTGCCGAGAGGCCGGTTGGCCACGCCGGCCCACGTAATCCACAACCTGTGGAGGCGGCGATGCGGTGGTTGGTGGGGTGGAGCAGCGCTGCCGTGGGACAGGTTCCCGGCGTGCGCCCCGGCCGCACCCTGCAGCCCGTCGGCGCCCAACTCCTGTGGGCCGACCCCGATCCGCTGTGGATGGTGGGCGACTGGCGCGCCGACGAGGTGCGGATCGTCCACGCCGAGAACGGCTCCGTGGCGCGGCTGGCGGTGCTCGGCCGCTGCGCCGCCTCCGACGCCGACCTGCGGGTGGGACTGTTCGCCGCGCGCGGCGGGGCGCTGCGCCATCTGACGGCCTGGGCCGGGAGCTACACCTGCGTGCTGCAGATCGGCCGCCGCATCACGGTGCTGGGCGATCTCGCGGGCGCCCGGCCGGTGTTCCACACCCAGTGGGCGCGGGGCACGGCGTACGGCACGGCGGCGCTGCCGCTGGCCGACCTCACCGAGGCCGCCCTGGACGTGACCTACCTGGCGGCGCTGCTGGCCTGCCCCGACTCCCCCGAGGCGCTCGGCGAGGGCACCCCGTACGCCGGGGTGCGCCGGGTGCCGCCCGGGCACGCGCTCATCATGCGCGACGGGGTGCCCGAGGTCAGCGGCTACGAGCCCACCGCCTCGCTCGCCGTCGCGGGCACCCCGGCCGCCCACGCCGACCCGGACCACGCGATCGCCGGCATACGGGACGCCCTGGTGGACGCCGTCCGGACGCGGCTGGCGCAGCCCCGCTTCGTACCGGACCCCGGCGAGGACCCCGCGCCGGGCATCGGGGCCGACCTGTCCGGGGGCAGTGCCTCCTCCACGCTCGCCCTGCTCGCCGCCGGCCTGCCCGGGATGCCGGGCACACCGCTCGGGCACGGCTCCGCCGCGGGACAGCGCCTGCTGGCGGTCACCTTCAACGACCTCGCCACGGGCAGCGTCCACGCGCGCGAGGCGGAGCTGGATCGCGCCCGCAGCATGGCCGCCGACCCCCGGCTGCACCACGTCGTCGTGCCGGGCGGACCGGAGTCCCTGCCGTACGCCGACCTCGACGGCGGGCCGCTCACCGACGAGCCGGGCCCCTCGCTGATCACCGCGGAACGGCACCGGCGGCGCCTGGCGGCGGGCGGCGCCGACCACTTCGTGGGGCACGGGGCCCGGCAGGTGCTGGACGCCCATCCGGCGCGGCTGGCCGACCTGTTGATGGACCGGCGGCGGCGCGGCCTGCTGCGTCCCGTCACGGCCCTGGCGCGGGCGGACGGGCCCTCGGGGCGCTCGGTGTTCGTGCCGTTCACCGTGTACCGGGCGGCGCGGCGGCTGGCCCGCACCAGCTACCGGCAGGGTGTGGAGGACGTGGCGGCGCGGCTGCTGGACCGGAGCTTCGAGGAGCACGGCGGCGCGCTGGCCGCGTCGCTCGCGGCCCTCGCGTGGTGCCGGCCGGGCCCCGCGGCGCGCTGGCTGACCGGTGAGGCGCTGGCCGAAGTATCGGTTCGCCTCCAGGACGCGGCGGCCCGGCCGGGCACGACGGTGGAGCGCCCCGGTGAGCGCCGGGCGCGTGCCGCGCTCGCCCGGCACGCCGCGGACCACCGGGTCTTCGAGCAGGCCGCCGAGGTGCGCAGCCAGCGGCTCCACGCGCCCTTCCTGGACAACCAGGTGGTGCGGGCCTGCCGGGCACTGCCCGAGACGCTGCGCGTCCAGCCCGGCGCCCGCGCCACGATCCTGCGCTCCGTCCTGGCGGGCGCGGGCATCCGCGAACTGCCGCCCGGCTGGGGCGCCAACTCCCACGTCTCCACGGCCGTCGCCGTCCGCGCGGGCCTGCGTTCGGCCGTCGACGACCTGCTCGACCTCTTCGAGGCGCCGCTGCTCGCCGACGCCGGGCTCGTCGAGGCCCGGGTCGTACGGGCCGCCCTGCGCGCGGCGGCGGAAGGCGAACCGGTGGCCGTCGACGGGCTCACCGACCTGGTCGCCACGGAGGTCTGGCTGCGCCGCCTGCTGGCGCGGCGCGGCTCCTGCTGGACGGGCACGGAGGTGCCGGAGCAGCGCGCGGTCGCGGGCGGGGTGCAGCGGCTGTCGCTCTGAGCGGCGGCTCACGCGCGCCAACTGCCGTGCGCATAAGCCAATTCGGGTGAGCGTGCGCCCCATGTGTCCCCTGTACGGGGGGAAATGGACGCCGTTACTCCACAAATGTCGTCGGCCGGAAATGGACCCCGGCGCAGCCCTCCGCGCGGGTCTCCGGGACACTCTGAACATGCGCATCCGTACCACGGCGGCGGCCCTCGCCGCCGCTGCCGCCGCCGCGGCCCTTTTGGGCCTGGCCGCGCACGCTTCCGGCGCGCCCTCCGACCGGCCCGGAGTCCGCCTCTACGACGAGGCCCTGGGCCGGACGCGCGAAGACGGCGCCACGGTGTGCACCTTCTACTTCAGGGCCGAGGGCTTCGTCCCCGACCAGCCGGTCAACTGGACGGTCTCCTACGCCCGGGGCGAGGACGCGGTCGTGGGCACGCTGGTCACCGGCGACCAGGGCACGGGGAGCAGCGACCGCGTCGTGCTCGCCGACGGCTCCTACCGCTTCCGGTGGGCCGGCTCCGAGGCGAAGCCGCAGCGCTTCACCGTGGCCTGCCCGGACGGGACGGCGACGCCGTCGCCGGGCAGTGCGGCCGCGGCCCCGTCCGCCCCCGTGGGCGCCGCGCCCGGGGTGACGGCCGCGGCGTCCACCGGCCCGGGCACGGGCCTCCCCGCCGCGGGGCTCACCTCCGTGTCGACCTCCACCGGCCCCTCGACCGGTCCCTCCGACGTCACCGCGGGCGTGGCCTCCGCGCTGGCCGCGCTGGGCATCGCCTCGGGAGCGGCCTTCGTCATGCTCCGCCGCAAGCCGGCGGCGCCTCGTCGACACCGCCGCGGGTCCGGCTGACGCCGCGGACCGGGGTCGGTTGTTGCGGCCGGTTGTCGCACACGGGCAACCGGCCGCAACCACAACCACCCGCACGATCCTGTCGGTGGCGTACCCGACAATGGTGGAGCCGGAGCAGGCGAGTGCAGGCACCACAGGACGGGCGGGCGCGATGGCGGTATGGGACGACCTGGTCGGCCAGGACCGGGTGACGGAGCAGTTGGCCGCCGCCGCGCGGGACGCGGACGCCTTCGTGACGGCGGCAGCCGCCGGTACCGCGCTGCCCACGGCGTCGAAGATGACGCACGCCTGGCTGTTCACGGGCCCGCCCGGCGCGGGCCGTGACACCGCCGCCCGCGCCTTCGCCGCCGCGCTGCAGTGCGTGAGCCCGGACCGGGCCCTGGGCGGCGCGCCGGGCTGCGGCTTCTGCGACGGCTGCCACACGACCCTGGTCGGTACGCACGCCGACGTCGAGGTGGTCCGCACCGACCTGCTCTCCATCGGCGTCAAGGACACCCGCGACCTGGTCCGCCGCTCCACGCTCTCGCCGGCCTCCGGCCGCTGGCAGGTGATCGTGCTGGAGGACGCCGACCGCCTCACCGAGGGCGCCGGCAACGTGCTGCTGAAGGCCGTGGAGGAACCGGCGCCCCGTACGGTGTGGCTGCTGTGCGCGCCGTCCATCGAGGACGTGCTGCCGACGATCCGCTCGCGCTGCCGGCACCTGGTGCTGCGCACCCCGCCCGTGGCGGCCGTGGCCGACGTGCTCGTCCGGCGCGACGGCATCGACCCCGTGATCGCCGAGTCCGCCGCGCGTGCCACGCAGGGCCACATCGACCGGGCCCGCCGGCTCGCCACCGACGAGGCGGCGCGTTCCCGCCGGGCGGCCGTGCTGAGGCTGCCGCTGCGCGTGGACGACGTCGGCGGCTGCCTCAAGGCCGCGCAGGAGCTGGTGGACGCGGCGACGGAGGACGCCAAGCAGGTCTCGGAGGAGATGGACGCCAAGGAGACCGAGGAGCTGCGCACGGCGCTCGGCGCGGCCGCGGGGGCGGGCAGCCGCATGCCGCGCGGCACGGCGGGCGTGATGAAGGATCTCGCGGACCGGCAGAAGCGCCGCTCCACCCGTACCCAGCGCGACACCCTCGATCTGGCCCTCACCGACCTGGCGGGCTTCTACCGGGACGTGCTGGCCGTGCAGGTCGGCACGTCCGTCGCGATCGCGAACGTCGAGGCACGGGACGCCGTCGAGCGGATCGCGGCGGGCTCGCGGCCGGAGAACACCCTGCGCCGCATCGAGGCGGTGCTCGCCTGCCGTGGGGCCCTGGACAGGAACGTCGCGCCGCTGCTGGCCGTCGAGGCGATGACGCTGGCCCTGCGCGCGGGCTGACCGCCGGCGCGCGCGACCGGCCGCGCGGACCGCCTCCGCGCCCTTGATCATCCGGCGGACGGGTGATCGTTTGGGGTGCCCGCGCGTCGCCGGTCCCCGGTGTGCCCGGCCTTGCCGCAGGCTGCTGTGCGGTGCCCCCGGCCGCTGTCCCCGCGGGGGTGATCCAGCGCACGGGATGCGCTCCCCCCTGCCTCCGGCGCGGGTGCCCACCCGTGCCCGAAGCACCCTCGGGGACGTCCCGAGGTGGTGCCGCACGTGCCCGAGGTGGCCGAGGTCGTCGTTCTGTACGCGCTGCTGACCGTGGCGGGGGCCGCCGCGGTGGCGCTCGCCCGCTCGGCACTGCGGCACTGGTGGGAGCAGCGCGCGGGCCGCGTGTACGAACTGCCCGTCGAGCGCGCCGGCACGGTGCTGCGCGGGGCCGGGTCCGCGCTGGCCGCCGCGGTGGCGATCACGCTGGGGGTCTGCTTGCCCCCGGGCCCGGGGTCGCCGTCGCTCTCGCCGCACCGCCAGGTCACCGCCGCCGGGCCGCCGTCGTCGCCGAGGCCGCGGCCGGTGCCGTCCGATCCCGCGGACGCCGGGCTGGTGCCGCCGCGCACCCTCGGTCACCCGGCCGGGGGTACGCTCCACGAATTGTCCGACGGCACGCGGGTCTGGCTGCCCCCTCAGTACGACTACCCGGACTCCGCAGGGCTCTACTTCCCCCTGGTCGTGGCCCACATCGACCCCGCCGACCCGGATCTGTTCGCCGGCTTCGCCGCCCAGTCGCTGCGGGGCCTCGCCGACCCCTTCGTGGTGGTGCTGCCCGCCCGCTGCGACGACGGTCCGGGCGCGCGCCCCGCGTCCGTCCCGGCCGCGGTCGCCCGCCTCTACCGCGTCCTGCCCGGCCGCCCCGCGCGGGCGCTGCTGGGTGCCGACGGGGACGCGGACTGTGTCGTGCGGCAGCAGTTGACCGACCCCCGGGGCTTCGCGACGGCGATCGGCGTATCGGGCGGCTACGAGGAGATCGACCGCTCCGGTCCGCCGCCGTACTTCTCCGCGGACGGCCGCTACGCCGGACGGGACATGCCGCGCCCCGCGTTGTTGCTCGCCGTACCCTCCGGAGAGGAGAACGCCCGGCGCTCGGCGCTCGCCCTGCGCGGGCGGGTGCGCGGCGTGTCCGCCGAGGTCCGGGTGCTCGACGGCATCGCCCCGCGGCGGCGGCTCTTCGCCCTCGTCGCCGGGTACGCGACCGAGAAGCTCGACAGCCCGGACCGTCCCTGACGGCGCGGGCCGGAATCACCCGTACGAGGACTGTGGACGGCGGTTCGCCACCGGCCCTGCGGATACGCTCCAGATGACCACCACGAGGAACCGAGGCTTCGATGCACACCCCGCGCCTGCTCCGTACCTCCGGCACCGTCCTCGCCGTCGCCGGGCTGATGCTGTCCGCGTGCACGACCGGTGGCAGCACCCGCAGTGCCGCCGCGTCTTCCCCGGCGGGCTCGCTCGGCGGGCCGCCGCCCTCGGGCGCTGCCGCGGACTCCTACGGCGACCTCCGGTCGTACTACGAGCAGAGCCTGTCCTGGCGCGAGTGCAAGGACATGCCGGGCATGCAGTGCGCCACCATGAAGGTTCCCCTCGACTACGCGCACCCGTCGGCCGCGACCGACCTCAAGCTCGCCGTCGCCCGGAAGCGGGCCGGAGACGGCGGCAAGCGGCTCGGCACCCTGCTGGTCAACCCGGGCGGCCCCGGCGGCTCCGCGATCGACTACCTGCAGTACGCGGCCTTCGGCTACCCGTCGGCGGTCACCTCCCGCTACGACATGGCCGCCATCGACCCGCGCGGCGTGGCCCGCAGCGAGCCCGTCGAGTGCCTCAGCGACAGCCAGATGGACGCCTTCGCGGCGACCGACGTCACCCCGGACGACGGTGCGGAGGTCAACGCGCTCGTCGCCGCCGACAAGAAGTTCGCCGACGGCTGCGAGCAGCGCTCGGCCAAGCTGCTCAAGCACGTGAGCACGGTGGAATCGGCCCGTGACATGGACGTCTTCCGCGCCCTGGTCGGCGACCGCAAGCTCAACTACGTCGGCAAGTCCTACGGCACCTTCCTGGGCGCCACCTACGCCGAGCTCTTCCCCGACAAGGCGGGCCGGCTCGTCCTCGACGGCGCCGTCGACCCGTCGATCTCCGCCCTCGACGCGAGCCGCGGCCAGGCCTCGGGCTTCGAGACCGCCTTCGACGCCTTCGCCGCGGACTGCATCACCCACCGCGACTGCCCGCTCGGCACCAAGAGCACCGCCGACGCCGGGCGCCGCCTCGACGCGCTCTTCAAGCAGCTGGACGGCAAGCCGCTGAACACCGGCAGCTCCCGCAAGCTGACCGAGGCGCTCGGCACCACCGGTGTGATCGCCGCGATGTACGACGAGTCGATGTGGCCGACCCTGAGCACCGCGCTCACCAAGGCGAACAAGGGCGACGGGAGCGGCCTGCTCACGCTGTCCGACACGTACTACGAGCGGGACGACCGCGGCCACTACGGCAATCTGATGTTCGCCAACGCCGCCGTGAACTGCCTCGACCTTCCGCCGGCCCTGTCCGGTCCGCAGGCCGCCGAGCAGTCCGTCTCCGCCTTCACCGCCGAGTCCCCGCTCTTCGGCAAGAACCTCGCGTGGTCCAGCATGATCTGCACCTACTGGGCCGTTCCGCCGACCGGCAAGCCCCACCGCATCGAGGCCGCCGGCGCCGACCCCATCCTCGTCGTCGGCACCACCCGCGACCCCGCCACCCCGTACGCCTGGGCCAAGTCCCTCGCCGGCCAGCTCGACTCGGGCGTCCTCCTCAGCTACAACGGCGACGGCCACACGGCGTACGCCCGCGGCAGCAACTGCATCGACTCCGCCGTCAACCGCTACCTCCTCGAGGGCACGCCCCCGGCGGACGGCAAGACCTGCTGACCCCCGAGGGGCCCCGCCCGACCCGGCCGACGGCGACCGGAGCGCCGTCGCACCCTGGTCAGGGGCCCCTCGAGAACTGTGTAGACTTGTGGCCGCTGCCGATGCCAAGCTGTCTCGGCGGCTTGCCGCCTTAGCTCAGTTGGCCAGAGCGACGCACTCGTAATGCGTAGGTCAAGGGTTCGATTCCCTTAGGCGGCTCAAAGTGAAACCCCAGGTCGGAGTATTCCGACCTGGGGTTTCTTCGTTCAACGGATGCGGCGGCGGTGGCGTGATCGGGCCGCGCGGGTGTCGGCGGTCTCAGTTCTGGTCTCAGTGGGGGCCGGATCGCGGTCTGTGGGAGCGGGGGCGAAGAACTCGCCCATGCGCCGCATGGCGTCCTTCGAAAGGTGGGATCGACCCTTCACATAGCGGCGGGTCTGGCTGATCTGGGTGTGCCGCAAGATCTCCATGATGGTGGTCATGTCGACCCCGAGCTCGTTCAGGATCGTGCCCGCTGTGTGGCGGCTTCCGTCGTAGAGGCGACGGTCGTCGATCCCAGCCTCGGCGAGCAGCTCCTTGAATTCTCCGTAGTCGGCGCGCGGGTCCAGCGGGCGCCCGTCCGGCCGCGAGAACACGACGTGATGTTCCTCCCATAGCTCGCCGGCCGCGGCCCGCATCGCCTCCTGTCGCGCCTTGTGGTCGGCTAGAAAGGGGATGAAGACGGGTGGGATCGGGACGGCGTTCCGGCTCTTCTTTGTTTTGGGGCGAGTGAAGACGAGACCGCCCTCCTTGCGTGCTGGACAAGCGCTCGCGTGCCTCGTGCACGTCTTGGTGCAGGGCTTCGGACAGCCACGCGTGTAGGCCTTGTGCGTGGTGCAGCCGGATGGGCACGGCTCGAAGCGGTGGAGGTGTTCTCCGCACGCGTGCGGGTCGTCACATCCGTGTCGCCACGTGAGGCGCTGTAGCTGCCACTCGGGGCGGAACAGCTCCGCCTTCAGATCGACGTACGGCCATCGCAGCCCGAGCGTCTCGCCCTGCCGGAACCCCATACCGACACCGACGATCCACCGCATGAAGGTGGGCCGCTTCGCTGCGGCTTCGAGAAATGCCTTGGCCTCCTCCTGCGTGAACGGGTTCGCCTCGGTCTCATCGACGCTGGGCGGGTCCACGAGCGTGGCGACGTTCTCACTGATCATGCGGCGACGGTGGGCAATCTTGAGTGCGCGAGACAAGATGCGGTGCACCTTCACGACGTGCGAGGGAGCATGGCCGGCGTCGAGCAGGGCGCGGTACATCCGCTCCAGATGCTCCGGCCGCAACTTGTCGATTCGGTGCTGACCGACGCCCGGAATGATGTCGTTGCGCGTCTTCGACCAGTAGTCATCGAGGGAGCGCGGCTTGAGCTTCAGGCTCGCGATGTCGGTGAGGTAGATCTCCATCCACCTCGCGACGGTCGGCGCGCGGCCCGCTTTGGTTGCGCGGCCTTCGTCGCGCTGCCGTTCCAGATCCTTGACCTTGCGCTTGATCTCGGGTTCGGTCTTGGCGCGCCGGTGGCGACGGTCAGGGCTTCCGTCGTTCTTGACGCCCATCGTGACGCGGCCGTGCCACCAGCCATCGGCACCGAAGTAGATGGACGATTCATTGTTCGGCTTGCGGGGGCTCATGTGCTCCTCCATGCGGAAGGCGCCCCGAGCGCGATGCTCGGGGCGCCTCTGGGCGTGGGCAGGTCAGTTCTGCTGGGACGGAAGGGCCGCTACGTAGGCTTCGAGATCGGCGCGCCGAATCCGACGTGTGCGGCCCAACTTGATGTACTTCAGGCCGCCCTCGGCCATCAGCTCGTAGACGGTGGAGCGGCCGATGGCGAGCGCCTCGGCGGCTTCCTCGGGCTTGTACAGGAGTCGGTCGACGGGGGCAGCAATCGCGGTGCTCATCCGGGGTGCCTCCTGGGCAGTCCTTGCCTTCGGGAAATTGGGCTCGGGGTCTTGGCCCGCGTGTGTCCGAGGTGCGGATTTCTGCGTCACCTGCGTCATCTGCGTCATTCGCCCCTCTGACCTGGGGTTTCGAGGTGACGCAGCACGGTGGGTGTCCGTCACCGGTGACACATGCCTGCGTCATCGGGTGACGCAGGTGACGCAGGATGACGCAGGAATCGGCCGTCTGCGTCACCTGCCTTTCAGCAGGTCACCGGTCGTTTTCGGGGCGCGGGTGACGCAGGTGACGCAGCGTCTCCCTACTTCGGACAAAGAGGGGGGTGTCTGTAGTAGTGCGGCTCAGAGAGTGAAGAAGGAGCCGCTTCGCGGCGCGACCCTTGCAGGGCGGCGCTGCCGCCGAACAGCAAGAGGAGCACGCGCCGGCGGGTGCTCTTCTTGCTTGTCCGCGCGCGGAGCGCGGTCCGGCTAGAAGGCCGTTTCCTGCTCGGGCTGGGGCGGAGCGGCGGCCGGCCGCGCGATCTCGATGTAGCGGGATGCGTTGGTGCGTCCCCAGTCGATGAGGACGCCCCGGGCGGCGAGGGTGGGCTGAAGGCGCTTGAGGCGGTCCGAGAGCACCTTGCCGGTGGTCGGCCAGCCTTTGGGCAGGGGACGGAAGTCCTCACCCGTGTAGAGGCCTGTGAGGCAGTGCAGCCACTCGGCCGAGGTCATCCGCTGCTCGCTGCCCGGGGCAATGCCGGCGGCGTACTTCAGTACGGTCTGCGCCAACAGGTCGCCTTCAATGACGTCGTCGTTGAGGTCGTCCAGGCTGGCCCGGTAGGCGGCGAGCGCTCCCAAGCCGGTAGCCGCGTCGAGCTGCGCGCACAGGTGCGCGAAGTCGGCCATGCGCAGGTCGGTCGGGATGTCCGCCTGAGCTGCCCGCACCTGCACGGTGAGGTCCAGGAGCGAACCGAGGATGACCGGCAGCACCTCAGCGAAATCGGACCACAGTTCGGCCTCGGTGCGCCGGACGCGAGGGCGTTCTAGTCGGAGCGGCAGGAGCCGTTCGGCGAGGTCGGGGCGGATGACGCCGACGTCGATGCCGGTCAGGAGCAGCGGCCGGCGATAGCCGATGCGGAAGACGTCCCCGTCGGTGAACAGGGCGCGCTTGACGTTCTCCGCTCCGGTCACGATGCAGCACATCGCGTCCGACAGTTCCGGGGTCATGTGGGAGAGGTTGTCCAGGGCGGTGACCCATCCGGCCGCCACCGCCGTGATCAGGTTCTCCTCATCCTTGGGTGCCCGGCGCAGGTCGCCGCTCATGCCCTCGATGATCCGCACGAGCATCCGCCCACCGGTGGACTTCCCCGCCCCCTGCGGGCCGGTGAGGAACGGCGCCGGGACCGGCACGTTCGGACCGAGGCAGCCGATGAGCCACGCGATGGCCAGGCACTCGGTCTCAGCGGTGGCGAAGTTGCACAGCCGCATCAGCAGGTCGATGCCCTTCCCGTCGGTGTCCTTCACGGGCAAGGGCAGTTCCCCGGTGAGCTGGGTACGGCGCCAGCACACCTCGCGTGGGTCCGGCGTGAGGATGTCCCACCCGGTGGGGTGGATGCGCACGGACTGCCCGTCGCTGCGTCCCAAGTCCAGCCACGTCGCCCCATCGAATCCGGAGGCCACGCGGATGTGGACGGGCTGCACGTCCTCGGTCAGCGCCAACGCCTCGATCAGGTCCAGAGCCTCCTTCATCGCAGTGCCGTTGAACACGCCGATACCGTCCCTGAACAGCCCGACCATGAGTTCCTGCCGGTGACTGCCCGTGGTGCCCTGCGAGCGGATCGGACGTGCCACGGGGTGGCGCTTCTTCTGCGCGTACACGGTGCCGTCGGCGGTGCGGAAGTACCGGAAGTGCGCTTGCGCGTAGTCGGTGATGATCTCCCGGCCAGGGGTCTTGTCGTCGTCAGCCATGGTCACAGTCCCAACGTGATGCGGGCGTTGGTCCACGCGTCGGCACAGTGCCGGGCCGATTCGCCCTTGCCCTGAGCGGCCGTGAACAACCGCGCGGTGTGCGCGTCGGTGAGGCAGCCGCACCGGCCATGAGTGGACAGCACGGCCAGGAACGTCCGGTACACCGTGGCGTGCACCGCAGTGGAGGCTTGGGTGATGCGCTGCTCCGCCATGGCGATACCGCGGTCCAGGTAGGCCGGTGTGCGGTGAGGGCACTGTCCGTCCGCGGTCCCTGCGGGCACGCTGACGGCCTGGGCCGCCGGCCGGACGGTAGAGGGTTCCTTCACGGCCAGCGCACGTACGGCGTCCGGCAGCGCCGTGATGGTGCCGGTGCCGGGGCCGAGCCACCGGGCGTAGGCCATGGTGGACTTGATGTCCACGCCGGGCCGGACCGCGTTGGCAGAGGGCATCGCACCGAGGTAGAGCCAGTGCTCGCCCCGGGTGGTGGGCACGGTCTGCGTGGCCGGCAGGACGGCGCGGGCCCACTCGATCGCGTCGGCGTTGTCCAGGTCCAGGACCGTCCATCCCGCCCCGCCCGGGTGATAGGCGACTGTCTCGGCTTGCCGCCACGCACGGCGCCATGGCCCGGAGCTGATGACGTGCGGATCGGTGGACGCGGCGGCCCACGCGTGGCAGGGCTCCGGGCACGAGCACGGCCCGGGGGTCTTCATGTTCGGCCGGCCGCCGCACGCGTTGTTCGCGCAGCGCGTGCAGTTGCCGAACGGGACCTTGCCCGCCCGCAGCGGCAGTACCGGGATCTGTAAAGCGGCGAGTTCAAGCGCGGTGCGCAGGTGCTCGCTCATGCCGCCACCGCCCCGGCTTGCAGAGCGGTGTGGAAGGCTTCGCCGACCCATTGCGTGTAGGCGGGTGGGATGCATTCGCGGATGCCGTCGCGGGTCATCCAGTGGACGCCCATGTCGGCGCGGACGTAGGGGACGTTGGAGAAGTTGCCGACGGCGTGGTACCAGTCACCGGGGTTCAGGGGGCGACCCATCTTCACCATCGCTGCCTTGTGTTCGGGGTGCGGGGGCGGGGTGAGGGTGAGGCATCCGCCGGTCTCGAACAGGCGGTGCCGGTAGGTGTGCAGGCCGAATGCCGCGCCGCACAGGGTGACCGGGTCGCGCAGCTCACCTCGGGCGTCCTCGACATTCTCGATCACCCACGGGCGCCCGGTGGATTCCAGGGCTTGGCGGGTGGGCGCGATCAAGTCGGGATGGTCGCGGCGCTGGATGCGATGGGTGAGGCTGTAGAGCTGGCACGGCGGGGACGCGTGGATGACGTCGAACGCGTGGCCGTACTCGCGGATGAATGCGACCGCGTCGCCCTGTACGAAGTTGAACGGGTACCGGGGCTGGGGGGCGATGTCGATGCCGGTCACGTCGAAGCCGGCCAGGCGGTAGCCCGTGCTTGCGCCGCCCTGGCAGCAGAACGCATCCAGCAGGCGCGGCCTGCGGGATCGCCCGGCGGGGACAGGTTGGGTCATGCTGGATATCTCCAGTTCTCTGCGGAGGTGCTGGGACCGGAGCGGGCCGCGTGTCTTTGGCGAGATCGGGCGGCCCGCTCCGGCGTAGTCAGCCGTGGAAGTGGTTGCGCTTGAAGACGGCCTTGCGGATGTTGACCGTCGTCCCCTGGTCGGTCTTGCCGGAGCGGAGGACTTGGGTGGCGATCCATCCGCCGAAGATGACCGCGGCCAGGACGATGAGCTGATGGACCAAGGCCGCGAGTGCGGCGATGAACGTCGTCAGCAGCACAAGCCCGCCACACACAGCGGCGAACCCGACACCGCCCAGCGCGATGTTCACCGCAGTCCGCGACACGGCCGGCCGAGCCTGCTCCGGCGTCGGGGCGAGGCTGTGCGGGCTGAGGGTGTAGCCGGTGACGACGCGGCCGTCGGGCAGGACGACGCTCGCCACGGTG
The DNA here is from genome assembly GCF_000373665.1 of Streptomyces sp. BoleA5. NCBI lineage: Bacteria > Bacillati > Actinomycetota > Actinomycetes > Kitasatosporales > Streptomycetaceae > Streptomyces > Streptomyces sp. BoleA5. Next base: position 128,335 of record NZ_KB892094.1, read on the forward strand.
GCGTCCGGCTGGACCGGTATCAGCGGGGCCGCGTACGGCTGCACGGGGATGACGGGGGTGGGCTGGTGGATGGTGACGGCCTGCTCGGTGGCCGCGCGGGGGGTGCTGTCGGGGAACATGCGGAATCCCTTCTCGGCATGGTGCAGGGAGGCTGAGGCACCGCCTGGCGGGGTGCCCCTGGAGGGGGTTTGAGGGGTGCTGACCTGCGGTCCTCCCTGACTCCCTGATGGATCATCTGGGCTGGTCAGGGGCAGGGAGGCGGGTCAGGGAGGGTGTCAGGGAGTTCTCCCTGCCTCCCTGACCCGTCGGGGGTGCGGCTCCCTCTAGTCCGCGGTGGAAGCGGAACCGTCGGCGTCGCGGTTGGCGAGGGCGCGGGCGAGGCGTTCGCGGCCGATGACCATGCGGCCGTCGGACTTGTAGGGCTCGGCTCCGGTGCCGTCGAGGACGCGCTTGAGGTCGATGAACGACCAGCCGCCGTAGGCGTCCGCGTTCAGCGTCGCCAGCCGCTTGAGGACGTCCTGGGTGAGCACCCGCGACGCGTCGCCGAGGACGCCGGCGATGTCTGCGAGCGGGTCGCGGTCCTCGCCGGACTCGATGACCCGCAGCGTGGTCACCCCGTCCCGCATCGCCTTGGCCCGGTCGGCGATCTCCGCGGCGGTGTCGGTGTCGATGTAGTGGGTTCGGACCGTGATGGACGCCTGACCTGCGGGGATGGCGATCCCGTCGGAGGCGACGACGACCGTGCCCTTGTCCAGCCCTGGGCGGAGCAGGTTGGGGGCGGCGCCGCCGTCGACGGCCTTGTCTCCCAGTGCCATACGGGCCTGCGACTCCGTGCCCAGCGCGAGCGAGGCGCGGGTGTGGGCACCTTCCCGAACGAGCTTGGGGAGGTTTTGGTCGGTGGGGTCCTGGGTGCCCTGCCACAGCAGGACGTTCACGGCACGGCCCTGGTTGTGGATCTTCCGTGCGGCCATGAAGTACCGCGACGTGGCCTTGGACCCGCCGTAGGGGCGCTTGTCCTCGTCCTTGAGCGGGCACATGAACGCGACCTGCGCCTCGTCCACCAGCACGATCAGTGGCGGGAAGACGCTGCCGGGCGGGGCGGTCAGGCGGCGTTCCATCTCGCTGACGCCGCTTTCCACCATCTCGGTCGCTTGGATGACGTGGTCGTCGGTCGGGCCCTGGATCAGCACGGTGGCCAGGCCGTCGAACATGGCCCAGTCGCCAGCGCCCTTGAGGTCCGCGACGCGGAACTCCACCGATCGATCGAGTGCCAGCCACAGGGCGAGTGCTCGCAGGGCCGCGGTCTTGCCCTGGTTGGACAGGCCCGTGATGAGCAGGTGGCGCTGATACAGGCTCAAGCCCGCGGCGTCGCCGCGCAGGTCCTGGCCCCACGGGGCGCGGCCCTTGGCGTAGTCGGCCCGAAGTGTCTCGTCGGCGACCAGCGGGGACGGGCCGATCGGCTCGTCCAAAGCGCCGGAGTCGGCGATCCACAGCCGCACGGTGCGGGCCGCGGTGGGGATGGTGATGAACACCTCGTGTTCATGGCGGGTCAGGTTCTCGGCGAGCTTGCGGCGCCGGTTCTGCACCTCGATCGTGGACACCCCCGAGGGGAGGGTGACGTCGACCTCGACGCCGCATCCGGCGATCCGGATCGGTCCAAGCATCGAGGCGCCGGCGTCGCCCATCTCCTTGATGGCGCCTCGCAGGGCGGGCACCCCGAGGTCGCGCAGGGCCTTGACCACGATGGACGGGGTGATCGGCTCTCCCTCACCCGACCGGACGTTCGCGGGCATCGTCCACTGCGGCGCGGCCTGCTGGTGCCGGCCGACGGCCCACAGCGCGAGCAGGGCGAGGAACGGGCCGATGTGGACCAGGGGACCCCACACCACCTGAACGATCGTGATCATCAAGTTGATGAACTTGATCACCGCCATGACCGGGGTGACGACGTCCGTGACGTCCTTCGTCGCGATCGCCATCACGATGCCGAGGGTGACCAGGCCACCGATCCCGACGCCGGTGCCGACCACGATGCCCTTGGCTGCAGCGATGGGCGAGTAGAGCAGGTCCATGCGGCGGCGGTGCCGGGCGGCACGGAAGCGCTGCCCGCGCTCCTCCCACTGCATCGCCTCATCGAACTGCCCCGCGGCCTCCGCCGCGCGCAGCATCCGCTCATAGCGGGCCGCGGTGCGGCCCTCCCACGTACGGCGGACCACGATCCGTGTGCCACCGAGGACGTACATGCCATGCCGGATCACCGCACGCGCCACGGTCTTCGTGCGCTCGTGCGTCGCAGCCGACTTGATGGCGCGCCCGCTGCGGACCCAACGCCGCGTGAGCTGCGGCTGTTCGGGGGCCGGTATGGGCTTGGGGTCGACCGCAGGCGCGGTGTCGGTGTCGGTGTGCTTGAACAGTCGAACGACGTTGTCACTCATGCTTCGGGGTCTCCAGACTGCCCCGCTCCCGGGGCACGCAAAGGGAAGCCCGGGACGGGGTGACGTCCCGGGCGGTGGCTTCCGGTGTTGCGGGTCAGGCAGCAGTGCCGATGAGCTGGGCGCGACGCGTCCGGTGTGCCTCGATCGGGGGTTCGATAGAGTCCCGATCGTGGAAGGGGCCTACCTGCGGGATGACGGCAGCTATCACGGCGAACTGCCTTGCCGGTGGTGCAAGACACGCATCAACCAAGGGGGACGCCGGAAGCCGCGTCTCTACTGCCGAACGTCACATCGCTGGAAGACCTACGGGGCATGGGTTGGCGCCGTGGTCGCTGGCCTGTTCTGACCTGAACTACTCAGTGCGCTGTTCGGAGGGGTAGGCGCAGGTCACGCACATGCCGAGCGACGTCGGGATGCAGTAACCGGCATCAGTCCGGCAGGCGGGGCACCGCCGGCGAGCGGCCATCGCCGCCGCGAGCGCGGCCCGCTTCCCGGGGGTCATCGGCCGCACGGGCTTCGCGCGGTCGACGCGGTAGAGGTAGGCGACCAGCACACCGGACTTGCGCCGGCGTGCCTGCCGCATGAGCTGAGCCGCAACCGGCTGACCACCAGGGCGCAGGCCACGGGCCCGCAATTGGCGGCGGGTGGCGTAGCCATCGGGCGCGAGGCGCCACGGGAAGGTGGGGATTCCCCACGTGGCGCCGGACGGGTCGTAGCACTTCCCGAACGCCGGCGACATCAGGCGACCGCGTCAGCGTCGCCGGGGCCGTCGGTGCGCTCGGCCCGCAGGGTCTCGCGCAGCACCCGCGCCTTTGCCGGCGAGGTACGCACGGCCCGGCGGATGCCCTCCGCCGTCAGATCCTCGACCGGCCAACCGGCGGTCGCCTTACGGGCCTCGATCAGCAGCTCATCGGCCGTCCGGACCGGTCGGGGCGTACGGGCTACCTCGGGGACTCGACCGGTCGCCCCACGGAGTCGGGCCGACTCCGCCGCGGCAACCGCGACCGGTGCCGACTCGATCGACCGGGCCAGGTCCACCACGGCGGGCGGGGTCGGGGTGGGAAGCTCAACCGGAGCCGGTGCCGGAACAGGCTCCGGCGGGGTCGACTCTTCCAGGTCAGCCGTAGACCGATTCCTCCCGGTCTCAGACGATTCCTCCGTATTCGCGTGCGGAGTCGACTGGTGGTGCAGCACCTTGGCCACCAGGTCCGAGCCGAAGTAGATCGACCCGACCGGAAGCGACGTTGCCAGCAGCACCAGGGCCCAGTTCGCCGGGTCCCAGTCGGCCAGTCGACCCCAGTCGACCGACCCGCCGTGCAGTTCCGGCACCAGCCCGTGCACGTAGTTCAGCAGCAGCGATGCGACCGTGTAGGTGGCCAGGACCCGCAGTGCGAAGCGGCGGTCCCGATCGGTCAGGACCAGGGTCGCGATCAGGGCCAGGGCCATCAGGCCGTCGACCACGAACGGATACAGCGTCGCCGCGGTCGCGTCCGCGCCGATCGTGGTTGCGACGTCGCGCAGGGCGTTCCATGAGACGCGGAAGGCCATGCCGACGACGCCGACCAGGGCCAGCACCAGGGCGGCCCGCCCCTTGCGCTTGAGATTCATGCGGCACCGCCCGTCCGGCCCACGGGGCCGTTGGCCAGCACCCGCCGGGCGGCGAGCACACGCCGGCGGGCCCGACGCAGACGACGGGCGTCCACCTCGGTGGGCGTGCGGTCAAGCGTCATGATCTGCGCGTCCAGCAACTCCACCTCCGCCAGGACGACGGGCATCTCACGCTCGATCGCAGAAAGCTCGGCATCCGACGGTTCACCGTCGGACAGGGCGCCGGTAACAACCGGCTGACGTGCAGCGATGTGCACCATGGGTCACAGTTCCTTTCACGGAGGAACGGCCCGACAGCGGNCCCCGGGGTGCCACCCGGGGACCGCGCGCCGTTAGAGCAGGAAGACCCGGCTCCCCTCAGCGCTGCTCGTACGAGACGAGCAGCGGAGGCAACCGGCCGCCGCGCGACGCGGCGAGGGTTAGAGGTGCGCGGGCCTGAGCCGCGCCGGACACCTTTTGCGGGAGGTGACGGCCCGTACTGCGCGATATGGATCTGTGCCTCAGTCCCGCTCCTCCGAGGAATCGCATCTCGGTCTCTTCGCGTGGCGTTCGCACCCTTGGGCAGATCCGGTCTTTTGAGTCGGTTCGTGCCCCTGACGGGAGATGACCGACTGGTCTCCACTCGCCTCGACCGGAGTCGTCACGGCCGTCGCATCTGCGGTGGATCACGCTGTGGAGTTGTCGTGCACCGGCACGGAGGCGAAGCCCTTGCGGGCCGCCCGTCCGGCGATAGAGCTAGATTGACCTATGTCAATCTAGCTGTCAAGCGGAGTCCGTTGAAGGATGAGAGATTGACCTAGGTCCGGTTACTCTCGATGGCATGGACCAGAGCCCCAAGGCGCCCAAGCAGACGCCCACAGCCAAGGAGATCGCGGCGCAGTTCCGCGAGAAGATCACGGGCCCCGACCGCGAGTACGAGCCGGGCGACCAGCTCCCAGCCGCTCGCAAGCTCGCCAAGGAACTTGGCGTGCAGCTCATGACTGTCCAGAGCGCGTTCGGTCAGCTCCGTGACGAGGGGTTGGTTCTCACCCAGCAGGGTCGCGGTACGTTCGTCCGCGACCCTTCCGTGCCCCTCGGCAGCGAGCCGGGCAGCAGCCCAGCGTTCACCGCCCTCGCCGCAGAACTCAGCACGGTTCATGACGCCCTGGCCCAACTCGGCGAACGCCTTGATCGCCTTGAGCGGCTTGTGGGTAGCGAGACTCCGCCGTCGCCGTGAGTTCGTCCGCGCGCCTCAGCAGTCGTTCGACCTTGGCGCGCGCCTCGCTCAGACTCGCTTTCACGAAAGCGAGTTCGGCGGGAGTCATACCTCCCAGCTCGCCGTGTTGCTCATTGATCCCTGACATGACAATGAGCATGTGGCCGCGAACGGCAGAGGACCCGGACAGAGTGTCCGGGTCCTCTTTCCTTGCAGCTCAGAGTGGTTGACGGCCCGTCACCGCGTTGCGTCGTCCACCGTATCCAACACTGTCGACCAGGGGAGCGGACGATCGGCCGGCGCTTCCCGAGGCTCGTACAGCGGCCACACATCCGGGCCGTAGACGACGTGTACGCCCCCCGCCCGGAGGGTGTCGATGTGGTGCTGCCAAGCCGGATGGCGAGCGTGCGCCGCATTCACCCGCGGAAAGACGACGACAGGCAGTCCGAGGGTGCCGATGGCCTCGCCCACTTGCGTCAGTGCCTGGTTGTCCATCAGGCCGGCCGCTAGCTTCGCGACCGTGTTCGCGGACGCGGGAGCGACGACGTAGCAGTCAACCGGCGGGTGAGGCCGTGCCTCGCCGGGCAACCGCGGCTCGTCGCGCACGGGCAGGCCGGTCAGTTTCTCCAGCCGTCCAACCTCGCCACTCAGCCGCAGCCACTGACCTGCGGTCGGCGTGAGCGTGACGGCTACCCGCCATCCGCGATCCATTGCAGACTCTACGAGACCGGTGCGCAGCGCCTCTACGCCTCCAGCCGCAGACCCGACGACCCCGAGCACTCCACGCCTGCCTGAACTCACTGCACCGCCCTGCACCGCTGAGCCATCACGAACACCTCGGACGAACGCGAGCCACCCGTGACCGGAGACTGTTTGATGAGGTCCCGCAGCGTCTCGCGCACCCTGGGATTGTTGCGTACGAGCTGCGGCGACGTGCGCTCAGCCGTCCGGAGTTCCGTGAACGCATCATCGCCGTGGCCCGCTAGCGACAGGGCGCGCGCAAAGTCGATTCGGTGCGAGACGCTGCGTTCCTGCGGCATGTGGTCCACGTTGATCTGTCCGTGCTCCACCACGTACGACACGTTGTCGAGGTCCAGCTCTATGGACAGGCGGTGGAGCAGCACGTTCGTCGGCCCAAAGCCGGTCTGCCAGTAGTTCTCATCCGACCCGAGGTCGTCCGCAAGTTCCTCGGCTCGATCCACCAGCCCCGTAGCGGTGGGTCGATCCTGGTGACGCGCTGCCGCCACAGCGGCGCGCAGATGGATCATGCCCAGCAGGCTAAGTGCCGCGGGGTCGTTCTCGGTGACCCGGGACGACAGCCATGTGGCGGCCGTGTTGCCCAGTTCCAGCGCGTCGTCATACCGGCCGTTGGCCAGTAGGGCATGTGTACCGGAACGCGCGGCTGACGCCAGCACAAGCGGGTCGTCCGACTCGTCAGCGGCCCGCATCGCGCGCTCGGCAGCGAGCCATGAGATGTCTGACTCGCCGATCTTCGCGAGCGTCGTCGCCGCGAGGTGATGTGTGCGCGCCGATACAGCCCAGCAGTCGCTACGGTCATCACCGCGCCGTGCGGCGCGATCCTCCAGCTCCTGTGCGGTCTGCAAGAGGGCCGGAAGAGCCGCTATCACGCTGCCGAGCCGCCCGCCCTGGTAGTCGTTCCATGCCTGCTCCACGCGCACGGCGACGGGGGCCGGTGTCGGCAGTTGCGCGTCTGCCTCGGGACCGAACAGCAGGCGCGAGAGTCGCCGCGGGGTCATCAGCGCGTCGCGCACGGCCGGCACGTCGTCCTGTTGCCGCTCGTCCTCCATGAGCATGGTCTGACCGAGCAGATCCCCGAGAGGGACGCGCAGGATGCGCGATAGCTCGGCGAGCATGTCGATACGGGGCGGCTTCCGGCGCCCCGTCTCGATCTTCGCCAACCAGTCGGTGCTTCGGCCGACCAGACCGGCCAAGACCTCTTGCGTGTACCCGCGACGCTTGCGGTAGAACGCGATCCGCTCGCCGATGCTGAGGTGATCTCCAAGACCACGCATTGCGTGCTGCCTCCTACTGCTTGTGAGGGGCCGGTTTTACGGTACAGAGCCGGTGAAGAGGCGGGTAGCGGGCGTGTCCGCTACCTGAGCGAGTACGAGCGTGACAGGCCCGAAAGGCGAGAACCCGGACAATCTGTCCGGGTCTCTGAACCTCACGGCGGGCCACGGTGCGGACCATGAACGCCCGCTGCCGGAACGGGGCCGCCGTCAGCCCGCACACGTCCATCGTGGAGGCGTAGGTGAAGTGGAACCGGCCCAACGCGACCGGCAGCCCGACCAGCGACCGAGCTGTTACGGGTTTCCCTATCTCATCAAGGCGCTCCCGCCGCGCAGAGCGCGGCGGCGCGCGGCCCGGCGCCTCGGGCCGCCGCTCCTGTCTTCGCCCCGCTCCGGCCCGGCCGCTGGCCGCCCGCCAGACGGCGAGAGGTTGCCGAGGGGAAACCCGCTGTGGCTGGGGCGGTCGGCTCCGCGGCTTTACGCAGCCACCATGGGGCGAGCCTCGAAGATCGGGGCCCACATCGGGCCATTGCGGGCAGGTCCACAGACCGCCCGAGTCGCCGCAAGCTTACGGGCCCCGATCTCTCGCCCCATGGCAGCTCCTGCCCAAAGCCGCTCCGTCGACCTCACGCCGCCATTGCCGAGGGTAGTCGCATCGCTCCATGCTGGACCCATGCCTGTGTCCGCCGAAGTACATGATCTGTGTCGGACGATGTTCGCTGAAAACGATGTGCACCTTGCGCTCCATGTGCTCAATACGTACGAGGGGGAGCAGTCGGATCGGGTGCACGAGGCCGTGATCAAGCTGAGCAAAGGCGATCTGCACCTCTTGGCCTCCTGGGTTTCCGGGGTGAGAGAGCGGGGGCTTGAGACGCTCTTCTGGTTCGCCGGAGCCATGGAGCCAGGTGCCACAGAGAAGCAGATCTTTGGCGCTGGGTGGATGAACAGCTTCTACAACAAGAACCGTCTCGCATCACCGGGTGACGGTTCCTGACGGCAGTAGGCAAAGTGCCCCTCACGCGTGCCCCATCTGGCGGGAAGCCGCGGGGAAACACCGGTCGATCATGGGGAACGGTTGCTTTCCCGCCCGGGCTTGCTTATACCCCGGGCCGTCTACGGGCCGCCCGAGGCTGGCCAACGGTGACAGGCGAAGACAGCCACCAACCAGATCATCGCTGGCCAGCGCGGCAAACTGGAGCATCCATGCAGGTCGCCGACCAGCCGCACCACTTCCAGAAGATCTGACCGTCCGCGAGCGGCCCTGCTTCTGCCAACTGCACGGGGCCCCTTACCGGCGGCAGGCTGGCCATGCAAAGATCACGCCTGGCGGCCATGGAGTCGCACAGTTGTTGCATGGGGGGACTCGCTGTGGATGTCATCGGATGGACCGTGTTGGCGCTCTTTTGGCTGCTGACCTTCGTCCCTGGCATTGCCGCCACCTGCTTCGGATGGGTCTCCCCGTGGTTCAGGAAGACGGTTTCTTCGCCGCGACTTGGAGGCTGGGCGGACATCTGCGCAGGCATCGGCGGCACGATCACCGTGGGTCCGGTGCATCGCCACCTGGACTCGACGCCAATGTCGACATTCGTCACAATCGTGGGCTTCTGCTTCCTCTTCGGCGCCTTCGGTCTCTACCGACGGTCCTATCGGCCGGAGCCGTCGAGGTTGACGGCATACCAGCACGCAGCAGGTTCGGTTGATGCTGTACAGCAGCGGAGTACAGCAACCATGGCGCCCGCAAACGACTCCCATCGGCCGCAGACGCCCAACTGACGTGCTTGGCGTACCTCAGCGACCGTCGCGCCCATAGTTCGCATCGAGAGGGTCAGAAGGAATGTCGAACCAGGCACCCACCCCCGACCCGCTGCAGAGCCTCAGACTGCTGGTCCCGGCTCCGCCATCCGGCGGCACGCACGTGGACTGGCAGGATCTCGCGGCCGAGTACCCACATGGGTTCCCCGACGACTATTGCGTCTTCATGCGTGATTACGGCGAGGGCGAATTCGATAATCACCTGATGGTGTTTCCGCCTGTGCCCGACGTCTACCCGCAAGATCCCGACTCGACGGTGCGCGGTGTGACTGCGGAAGCCCGCTATCAAGCGGAAGAGGATGAATACGACCAGCCCGACCTACTTGTCGGCTGGGCCATGACAGCCGACTCTGACCTACTGTGCTGGCGTACGACTTCGTCCGACCCGAACGATTGGACCACGGTGATCTGGCGCAGGCAGTGGCTGGAGTGGCAGGCGTTCGACTTCGGCATGACCGAATTCCTGCGACGGTTCGCGGCGCGCGATCTGCCCGAGTTGTGGACCTTTGACCTCCCCTATGAGGGGTGCCGGTTCATCCATAGTAGGGACACCAAGCGGCTCCACCTAGAAGGCATCAACCCCTGGAGGCCGGAACCGGCCGCCGGCTCATGAAGCGAATCATCCTCCAACGGGGACTTTCCGCGGACCCAGCGCCGGCTCAATCGCGGCTGACATCTCCGGATGACATCAACGACGAGAGACCACCACGGTGCGAGGCAGCCGAGAACGAACCAGCGGTCGCCCGCATACGCGTCTTCTGGCAGGCCGCACCAAGCGGGGCTCGAACTTGTAAGGCGAGGGTCAGGGGCCGGTGGACGTGGACTATCGCAACTCGGCTTGAGCGGGCTTGGGGTCTCAGTTCGGGTCTCAGTCGACGCTGGTTCCGCAGCGGTTGGCATCTGTCTACCGTCGTCCGACAGGGCGGCTGAGCTTGGACGTCGCCCATGGGACGGACACTCGTGGACGCCAGTAGACCTAGAACGGACAACTCGTAATGCGTAGGTCAAGGGTTCGATTCCCTTAGGCGGCTCAACGAAGAGGGGCCAGGTCAGTAACTCCGACCTGGCCCTTTCTCATTTCCCTGATCGGCTCGCGGGCTGGCCGTATCGGCCGGCGGCCTGGGCTCTCCGGCCTGTCGCATGCGCCGACGGCGGCGGGTGCGCTCTCCCGTGCAGCGGGCCTCGCTTCCGGTCCCGGTTTCGGGGACGCCGAGCGTCATGCGGCGGGGTCGGGCCGGCCCTGCGCTCCGGCTCGTCCGCATCCCGGGCCGTGGCGCGCGGCGCCCGGAGGTCACCTGGTGAGGTGGACGGTCAGCCTGCCATGCGTGGTGTCGATGTTGACGCCGTCCATGTAGCCGCGGGCGTCGCGGTAGGCGCCGGTACCGCCGGTGGCCGCGAGTGTGAACCTGGTCGGGAAGCCGACGATGAAAGGCGCGAAGCCCTGATGTCGCCCTTGGTCAGCCGGAGGGTGGACTGGCACTGGCGGAGACTCTTCTGGAGGCTGACGACGGTGCAGACGAAGCCGCCGGTGCCCACCTTGCGACCGTTCTGGAAGAAGTCCGAGAAGCCGATGGCCTCGTCGCCGAGGCTCATTCCCGGGCCGCCCACGTCCGACCGGACGCGGGGCCGGTGCAGGGCGTGCGCCGGCAAGCCCGTGAGCGGCGGCCCGAAGGGGCCCGCGCAGACGGCCAAGAGCCCCTGTCCCAGGTGGGGTGGGGCCGTTTCGCCGAGCAAAGGTCTTCGCGCTGGACGCCGCTTCGCTCCCCGCGCCGTGACGAACGTCCCTTTGACCGGACCCGCGGGTCCGGTTACGGTGGCGACAAGTGGACCCACAGGTCCGTTTATTCGCCGCGCACAGGAGATTCCATGATCGACAACCCGACGGCGCTGGTCACCGGCGCCAACAAGGGGCTGGGTCGCGAGACCGCCCGGCAGCTCGCGGCCGCGGGGGCGACCGTCCTGCTCGGCAGCCGCGACCTCCGGCGGGGCGAGGCCGCCGCCGCCGAACTCGCGACCGCGGGCCTTCGTGTCCTCCCGGTCCGACTGGACGTCACCGATGTGGACGGCGTCGAGAAGGCCGCCGAACGGATCCGCCGGGAGTTCGGGCGCCTCGACATCCTCGTCAACAACGCCGGCGGAATCGTCGAGTCCCCGGCGTTGAGCACCACGGCGGCGGACGTCCGAGCCACGTACGAGACGAACGTCTTCGGCGTGGTCACGGTCACCCACACGATGCTGCCGCTGCTGGCCGCCTCGGCCGCCGCGCGCATCGTCAACGTCTCCAGCACCACCGCCTCGCTGACGGTGACCAGCCAGCCGGGCACCCTCTACGCCGACGCCGACCACATCCTGCCCTACGCGTCCTCGAAGGCCGCGTTGAACATGCTCACCGTCCAGTACGCGCAGGCGTTCCGGCGGGAGCCCGGGTACGGGCACATAAAGATCAACTCGGCCTCGCCAGGACTGACGGCCACCGACCTCACCCACCACGCCGGCGCCCGTACGGTCGAGGAGGGGGCCAGGGTCATCGTGAAGCTGGCCACGCTCCCCGACGACGGCCCCAGCGGCGGCTACTTCGACGAGGACGGCCCCGCTCCCTGGTAGCGCGGAAGGCGGACACCCCGGGCGGTCGACGCGCGCAGTAGGTTCGTCCCATGGGCGACCCGATCGTGAACCTGGACCAGTCCGACGCGTGGAACGGGTACGAGGGGCGCCACTGGGCCACGTATCCCGAGCGGTACGACGCGCTCAACGACGCGGCGAACCACTACCTGCTCGACGACCTTCCGGTCGTGGCGGGCAGCCGGGTGCTGGACGTGGGCTGCGGGACCGGGCGCGTGGCGCGCCTCGCCGGACGGCGGGGCGCCACGGTGCTCGGCGTGGACCTGTCGGAGCCGATGCTGGCGGAGGCGGTCGCCGCCGCCGAACGGGAGGGGCTCGGCGGCGTCGCCTTCGCGAAGGGCGACGCCCAGGTGCACCCGTTCGCCTCTGAGGGCTTCGACGCGGTGGTGAGCCGCTTCGGGGTGATGTTCTTCGCCGACCCCGTCGCCGCGTTCGCCAACCTCCGCCGGGCGCTGCGTCCCGGCGGGCGGCTGGCGTTCGTGTGCTCGCGCGGACACCAGGTCATGGACCAGACGAAGATCTACCGGGCGATCGGGACCGTGGTGTCCGTGCCCGACTTCACGGGGAACACCGGGCCGGCCTCCTTCGCCGATCCCTCGTACACCGAGCGGATCCTGACCGGGGCGGGCCTCACCGGGGTGACCTCGACCGCGGTGGACGTCCCGCAGCTCTGGGGGAGGGACGCCGAGGACGCGGCCGACTTCCTGATGGGCTGGGGGCCCGTGCAGTACTGGCTGCGCGAGGACGAGGCCGACGAGACGGCCCGCTCCCGCGCCCGCGACGCCGCGCTGGAGGCCTTCCGCGGCTTCACGACCCCGGACGGGGACGTCGTGCTGACCGCCCGGCTCTGGCTCGTGACCGCCGAACGCCCCATGAGCCGCTCCTGAACCCCTCGGACCGGACCCGCCCCCCGACGCGGCCTGTAATCGTCGGCGCCCGGCCGGACATTCCCCCAGTGACAGCCTGTTCCGGGAGGGGAAGGTGCGCATGACGGCACGTGAGGGCCCGCGAGGGCACGAGACGGTGGAAGAGTGGTTCGAGGCCCATGCCGACCGGGTGATGGGCTACCTGCTGCACCGCACGGACAGGGAGACGGCCCAGGACGTGCTCTCGGAGACGTTCCTGCCGGCCTGGATCTCTGGTCTGCCGTCGGACGCGGTGAAGGAGTTCGACCAGAAGGACCCGGGCGCGGTCTGCGCCCGGCGCTGGAAGGAGATGTGGGGGCCGTCCGAGCCCGTCCCCGCGTCCTTCGCGGCCTGCTACTACCCGGGTGGCACGGGCAAGGTCGTCTGGCCCGCCGACGGCCTCGGCCAGGACGAGGCCTGCGCCCGCATCGGGGCCCGGCCCATTCCCGCCGGGTAGCCCGTGGGCCAGGGGCCCGTACCACCGGTGGGGGCTCGGCGGCGGTCGCCGCGGGGCCCCCACCGGGCTTGGGGCGGCCGGGCTCAGCCCGCCAGGGCCTTCTTGAGGGTGGGCTGGATGAACGGCACCAGGGACTTCGCGTAGCCCGCGGTGATGTGGCTCGAGTCGAAGTAGACGATCTGGTCGGAGATCACCGTCGGGCAGACGCCGTTCGCGCAGAACGCGGGCAGCACGTCGATGACCACGGCGCCGTGGCGCACGGCCACTTTCTGTTCCATGGCGCGGAAGTCGGGGAACTCGATGGCGGCCTGCTGCTCGGGGTTGCAGGCGGAGATGTCGCGCGTGTGAGTGGCGAGGCAGTCCGGGACGTTCTTGCCGGGCTGCGGGGTGTCGGTCATGTAGATCAGCGCGGCACCGGAGTCCTCCAGGGCCTGGAACGCCTCCTCGGCACCGTCCTCCGTTGCCTCCTGGCGGCTGCGGTTGGTGATGACGACGACATCGGGGCGGAGCTTGTCGATCTCCTCGAACGCCGACTGCCGCCAGCTGTCGCACTCGGAGTACTCGCGGTCCAGCTCCGGGTTCTTGATGGCGTAGACCTCGGGCGAGCAGCCGCCCTTCGCCACGGTCACGACCCTCGCGTGGAGCGACTGCCCGATCTCGTGGAAGGCGTCGCCCCACTGCCAGGCGTGCGAGTCGCCCATGACGACGATCGTGGACTTGCCCTGGCGGTCGCCGACGACGCAGTTGTCGCGCATCACGAACGTCCTGACGTCGGTGTTGTCGATGCAGCCGAAGTGCGTGCGGTCCTCGGGGGAGTTGGGGAGGGCGCCCGCCGCCACACCGGAGAGCTGCTTCTGCAGGACGGCGCTGCGCACCGAGTCCGCTCCGCGGTACCCGGCGGCGGTCCCGTTCGAGGCGACGGCGGAGGCGGAGATGTTCAGGGGGACGACGAGGGCGACGGCCATGGCCGCCGCGGCTCCCGCGGTGGCGGTGCCGCCGGCGAAGATCCCCTTCCAGGGCTTCGCCACCAGCTGCTTGTTGTTCCTGAACCGCAGTTCGACGCTGTAGTACATGACGGCCGCCAGGATCAGCGACAGCGACGCCACCCGGTAGCGGTCCGAGTAGGCCAGCTCGTGCCCGGTGATGTCCGGCCACAGGATGAGGAGCGGCCAGTGCCACAGGTACCAGCCGAAGCTGACGTTGCCGATGAAGTCGGTCACCGGGTTGATCAGGATGACCTCCGCGCCGTAGCGGGGCGCGGCGCAGCCGCCGGCGATCACCATGACGGCGCCGAGCACGGGACCGCCCACCGCGTACCCCGGTAGCGGCGTCTCCTTGGTGATCAGGAGCGCGGTACCGATCGCGGTGGCGAGCCCCGCCCAGGAGAGCACGGCCGCCAGCGCCAGGTTCATGCGGGAGAGGAAGGGGGCGGCGAGGGCGAGCAGGATGCCGGAGGCCAGCTCCCAGATGCGGGCCTGGGTGCCGAAGTAGGCCAGCGGCTGGTTCGACGCGGTCTGTGTGACGGACAGGTACAGGGAGCCGCCCACCACGGCCAGGAGGAACAGCGCCACCAGGGCGCGGTTGCGGAAGAGGGAGCGGCTGAGCCAGGCCGTGGCGATGAGCGCCAGCGGGGCGGCCACGTAGAACTGCTCCTCGATGCCGAGCGACCAGAAGTGCTGGTACGGGGACTGGGTCCCGTCGTTGGCGAAGTAGTCGGTGCCGGTCTCGACGAGCCGCCAGTTCATGAAGCTCAGCGCCGAGCTGAGGCCGTCCGTCATGTGGTCGCGGAACCTGAGCGGGCTGGCGTAGACCCACGACAGGACCGCGGTGGCGACGATGACCAGGGCCATGCCCGGGGCGAGCCGTCGCATGCGGCGCGCCCAGAACTTGCTCAGCGACACCCTGCCGGTCTTCTCGATCTCGGCGAGGAGCTGGCTGCCGATGAGGAACCCGCTCAGCACGAAGCTGACGTCGACGCCGCCGTGGATGTCGAGCACGCCGACGTGCATGCTGACCACCATCATGATGGCGACGGCACGCAGGCCCTGGATGTCCGGCCGGTACTTCCGGAGGCGGTCCGCCCTCGGGGCCGTTGCGCGGTGGTGGGTCATGGTTCTCCCGTGGCCGGGCGTCGAGCCGGCCGGTAGACGCGGGTTCAGTGGATCGTCGGGCAGGCGGCGGCCGTGCCGCTGAGGCGCACTCCGCCGGCGGGGATGTCGATGCCGCAGGCCAGCCGCAGCTGGGCGGGCAGTTCGTTCTCCGCGCCGACGCGGGCGTGGCAGCCGACCACGGCCTCGCGCAGGACGCACCCGCTGCCGATCGCCGAGTCGTGGTCCACCACGGACTCGTGGATCAGGGCTCCCTCGGCCAGGGTCACGCCCGCGCCGATGATGGAGCGGTCGACGACCACGCGCGGACCGACGACGGCGCGGGGACCCACCGTGGAGCCTCCCGTGACGCGGGCGGTCGGGTGGACCTCCGCCGTGGGGTGGATCAGCGCCTCGGCGGGCGGTCCCACCAGGGGCGAGGCCGCCCGGCCGGTGACGAGGTCGGCGGAGCCGTGGACGAAGGCCAGCGGTGTGCCGAGGTCGCGCCAGTAGTCGTCGGTGGTGTGGCCGAACACGCGCCCGCCGCGGGCGACGAGTCGCGGGAAGGTCTCCTGCTCCACGGAGACCTCCCGGCCGGCCGGGACGGCGTCCAGGACGGACCGGCGGAAGACGTAGCAGCCGGCGTTGATCTGGTCGGTGACGCACTCCTGCGGCGTCTTCGGCTTCTCGAGGAAGGACAGCACCCTTCCGGAAGGGTCGGTGGGGACGAGGCCGAAGGCGCGCGGGTCGGGGACCCGCGTGAGGTGCAGGGTCACGTCCGCCTCGCGGTCCTCGTGCCGCGCGAGGATCGCGCGCAGGTCGACGCCGGAGAGGATGTCGCCGTTGAGGACGAGGACCGGGGCGTCCGCGCCTCCGCGCAGCAGGCGCCCGGCGTTGCGGATCGCACCGCCGGTGCCGAGCGGCACCTCCTCGACGGCGTAGGAGATCTCCAGGTCCTGGGTGAAGTCCCGGAACTCCTCCTCGAACAGGGCCGCGAGGTAGGAGGTGGCGAACACGACGTGCTCCACTCCCGCGTCCATCAGCTTGGCCACCTGGTGCCGGATGAAGGAGGCGCCCGCGACATCCAGGAGCGGTTTGGGGGTGTGGTTCGTCAGCGGGCGCAAGCGGGTTCCCTTGCCGCCCACCAGGATGATGGCTTCTCGCACGATCGCCTCGCTCGCTCAGTTCGCCGGGTCGGTGCCGGGGCCCGCGTACCCGGAGGTGAAGCAGGACTTGATGGCCTTCTCGGTGAGGGGGCGGCCGGCGAAGTCGAGCCGGGAGGCGACCTTGTCGTCCGGCGCGGTCCTGGGGTCGTCGTCGAAGTAGATCGACCACCAGTAGACGCCCCTCATGTGGCGTTCCCGGACGACCTTGCAGACCGCGGTGTACCAGGTGGCCTGCACTTCGGGGTTGACCGCGCGCTTGGTGTAGAAGTCGCCGGGGGCGCGGTAGCCGCCGTCCATGGCGCCGATGCCGGCCTCGGCGACGGTGATCTTCGGTAGGGGTCCGGTGGTCTTCTTGTCCAGCCAGTCGTCCCAGCCGGCGACGAGCGTGTCGACCGACGCGTCGTCCGGGACCTTGACGGGGAAGTAGGCGTCGATGCCCAGGTGGTTGACGGGCATGTGGACCGGGCCGTTGACGTAGGCGTCCCAGTTGGAGTCGTACGCGACCTCGCCGGAGAAACGTTTCTCGGCGTCGTCCACGAGCGCGTCCCAGTGGGCGTCGCCCTCCATGGAGTTCAGCTCGGTGGCGATGACGAAGGTCGCCGCGTTCGCCTCGTCCGCCGCCTTCAGGTAGGGCGCGAGGAACTTCTCGTAGGACGCGAACCAGGCGTCGCGGTCGGCAGGGGTGATGTTCCCGCGCCAGCCGCCTGCCTTCGTGTCGAGGGATTTCTCGTCCATGATCGGCCGGACGGTCGTGCGCAGGCCGGCCTCGTGGAAGATCCGCAGGACGCGGGCGATGCGTTCGGGGGTGGGCGTCTTGTCCCCTCTGCCGATCTTCGACGACGAGCGGCCGCCGGTGTAGAAGGGGAAGCTCACGCTGACGGAGTTGGCGTGCAGGCCGACGAGGTAGTCGGCCTGCACCCGGGCCTGCTTGTCGATGTACTCCAGGGCGTGGTCCGGGTGGTCCTCCCAGTAGAGCTGGATGCCCCACTGGGGCATGCCCTTCTTCCACTCCTTGTCCACCTTGGCGGTCTCCGCCGTGGGGGAGGGCGAGGCGCTCGGTGCGGTGCCGCCGTCCCCGCCGGAGGCGGCCTTCGACGGCCCGGTGTCCTCGTCCCCGAGCACCAGGCTGGGTACGAGCGAGCCCGACTCCCAGCGGAGCGGATGGTCACCGGCGACGAAGGGCACGGCGACGACGAGGGCGATGACGGTGACGGGCAGCACGGCGAGCAGGGGCAGACGGGTGCGCTTCATGATGAGAGGCCGGTCTCTTCCGGGTCAGGCGGGCTTGGCGATGACGACGAACTTGTTCTCCTCGCGGCGGATGAACTTCAGGAGCCCCCTGAAGCCGCCGAGCCCTTCGATGAAGGAGAACAGGGGCAGCAGGAGGATCACCGCGAAGGGCTCCCACCACCTGCGCCTGCCGTTCGCCGAGGCGATCGCGTTGAGCCGCAGTCCTTCCCAGTACGCCCAGATCACGTAGGCGAAGCTGAGCGACCAGAGCACGACGACCGACTGGGTCACGGGTGAGGTGTTCATGTCGCCGATGAACCAGGCGACGAACACGATCGTGCCGACGTGCTGCAGCGGGCCCAGGATCCAGCTGCCCACGCAGATGGTCAGGAACCAGCGGTAGCGCAGCGGCACCTTGCGGTTGAAGCAGAGGGCGACCAGGCCCCACGACCAGCGTTCGCGCTGCTTGATGAAGTCCTTGACGTTGGCCGGCGACGCTCCGTAGCAGCGTCCGTTGAACCAGTCGCTGCGGCCCGGGTAGAGGCGGCAGAAGGTCAGGGCCAGCCGGGCGTCCTCGACGATCTCCTTCGGGCCGAAGTCCCAGCCGATCTCGGCCTCGATGGTCGCGCGGATGACGAGGAGTTCGCCGTGCACGCCGGCGGCCGGGGTGCCGAGGCCGGTGAAGGCGCGGAACCGGGCGATGTCGTCGGCGGGGCGGATGGCGTCGGCGAACCAGGTGAGCATGCTCACCGCGTTCTCGCGGGGGTAGGTCAGGATGCCCTGCGCCATGTGCTTGACCTCGTCCGGGGTCGCTCGGCGCTGGCGGTTGATGAACTGGGCGAGGGAGGCCGCGGTGTCGGGGCCGACGCCGGTGTCGTCGTCCATGTGCAGGACCCAGACGTGGTCGAGGGCCTCGCCCTCGGCGATGCGCAGTTCGTGGGCGTAGTTGTTGGCACGGGCCTTGAAGCGGGTGCCGTTCGCGGTCTCGTAGGCCTTGGGCACCGTGACCACGCGGATCAGCGGGCTGGTCGCCGCGAGCCGGTCGATCCGCTCGGCGGCCTCGCAGCCCTCCTCCGTGAGGACGTCGACGCGCATGTACGGGAACCACTCCGGGAGGTGTTCCACGTAGGACAGGACGGAGCGCTCCAGGGCCGGGTAGGTGTCGTGCCGCCCGATGGTCGGGACCAGCACGATGAGGAAGTCCTGCTCGACGAGGGCCGGCGGGGCCATCAGATGGGCCTTGCGGGCCCGGCGGCGGATGAGCAGGAAGCCCTGGATCGAGACGAGGACGCCCGGGACGGGCAGTGCCCAGCAGATGGTTATCAGCCACGCCAGTGGTGAGTCGCTGGGCGTGTACGACCAGAGACTGAAGGCGAGCAGCGCCACCAGTGGGAGGAGGAACGGCATGATGCCGGGCCGCCACGCGGCGGTACGTTTTGCCAGCTTGGCGTTGTGCCGGGAATGCGGCACACCCCCGTCTACCTGTGTCGTAGCCATGACGACTGCGGAACTCCCGTGAATGTGGTGGTGCGTTGAGGCAGCAAAGGACCCCCGGTCGTGGCACGGCGGAGTGCCACGAACGTGCTTGTCTCCCGGGCTCCGTTCCTCTCAACGCCTTCTGTGGCGCCTGGGCCGTGGCCGCTCAGAAGCCCCCCCAGGCGCCCAAGCCACTGGCCGAAAACAGGAGCACGTTACTCGTATGCGTGCGCGATGCACGGGGATTGTTTGGTGAACTTGTGCTTAAAAGTTCACGATATGGTTTTTCTGTGATGACCTTGGGTAACGCGAGCTGACCTGCGTCTTTTACCCTTCGCACGTCATTTTGTGCCGCGTCGTGAGGTGCTTCGGGCTCCGGGTGATGCGGACATTCGTCCCTCCGCTGACACATGGCCTCCGCCCCTCCGTACTCGTTGACAGGGCAACGGCCGGACGCGGCGCCACGGCGGGCGCGTCCGGGACATCGGACGAGGGAAGGCGCGCATGAACGTCAGTGCTCACATCGAGGCCGTCTACGCGGACGTCTGCCGGCGCAATGCCGGCGAGACGGAGTTCCACCAGGCGGTGGGGGAGGTGCTGCGCTCGCTGGCGCCGGCTCTGGAGCGGCACCCGGAGTACCTCGGGACCCGGATCGCGGAGCGCATGTGCGAGCCGGAGCGGCAGGTGATCTTCCGGGTGCCGTGGGTGGACGACCAGGGAGGCGTGCGGGTCAACCGGGGCTTCCGCGTGGAGTTCAGCAGCGCGCTCGGCCCCTACAAGGGGGGCCTGCGCTTCCACCCGAGCGTCGACCTCGGCATCGTGAAGTTCCTCGGCTTCGAGCAGATCTTCAAGAACGCCCTGACCGGGCTGGCGATCGGCGGCGGCAAGGGCGGTTCCGACTTCGACCCCAAGGGCCGCTCCGACGGCGAGGTCATGCGCTTCTGCCAGTCGTTCATGACCGAACTCCACCGGCACCTGGGCGAGCACACCGATGTGCCGGCCGGGGACATCGGCGTGGGCGGACGGGAGATCGGCTACCTCTTCGGGCAGTACAAGCGGATCACCAACCGCTTCGAGGCCGGGGTCCTGACCGGGAAGGGCGTCGCCTGGGGCGGCTCGCACGCGCGGACCGAGGCGACGGGGTACGGGGCGGTGTACTTCGCCGCCGAGATGCTGGCCACGCGCGGGCAGGGCTTCGAGGGGCGCCGGGCCGTGGTCTCCGGCTCGGGCAACGTCGCCGTCTACGCGATCGAGAAGGTGCGCGCGCTCGGCGGCTCCGTGGTGGCCTGCTCGGACTCCGGCGGCTACGTCGTCGACGAGGCCGGCATCGACCTGGAGCTGCTGAAGGAGATCAAGGAGGTGCGCAGGGCGCGGCTGTCGGCGTACGCGGAGGCCAAGCCCTCGGCACGGTACTCCGAGCGCGGCTCGGTCTTCGACGTGCCCTGCGACGTCGCGCTGCCCTGCGCCACGCAGAACGAGCTGGACGGGCAGGACGCCGGGACGCTGGTGAAGAACGGTGTGCTGGCGGTCGCCGAGGGCGCGAACATGCCGTGCACCCCGGAGGCGATCGAGGTCTTCCGGGAGGCGGACGTGCTCTTCGGCCCGGGCAAGGCCGCCAACGCCGGCGGGGTGGCGACCTCGGCGCTGGAGATGCAGCAGAACGCCTCCCGCGAGCTGTGGACCTTCGAGCGGACCGAGGCCCGGCTCGCACAGGTGATGCGCGACGTCCACACCCACTGCCGGGCCACCGCCGCGGCGTACGGCGGCACACCGGACGACTACGTCCTCGGCGCCAACGTCACGGGCTTCCTGCGCGTGGCGGAGGCGATGACGGCGCAGGGCGTCGTCTAGCCAGTCCCGGCCCTGGGCCGGGGGCGCTGCTCAGCGGTGCCCGTGCCCTCCCGCGTACGTCGCGGGAGGGCACGGGCGTTCCCGGGCGGCGATCAGGAGGGGCCGCCGCCCATCACGCGGGCGAAGGACGCCGGGTCGGCGTCGTAGCCGTGGACGCCGGGCCGGAAGCGCCACTCGCCGGTGTCGCCGCGGCGGAACTCGCCGACGGTGGCGGCCGTGGCGGTGGCCACCTCGCCGAGGTCGGAGGCGGCGAGGTCGGTGTGGCCATCGACCACGTGCACACCGGTGCCCGCGACGTCGCCGAAGGTCATCCGGCCGTCGTGCTGCTGCACGACCACGCCGACGACGACCCGCTGGTACGCGGGGCTGAGCCGGTGGAGTTCGAGGGTCATGACCTCGTCGAAGCCCAGCCCCTTGCCGGTCTTGCTGTCGCGGTTGAGCGTGATGGTGCCGTCCGGGGAGCGGCTGTCGAAGTGGACGAGGTAGGCCGGAGTGCCGTGGAGGTCGGCCGCGCTGTAGGTCGCGGCCACTATGTCCAGGTCGCTCACGGGCGCGCCGAGCGGACTGGGATCCCATTTGAGCCGGACCTCGACCTTGGCGAGGCCCTTGGTGACGCTGCTCACAGGCCGGCCCCCCTTGCTTCCGACTGGTCGGGTGCGGTTGCCACGGAGAACGCCCTTTCTTCTGCGGTCAGTTGGGGACGCCCACGCGCCGCGCGGCTGTCCGAGGCGGCAACGAACGAGGACGAGCACGGATTCCCGGCAACCGATCCGGCGTCCCGGACGGTTCGAACGGGTGTGAGGCTGCTCGGAGCACGGACAGGAACGCGATGGCAAGGACACCACGGTGAGGGATGCGCAGGCGGACTTCGAGGAGTTCGTCGCCGCGCGCGGGCCGCGGTTGCTGCGGGTCGCCTGGCTGCTGACCGGCGACACGCACCTGGCGGAGGACCTGCTGCAGACGGTCCTGGCCAAGGTGTGGCCGAAGTGGCGGGGCATAGCCGGGGAGAATCCGGAGGCCTACGTGCGCAGGGCACTGGTGAACACGGCCTCGTCGTGGTGGCAGCGCCGCTGGCGCGGCGAGGTGCCGCACGGCGAGGTTCCGGACACGGTGGTGACGGCGGTGGAGGACCCGTTCGCCTCGGTCGACCTGGAGCAGTCGCTCGCGGTGCTGATACGCCGGCTGCCCGCGCGGCAGCGGGCGGTGGTCGTGCTGCGCTACTTCGAGGACCTGAGCGTCGAGGAGACCGCGGAGGTGCTCGGCTGCCGGCCCGGCACGGTGAAGAGCCAGGCGTCCAAGGCGCTGACCATGCTGCGGGGGCAGCTCGCGGCCGTGCCGAGCCTCGCGAGGGGTGGTGAGCGGTGTGAACGCTGATCCCGAGCCGGAGGAGGAATGGGAGCTGGCGGTGCTGCTGGAGCGCGTCGTGCCGCAGACGCCCGCACCCCACGACCGGATGGCGCAGATCAGGCGACGGGTGCGGCTGCGCAGACGGCGCCGGGTGGCCGCAGGTGCGGCGGCCGCGCTCGGCGGTCTCACGGCGGCGGCGGTGGTGGCCGCCGCGTTGCTGCAGCCCACGGACCCCGCGATGCCCCGGGGGCAGCACGTCGTCCCCGCCGCGTCCGCCGACCGCGCGATGCCGGCCCCGGAGACGCCCCTGCCGTCGCCGACGCGGACCACGGACTCCGCCTACGACCTCGTCAGCCTGGACGCCCTGTCCGGGCTGCGGCTGAAGCTGCCCGGCAGCGGCTGGACGTCCCTGGTGGCCACGGCCGCGGACGGCCGGGTGGTCGGATTCGTCGCCGCGCAGCCCCTCGAGGAGCGCGCCGAGTGCACGAAGCAGGAGGTGGTCGCCTACTCGGTGTGCCCACCCGTCGGCAAGGTCGCCGTGGGCGGTGCGCTGATCTCCTTCCGCCAGGTGGAGAAGCTCGCGGGCGGCTCCCTGCCGGGGCGGTTCGCGGTGAAGGGCGTGGCGGACGCGGGAGACGGCTGCCGCGCGCTCGGCGGCCGGCGGGAACTGACGGCCTGGGGGCGGGACCCGGACCGCTCCTCCGCTGTGGGCCTCGTGGTCAGCGCCTGCTTCGACCGGCCGGCGAAGGGCATGGTCGAAGGGGTCATCGCGGGCCTGAAAGGCGGGTTCTACACCCGGCCCTCCCCCGGCGGCTCGACGCTACCCGGCACATCGGGCTGACCGCCTCGGTCCTCTCCCCGCACTTCCGCCCCTCGGCCACCGGCCGAGGGGCGGCTGACGGCGAGTAGGGCAGGCGCGGCGCCCCGGGCCGCCCGTTCACCCCCTCCGGGCGTTGGCCGCCGAACGAGACGGAGGGGGCGGGGGAGGTGGGGGCACCCCGGCCGAAGGCTGGGGGAGGGCGGGGGCAGCCCGCCGCAGGCGCAACGCACTCGCACACACCCAACGCACTCGCACACACCCACCGACCGCAACCGCAACGGCGCCGCACACGAACCCGCGCCCGCTGCGGGGCAGGCATCCGGCGGACGCGGTGCTACAGTGCGAAGTGCACGCCTGCGCGCCGCTCTTCGGCGCCGGTGCCTTCCCGTGACCGCCCCGCGGTCCGCTCCCGCAGTCCGCTGCGGTCGGTTTTCCCTTCGCCCGCGCCCCGCGCCGGCGATCTCCCCGAGGCTTCGCCTCTTCTGCCGCGTGTCCCGGCGGCCGGCCGATTCCGCCGCCGTGCGCGCCCTTCTTCCGAGGACCCCGTATGTCCACAAACCCCAGTGCAACGATGGCGACCAACGCAATCGGCGAGACCGGCACGACCACCGCACCCCCCGCTCCCCGGGAACGGCTCGTCGCCGTCGCCGGAATCCTCGACGTCGAGGGTGGACGCGGCTTCCTGCGCACCGCCGGTTACGCGCACGGTCCGCACGACGTCCCGGTGCCGCCGGAGGTGATCAGGCGGTACGGGCTGCGCAAGGGCGACGTCGTCGAAGGCGTGGCCACGGCCGGCCGCTCGCGCGCCCTCGTACGGGCGGAGCAGGTCTGCGGCAGGGCCGCCGACCAGGCCCGCGGGCGGCGGCACTTCGCGGACCTGACCCCGCTCCACCCCTCCGAGCGACTGCGCCTGGAGTGCTCGAAGGGCGGTCTGACGACCCGTGTCGTGGACCTGCTGGCCCCCGTCGGCAAGGGCCAGCGCGGGCTGATCGTGGCACCGCCGAAGGCCGGCAAGACCATGCTGCTGCGCCGGCTGGCCGACGCGGTCGCGGACAACCACCCGGAGTGCCACCTGATGGTGGTGCTCCTGGACGAACGCCCCGAAGAGGTCACGGAGATACGGCGATCGGTGCGGGGCGAGGTCGTCGCCTCGACCTTCGACCGCACGCCCCGGCAGCACATCGCCGTCGCCGAACTGGCCGTCGAGCGGGCCAGGCGGCTGGTCGAGACCGGCCGGGACGTGGTCGTGCTGCTGGACTCCCTCACCCGGCTGTGCCGGGCCCACAACAACGCGGCGTCCTCGGGCGGACGGACGCTGTCCGGCGGTGTGGACGCGGCGGCGCTGCTCGGCCCGAAGCGGCTGTTCGGCTCCGCGCGGCTCGCCGAGGAGGGCGGTTCGCTGACCATCCTGGCCACCGCGCTGGTCGACACCGGGTCGCGGGCCGACGACTACTTCTTCGAGGAGCTGAAGAGCACCGGCAACATGGAGCTGCGCCTGGACCGCGGGCTCGCCGACCGCAGGGTCTTCCCGGCCGTGGACGTGGCCCCGTCGGGGACCCGTCGCGAGGAGCTGCTGCTCAGCCCCGCCGAACTGAGCGCCGCCCGCGGGCTGCGCCGGGCCCTGCGCGGTCCCGGGAGCTTCGAGACGCTGCTGGAGCGCTTGCGGGCGACCCCGGACAACGCCGCGTTCCTGCGGCAGATCCGCGGCACGGTGCCGGCCGCCTGAGCCCGCGGCGCACGCTCGCACCCGCATCATGGAACGGTGACCACACCGCAGCGCGTGGGGCCCCGGAGCGTCGGCCGGCGGGACCGGCCGCCCGGCGTCGTCTGGTACGCGGCCTACGGCTCCAACACCCACCTCGTGCGCCTCGGCAGCTATCTCGCCGGTGGGGTGCCGCCCGGCGGCGGCCGGGAGTACCCGGGCTGCCGGGACGCGCGGCCGCCGCTGCGGTCGGTGCCGCTGGAACTGCCGGGGCGGATGTACTTCGCGACGCGCTCGCAGGTCTGGTCGGGTGGCCGGGCCTTCTACGACGGCGACGCGCCGGGCGGCGGAGTGCGGGCCCGGGGCCACCTGCTGACGGTAGGTCAGTTCTCCGACATCGTCGCCCAGGAGACGTACCGTTCACCGGGCGCCGACCTCGACCTCGGCGAGGTGCTGCGGCACGGCAGGGCCCGGCTCGGCGACGGGCGCTACGAGACGCTGCTGTACCCCGGGGACGTGGACGGTCACCCGGTGCTCGTCTTCACCGCGCCCTGGGGCTCGGGCGGGGCCGAGCACGTCAGGCCGTCCGGGATCTACCTGCGGCACATCGCCGAGGGCCTGGCGGAGACGGGCGCCTGGGACCTGCCCGGCATCGCGGCCTACCTCGCGGAGTGCGCGGACGGGGCCTGGGACCCCCGGGAGATCGCGGCGCTGTTCGGACGGTGACGCGCGGCGGCGATGGATTACGGCCGTGCCGCCGGTCCTAGGGATGTACGGAGGCGTACGGGACCCGTACGCCCGCGCCCGGATCCCGCTCCAGGAGGTCGCCCATGGCCCGGCCGGCGCCGCCCCCGCCCCCGCCTCCGCCCGCGTCCAGGCCGGGCGGTGGGCCGGCCGTGCTCGTCCTGACCGGAAGGCTCGACCGCTCCGGGATCGCGCCGCTGGCCGAGCGGGTGCGCGTACTGCTGGCCGAGCGCGGCGGCGGCACGGTGACGTGCGACGTGGGAGGGCTCGAGGGTGCCCCTGACGTCGTGCTGGTCGACGCCCTCGTACGGCTGCAGCTCACCGCACGGCGCCACAGCGGGCGGATACGGCTGCGGGGCGCCGGGGGCGCGCTGCGGGAACTGCTCGCGCTCACCGGGCTGGGCGGACTAGCGGGCCTCGGGCTCGAGGCGCGCGGGGAGGCCGAACAGCGGGAAGAGCCGCTCGGTGTCGAGGAAGGAGTTGAGCCCGGTGATCCGGCCCTGTGATATCTCGATGACCTGCAGCGCCCACGGCTCGTGCCCCCCGCCGGGGCGGGGCCGGTACTGCCCGAAGCCCGGGGTGCCGTTGGCCGTGACGGGGACCAGCCGCGAACCGCGGCAGCCGGCGCCGATCCCGAGCATCCAGGCCCGGATGTCCGCGGGACCGCGCAGCCACAGGCCGAAGGGCGGCATGGACAGCGTGGCGTCCTCGTGGAGCAGTGAGGTGAGGGCGTCGAGGTCGTAGGACTCGAAGGCGGCGACGTAGCGGCCGAGCAGGGCGCGCTGCTCCTCGTCGAGCGGACGGGCCGGGTCGGTCGTGGCCGGGGCGGCGGCGGCGAGCGTGGCGCGGGCACGCTGCAGCGCGCTGTTGACCGAGGCGACGGTGGTGTCGAGCAGTTCGGCGACCTCGGCGGCCTTCCAGGCCAGCACCTCCCGCAGGATGAGCACGGCCCGCTGGCGCGGCGCGAGGTGCTGCAGCGCGGCGACGAACGCCAGGCGCACGCTCTCGCGCTGGTCGGCGAGATCGGCGGGGTCGCTCGTCGCGGGAAGGACGCGGCCGTCGGGGGCGGGCGAGATCCAGGTGCTCTCCGGCAGGGTGCCGGGCAGCGGGCCCTCGGCGCCCCCCGGTGAGGCCAGGTCCATCGGGCGGGCGCGGCGCCCCGTACCGCCGAGGATGTCCAGGCACGCGTTGGTGGCGATGCGGTAGAGCCAGGAGCGGAGGCTGGAGCGCCCCTCGAAGCGGTCGTACGAGCGCCAGGCGCGCACCATGGTGTCCTGGACGGCGTCCTCCGCCTCGAAGGCCGAGCCCAGCATCCGGTAGCAGTAGCCGGTCAGCTCCGCGCGGTACCGCTCCAGCTCCTGCGCCACGTCCGGGGGTGCAGCGAGATCGCTCATGATTCTCCTCCGCCTTCCGATGAGTTCCGGAGCGCCCACGGGTCTACTTCAGCACAGACCACTGACAGAACCCCTGGAACGGAACGAGGCGCACCATGTCGACCCAGATCTTCGTCAACCTTCCCGTGCAGGATCTGCCCAGGTCGAAGGCGTTCTTCGGGGGCCTCGGGTTCTCCTTCGACGACCGGTTCACCGACGACAACGCCGCCTGCCTGGTGATCGGCGAGGGCATCTTCGCGATGCTGCTCGCCGAGCCCTTCTTCCGGCAGTTCACCAAGAAGGAGGTCGCCGACGCCACCAAGACCACGGAGGCCATCGTCTGCCTCGGCGTCGAGTCGAGGGAGCGGGTGGACGAACTGGCCGACACGGCCCTGGCCACGGGCGGACACCCCTCGAACGAGCCCATGGAGCAGGGCCCCATGTACGGCCGCAGCTTCCAGGACCCGGACGGCCACCTGTGGGAGGTCGTGTACATGGACGCGGCGGCGTTCCAGGGCTGACCGCCGCGCCGCCCCCGGCCCGCGCCGCCCCCGGCCCGCGGGGGCCGACGGGCCGCCCGGCCTCGCCGACCACCACCGCCCTGGTCGCGCGC
This sequence comes from Streptomyces sp. BoleA5, assembly GCF_000373665.1. Lineage (NCBI taxonomy): Bacteria > Bacillati > Actinomycetota > Actinomycetes > Kitasatosporales > Streptomycetaceae > Streptomyces > Streptomyces sp. BoleA5. Next base: position 155,808 of record NZ_KB892094.1, read on the forward strand.
CGAAGGCTCAACCCCGGGGGATGTCCGGGATCTCCTGCTCCGCCCAGATCAGCTTGCCGTCGGCGGTGTAGCGGGTGCCCCACCGGCGGGTGAGCTGGGCGATGAGGAAGAGCCCGCGGCCGCCCTCGTCGGTGGTCCGGGCGTGCCGCAGCCGCGGCACGGTGTTGCTGCCGTCGTAGACCTCGCAGATGAGGACCGACTGCCGGATCATGCGCAGCCGGATCGGTCCCGAGGCATGCCGGATGGCGTTGGTGACCAACTCGCTGACGACCAGTTCGGTGGTCGCCCGCAGCTCCTCCAGTCCCCATTCGGCGAGTTGGCGGCCGGCCAGCGCGCGGGCCTCGCTGACGACCACCGGGTCGACCGGCAGGTCCCAGGCGGCGAACCGGTCCGGGGCGAGCGCGTGCGTACGGGCGACGAGCAGTGCCACGTCGTCGGCGGGCGGACCGGGCAGCAGGCGCTCCAGCACACCCGAGCACAGTTCCTGCAGCGGCAGTTCGGGGTGGGCCAGGGCGCGCGCGAGCCGGTCGAGGCCGACGTCGACGTCCTCGCCGAAGGTGTCGATCAGGCCGTCGGTGTAGAGGGCGATGACGCTGCCCTCGGCCAGTTCTAGTTCGGCGGACTCGAAGGGCATGGCGCCGAGACCGAGCGGCGGCCCCGCGGGCAGCTCGGCGAAGGTGACCCGGCCGCCGGGGTCGACGACCGCCGGCGGCGGATGCCCGGCGCGGGCCATGGTCAGCCGGCGGGTCACCGGGTCGTAGACCGCGTAGAGGCAGGTGGCGCCGGTGACGGTGGCGGCCACGGAGGGGTCGGCGCTCTCCTCCTCCGTGAGCCGCATGATGAGGTCGTCCAGGTGCGCCAGCAGTTCGTCGGGCGGCAGGTCCATGTCGGCGAGGGTGTGGACGGCCGTACGCAGCCGCCCCATCGTGGCCGCCGCGGTGAGCCCGTGCCCGACCACGTCCCCGACCACCAGCGCGATCCGCGCCCCGGACAGCGGGATGACGTCGAACCAGTCGCCGCCCACACCGTCCTGGATGTCGGTGGGCAGATAGCGGGAGGCGACCTCCAGCGCCGTGCCGCCGGGCAGCGTCTGGGGCAGCAGGCTGCGCTGCAGGGTGAGCGCCGCCTCGTGCTCGCGGGTCCACCGCCGGGCGTTGTCCACGCACACCGCGGCGCGGGCCACGAGTTCCTCCGCGAGCAGCAGGTCGTCCTGCTCGAAGGGGTCGGGGCGGCGGTGCCGGATGAAGGTCACCACGCCGAGGACGGTGCCCCGGGCCCGCAACGGCACCCACATCACCGACCGCATCCCGAACTCGCGGATCTTGGCCGCCCGGGCCGGGTCGTCGGTGAGCCAGGACGCCCGGTCGATGGCGATGTCGCCCTCCACCTCGGACCGGCCGCTGGTCATGCAGCGCACATGAGGGGAGGTGTCGCCGGCTTTGATCCGCTCGCCGAGTGCGACGATCGACTCGGGGGTGCCCGGGTTCACCGAGCGCATCCCGGCGCGGCACAGCGGCACCCCGCCGAGCCCGCCGCCGGACGGCGGCTCGCCGCCGCACAGCACCGGTTCCAGCAGGTCGACGGTGACGAAGTCGGCGAGCCGGGGGACGGACACGTCCGCCAGTTCCTGGGCGGTGCGGGTGACGTCCAGGGTACTGCCGACGCACGCCCCGGCCTCGTTGAGCAGCGCGAGCCTGGCCCGGGCGCGCCACCGGTCGGTGACGTCCATGGCCATGTAGCAGACGCCCATCGACCTGCCCTCGGCATCGTTTATGCGGTAGAAGGAGGTGGAGAATGACCGCTCGCGGTACGGGGAGGCGAGTGTCCAGCCCTGGAACTCGTGGTCGATCGCCGGCTCACCGGTCAGCAGCACCTCGCGCATGACGGCCTCCATGGCCCCGGTGTCCATCCCGGGCAGGGCGTCGGCCAGGCGCATCCCGATGCGGCGCTCGCGCGGCACGCCGCCGAAGTGCTCCAGGGTGTCGTTGAGCCACACGTACCGCAGATCGGGGCTGAGCACGGCCATGCCGATCGGGGAGCGGGTGAGGAAGCCCTCCAGGATGGCGCTGCTCACCGCCCAGGACGGGGTCTTGGCCAGGTCGATGGCCGACACCAGCCAGCGCTCCTGCCCGTCGGGCGCCGTCAGGGCGGACACCCGCAGGCCCACCTCGATCCGCCGTCCGTCACGGTGCCGGGCGGCCACCAGACCGCCCCAGATGTCGTGGTCGCGCCACTGGGCGGCCAGCTCCACCGCCTCGGCGGCCTGCCCGGGTGAGGCGAGCAGCAGCGTGGCGGGGCGGTGCAGCGCCTCCGCGGGCGGATAGCCCAGCAGGTGCTCCGCGGCGGCCGTCCAGCCGACGATCGTGCCCATGCCGTCGATCAGCGCGGACGCGGCGTATGCGAGATCGAACGGCGCCTTCGCCGGCGCCGCCGCGCCTCTCTCCGGCGTGACCATCTGGGGCGTCCCATGTCCGCGGATACGTGCCTCCCATGCTAGGACGTCCCGTCCGCGGGGGCTCCCCGCACGGGAGCCGGCGCGGCCATGCCCCTGCCCCTGCCCCCGCGCCGCTCAGGGCAGCGGCTCCGGAGGGAGGGGAGGCGTGGGGCGCAGCGCGTGCAGGCCGCCGTCGACCGGGAGCGCGGTGCCGGTGACCGCGGCGGCCGCGGGCCCGGCGAGGTAGGCGACGGCGTCGGCGACCTGCTGGGCGGTGACCAGGCGCCCGCTGGGCTGGCGTGCCTGAAGGGCGGCCCGCTCGGCCGCCGGGTCGGGGGCGGAGGCGATCAGCCGCTCCACCCAGGGCGTGTCGACGGTGCCGGGGGTGACGCAGTTGACCCGGACGCCCTCCGCCAGATGGTCGGCGGCCATCGCCAGGGTGAGCGCGAGGACGGCGCCCTCGCTCGCCGCGTACAGCGCCTGGCGGGGGAGCCCGGCGGTGGCGGTGACCGAGGAGATGTTGACGATCGACGCGTAGGGGGAGCGGCGCAGGAACGGCAGCGCCGCCCGGCTCGCCCGGACCACGCCGAGGAGGTTGATCTCCAGCACCCGGCGCCACTCGCCGTCCGGGTTCTCCTCCACGGTGCCGACGGCCCCGGTCCCCGCGTTGTTGACCAGGATGTCCAGTCCGCCCAGGTCCTCCACGGCCCGGCCGACCGCCCAGCGCACGGACGTGTCGTCGGCCATGTCGGCGGCGAGCGCGTGCACGTGCCCCGGTGCCCGGCCGGGGGCCTGGTCCAGCACGGCGACCCGTGCGCCGCGCGCCGCCAGAGTCTCCGCCGTGGCGAGCCCGATCCCGGTGGCGCCGCCGGTGACGATCGCGGCGAGCCCCTGCAGTTCGCTGGCCGTCATCGGACGTCCCCGCTCCCCGCGCGCGTGACATTGCTCCCCAGAGGGGCCGCGCGCAAGTACCCGTCACTCTTCCGGGTGAAGCGAATTTTTGCGTGCCTCCCGGGTCCCGCGGTCCGGGCGCACCGCGCGCGGCGGGACGGCGTCCGCCGGGGTCGCACCGCCCTGCCCGCGGGGGCCCCGCCGTACCGCCCGGGCAGACCTCGGGGGGCCGGCCGCTGGGCGGGGGGCCCGGCACCGTCCGCGGGCGCCGCCCGAACCGCCCGCCGCCCTTGCGGGGCCTGGCCGGCGCGCGTCCCGCCGGGGCCGCGTGACGTGCGCAAGCGGCGCCCCGGGGCCCTCGCGGAGGCGGCCCGCCCGGCGTGTTCCTGCTCGCTCATGGGGGCCTCCCGGGGTGCGGGAACCGGCGTCGGAGTCGACCGAGCCATCCTTGGTCAAACAGTTTATATCGGTCATTGCTCATGATCGAATCGTGGCCGCACAGATGGTGCTGGAGTGTCCGGGAGGGGTTTGCGTCGACGCGCAAGAACCGATAACCATACGTCAATCGGCATGTGCCAAGGGCATCGTGATGCGGCATCAGCCATGAATGGAAGCGGCTATGCTACTTGCGGCTCAGCGTGTTGTAGCAATTACGCCAGGTCAGGCACGGCCTGCTGGTTGCCCACTCCGTTGAGGCCGCAATCCGCTGCTCTTGCCGTGTTCGTTCCATGACTAGCGATCACCTGAGGATGCTGATGGTTCGTGCTGGATCGTCCCCCGGAGACCACCGGCCCACCGCTACGTCCGCGTGGTTATTTCCGGTCGTCATAGTCGCGGCGGTCGCGACCGTCGCCGTATGGACCGTCCCCTCGTCCGCCAGGATGGCGGTGCTCTGGTGCGGTGTGACCGCCACGGTGGCCATCGCCGTCCTCGCCGTCGAAGTCGCGCGCCGAGGGCACCTGAACGCGGAGCTACGTGCCGACGTCGCCCGGCACGACGCCGAGTTGAGGTACCGACTGGCCCAGCAGGAGGCGGAGACCGTACGTCTCGCCAAGGAACAGCTGCCCGACGCCATGGCGAAGCTCCAGCGCGGTGAGTTCCTGGAGGACGTGCTCAAGAGCGTCGAGACCCGCACCGAGGGCCTCACGGCCGAGTTCCACAGCGCGCACCAGGCCGTTCTCCACTCCGTCCTCACGGCCGTCTCCGCCGAGGAGGACATCCGTGAGTCCTCGCAGCGCGCCTTCGTGAACATCGCCCGCCGTGTGCAGGCCATCGTCCACCAGCAGGCGAGTGCCCTGCGGGAGATGGAAGACCGCCACGGCCAGAACCCCGACGTCTTCGGCGACCTGCTCCGCCTCGACCACGGCACCGCGCTGATCGGCCGTCTCGCCGACAGCATCGCCGTCCTCGGGGGCGCCCGTCCCGGACGTCAGTGGAGCAAGGCGGTTCCCCTCTTCAGCGTGCTGCGCGGCGCGATGTCGCGGATCACCGACTACCAGCGCGTCGAGCTGCACTCGGTCTCCGAGGTCGCGATCGTCGGCACCGCGGTCGAACCGCTGATCCACGCCGTCGCCGAGCTGCTCGACAACGCCACTCGTTACTCGCCGCCGCAGACCCGCGTCCACCTGACCGCGGTCGAGGTGCAGTCGGGCATCGCGATCGAGATCGAGGACGGCGGGGTCAGCCTCAGCGAGGAGGCCCGCCAGCGGGCGGAGCAGATGCTCGCCCAGGCGCAGGCCGGCATGGACCTCAACGGCCTCGGCGAGACGCCCCGCCTGGGCCTGGCTGTCGTGGGCCGTCTGTCGAAGGCCTACGGATTCCAGGTCTCGCTGCGGACCTCCGCCTACGGCGGTGTGCGCGCGGTCCTGATCGTCCCGCAGGACCTGATCACCACCACCACCAACGCGACGGGCCTGGCGCACGGCATCGGTGCCGCCTCCGGTCCGCGGACCGTCCCGGCGCCCCGCGCCGGTTCCCGCCCGGGGTCCGGATCCGACACCAAACGAAGCACGGGGCCCCAGGCTTCGGCCCCCGTGATGGCCGACATGGCGGACGACACACCCGTCGTTCACGAGCGCACCTCGAACGGGCTGCCCCAGCGGCGTCGGCGCACCCCGCCCGCCGCGGCCGCCCCCGCGGGCTCTGCGTTCCCCGCCGGTTCTGTCACTGCTTCCCGTGCCAAACCACCGGCGCAGGAGCCGGTGCAGCCCGGCATGTGGTTGGCCGCCTTCCAGAGCGGCGTGTCAGGAGAGACGCCCGCTGCCGCTCCCGTCAGCAACAGTGACGAGTCGTTAGATAAGGGTGAGTAGCCGTGATTCAGCAGCGGGCCAACATGGACTGGATGCTCAAGGACCTGGCGACCAGCGTTCCGCAGACCCGGCAGGTGGTGGTGCTCTCCGCGGACGGCTTGCGCATGGCCCAGTGGGGTGCCGACACGGACGCGGCCGACCGGATCGCCGCGGCCTGTGCGGGGCTGCAGAGCCTGGCGGCGGCCGTCGCCACGGAGTTCCCGCAGGGTGACGGCCGCATGCGGCTGGTAGTGATCGAGATGTCGGGCGGTTTCTTCTACCTGATGGCGGCCGGCGCCGGGGCGTACCTCGCCGTACTCGCCGACGAGGGAGTCGATGCCGGACTGATGGGGCAGCGGATGCGCGACCTCGTGGCGCGTATCGGTGAGCACCTGAGCAGTCCGCCGCGCAGTGACGAGCAGGCCGGATGAGCGAATCGGGTCAGGGATGGGAGGAGGGAAGCCCCGAGCGGCTCTACGTGATCACGGGAGGTCGGAGCGGGGGGTCCGAGACTTCCACCCTCGACCTGGTCACGCTGGTCCGGGCGCGTACCGGACCGCCGCCGGGGATGCCACCGGAGCAGGCGGCGATCGTGCGACTGTGCAGTTCGCCGCTCTCCGTGGCCGAGATCTCCGCGTACCTCAATCTTCCGGTCAGCGTCGTCACGGTGCTCCTCGCCGACCTGCTGGCCGAGAAAAGGGTGGAGGCACGTTCGCCGATCCCACCCGCCAACCTTCCCGACGTCGCTCTTATTGAGGCGGTGATGCATGGACTTGAGAAGCTCTGACCCCCTCGTCGTCGCCGGGCCACGGAGCGAGGACGCACTGCCGGAAACCGCCACCGCCGCGGTCAAGATAGTGATCGTCGGGGGTTTCGGGGTCGGCAAGACGACCCTGGTCCGATCGGTGAGTGAGATCCGGCCGTTGACGACCGAGGAGACCATGACGCAGGCGGGTGTCGGCGTAGACGACACCGCCGGGGTGGAACGCAAGACCGCGACCACCGTGGCCATGGACTTCGGCCGGATCAGCATCAACCGGGAACTGGTGCTGTACCTCTTCGGCACCCCCGGCCAGCAGCGTTTCTGGTTCCTCTGGAACGGGCTCTTCGAGGGTGCGCTGGGCGCGGTCGTGCTCGTCGACACCAGGCGCCTCGAGGTCAGTTTCGACGTCATAGGGCGGCTGGAAGAGCGCGGAGTGCCCTTCGTGGTGGCCATCAACACCTTCCCGGAGGCTCCTCCACATCCCGTCGAGGAACTGCGTGCCGCCCTGGACCTGCCCGAGCACGTCCCGATCGTGCACTGCGACGCCCGCAAGCGGGACTCCAGCCGCGACGTGCTGCTCACCTTGATGCGATACCTGCACTCCCTCGCCCTCTCCACGGAGGCATCGTGACCACCCCACCCCCCGAGTGCCCCGCCCACGCCTCCGGTGGCGCCGGCGTACGACGCCTCTACGACCCCGAGGCCGAAGCCGACCCGATGGGCGTCTACGACAAGCTCCGCGCCGAGCACGGAGCCGTGGCTCCCGTCCTGCTCCACGACGACCTGCCGGCCTGGCTGGTGCTCGGCTACCGGGAGAACCTGGAGGTGCTTCGCACCCCCTCGCGGTTCTCCTCCGATTCCCGGCGTTGGAGTGTGTTCCAGCGAGGGGACCTCAAGCCGGAGCATCCGCTCGGCCCCACCATCAGCTGGCAGCCCTTGGTCGTCTTCGCCGACGGTGAGGATCAGAAGCGGCTGCGCGGCGCGGTCAGCCGAGGCATGGGGCGTTTCAACCGCCATGGCATCCGCCGCCATGTCACGAGGGTCTCGAACCAGCTGATCGACGAGTTCGCCGCCGCCGGCAGTGCCGACCTGGTGCCCCAGTTCGCCGAGCAGTTGCCGCTGCTCGTCATGACGAACCTGCTCGGCCTTCCCGAGGAGGAGGGCCCGCGGCTCGCCGAGGCGTGCCGTGACCTGATGAAGGGCACCGAGACCTCGGGTGCCAGCTACGTCCACATCCTGGAGTCGCTGACCCGGCTGGTGGCGGAGAAGCACAACGACTCCGGTCACGACCTGGCGTCCTGGCTCATCGACGACGCCGCCGGGTTCAGCGACGACGAGGTCATCCAGCACCTGCGTCTGGTGCTCGTGGCCGCGAACGAGACCACCGCGAACCTGATCGCGGGCATGGTCAAGCTGGTGCTCACCGACCCGCGCTTCCGTGGCAACCTGTCGGGCGGGCACATGACGCTGCCGGACGGCCTGGAGCAGGTGCTGTGGGACGAGCCCCCGCTGTGGGTGATGCCGGCCCGGTACGCCACGGGCCCGATGGAGCTGGGGGGCCAGCGCATCGAGGAGGGGGACATGCTCCTCCTGGGTCTCGCCGCGGGAAACACCGACCCGGCGATCCGTCCCGATCTCGCGACCCCGATGCACGGCAACCGTTCACACCTCGCCTTCGGCGGCGGTCCCCACGAATGCCCCGGCCAGGACATCGGGCGTGCGATCGCGGAGACCGGCATCGACGTCCTGCTGGCCCGGCTTCCCGACCTTCGGCTCACGACCGAGCCGGACGACCTCGCCAGAATCCCGGCGTGGACCTCGCACCACCTCGCCGAACTCCCCGTGGAATTCACACCACGCCGTCCGCGTGAGGGTGAGGACACCGGGGTCAGCGCGAGGCCGGTACCGCGCGAGGTGATCCCCCAGAAGCTGCCGCAGGCGGAGCCGCAGCCTTCTGTGGCCACCGTTCCCCAGGTGGCCGCAGCGCCGATGCCCCCGGTACGGCCGCGCAGGCGCTCCTGGTGGAGCGCTCTGACGAGCTGGCTGCGGCGGTAGCCCGAGCGTCTCATTCTGTGACCCGCGCACGGCGGGCGCACGGGCGGATGCGCCCGTGCGCCCGCCGTGCGCCTTTGTCTATCCGGAGAGTCCTTCGCGCCAGGTCGGGGCGCGCACGTGCGCCGACGGCGCACCCGGCGCAAGCACCGCGTGGGCCAACTCAGGTTCACATGGCGAGATTTAGCCACTTGACTGGACGGCCATATGCCGGAGTAATGGTCGCTGTAAATGATCCACTCGCGTTCCGCTTGGGCATGTGCCAGGCGCAACTGCTGGTGGTCATAGGGTTGACAACTGAGAGGTGACCGTCAGTGGAGCCCGACCTGATAGTTCCACCGATCTACTCTCCGCTCAGTCCGGCCATCCATCCCAGCCACGCCGCCATCGACGCACGGACCGCCGAATGGGCCGACCACTTCTCCATAGGCTCCGACGCGCTCCGCAGCCACCTCGTGCAGCACGACATCGGAACCTTCGCGGCGCGGATCCTCCCGGACGGCCGCGAGGAAGTCATCTCGATCACCGCGGACTTCATCATCTGGCTCTTCGGCGTCGACGACGGCTACTGCGAGGAAGGCGACATCGGGACCCGGCCGGGCGACCTCATGGGCGCGCTTTCCCGCCTGCTGCGCATCGCCCAGAATCCCGAGGTCACCATGCTGGCGGACGACCCGCTGGCACAGGGGCTGCGGGACCTTCGCTACCGGATGGACCTGTACGGCACTCCCGGGCAGGTCGCCCGCTGGGTCGACGCCCTGCGCGAGTACTTCTCGTCCGTTGTGTGGGAGTCGTCCTTCAGGAGCCGCGGCGCCGTACCGGACCTCAACGACTACACGCTCATGCGCATCTACGACGGCGCCACGTCGGTCATGATGCCGCTGCTGGAGATGGGGCACGGCTACGAACTCCAGCCGCTGGAGAGGGACCTCACCGCCGTACGCGCCACGGCCGAGATGGCGTACTTCATCATCTGCTGGGACAATGACATCTTCTCCCACCACAAGGAGAAGCGGGCCGGTGGCTTCTACCTGAACGCGGTGCGGGTGCTAGCCGAGGAGCGAGGCCTCTCGCAGGACAAGGCGCTCACCCTCGCCATCGCACAGCGCGATCGCGTGATGAACCTCTTCCTCCGCGTCACGGAACATCTGCGGATCTTCGGCAGCCCACAGCTGCGCCAGTTCCTCGACAGCCTCGGCCACTTCATACGCGGGGCCCAGGACTGGGGTGTCAGCTCGGTCCGCTACACCACACCCGACGATCCGGCGAACCTCCCCTCGACCTTCTGCGACACACCGAGCGACGACAGTCTGGATCCGCTGGACATCCCGGCGATCGCCTGGTGGTGGGACCTGCTTCCCGACGGGGATCCGTCCCGCTCGCCGCACGAGTTCACCCAGGCGACAACCGTCGACTCCTTGATACACCCGATCGCCCAGCGCACGGCGTAGTTTCCCGCGAAAGAAGAGGAGTTCTCGGGGTGAATGCAGACTTGCGCTCGGTTCCGCGCGCCCCCGGTCGGCTTCCGCTCATCGGCCACGTCTGGCCGCTGGCACGCAACGCCCTCGGCTTTGTCACGTCGCTCCGGGACACCGGTGACCTGGTCCGGGTCGACGTGGGCACGATGCCCGTCTACTTCGTGAACAGCCCCGCGCTGGTGAACGAATTGCTCGTCACCAGGGGGCGCAGCTTCGAGAAGGGACGTTTCTTCGACCGGCTGAAGGTCCTGGTGGGCGAGGGACTGGTCACCGCGGGGGGAGACACCCACCGGCGGCACCGCCGGCTGATGCAGCCGATGTTCCACCGGACCCGCATCGCCGGATACGCCGAGGTCATGTCAGCGCAGGCGCGGGAGACGGCCGACTCGTGGCGGCCGGGGGACACCGTCGCGGTGGAGCGGGAGATGGCCGCCATGGTGGTCAACACGCTGGCGGGGACGATGTTCTCGACGGACATCGGCAAGCCCGCGGTCGACGCCATACGGGTGCACCTGCCGGTCATCGTCAACACCCTGCTCCTGCGCACCGCCTCACCCAAGTTCCTCGACCGGGTACCCATCCCGGCCAACCGCCGTTTCGACGCCGCGGCGGACGAACTGCTCCGGGTGATCGACGACGTCGTCGCCGCGGCCCGCGTGTCCGGCGACACGGACCGCCCCGACCTGTTGTCGACGCTGCTCGCGGCGCGTGACGCGGACTCCGGCGAGGCCCTCACGGACGTGGAGGTCAGGGACGAGCTCAGCACGATTCTCTTCGCGGGTGCGGAGAACACCGCGACCACTCTCACCTGGGCGTTCCACGAGATCGCCCGGCACCCCGAGGTCGAGGAGCGGCTGCTGGCCGAGATCGCGGCGGTCTCGGGCTCCGGACCGGTCGCGCTGGAGCACGTCGCCGCGTACGAGTACCTGCCGCGGGTCATCAACGAAGTGGTCAGGCTGCACGGCGTCACCCTGCTGATGCGGCGTGCGGTCGAACCCGTCGAAATCGGCGGGGTGACCCTGCCTGCCGGCACCGAGGTCGCCTTCAGCCTCTACGCCCTGCACCGGGACCGCCGTTCGTTCCCCGACCCGGAGCGCTTCGACCCGGACCGGTGGCTGCCGGAGCGCAGCGCGGCCCTGCCGAGAGGGGCGTTCGTGCCGTTCGGCGCGGGAACCCGCAAGTGCATCGGGGATTCCTTCGCCTGGACGCAGATGATCATCTCCCTGGCCACGGTGCTGAGCCGGCGGCGACTGCGGCCGGCCCCCGGCCACACGGCCCGGGAGGTCACCGCGGCCGTGCCTCACCCCGACCGGTTGCCGATGGTGGTCGAGGCCCGGGAGCGGGCCGAGACCTAGCGTCCGTTCCGGGGCCGGGGGACGTGCGCCGTCTCGTTGATCGTGAGGGCACACGTCCCCCGGCCCCGGGTGTTGAACGCCGGGGGAAGTTGATCCGTACCGGAGGGCGGCGGGAGCCGGCGCCTCCTAGGATCACGCCATGGAACTGACGTTCGTGGACGTGAAGCCTGGTGACCCGGCCATGACCGCTGAAGTCGGCCCGTTGATCAGGGCGTTGAGGCCGGCGCTGACCGCCGACGGGTTCGCGGCGTTCGCCGCGGAGGCGCACGATCAGGGCGTGGTCTTCACGGCGGCTCTGGACGCTCGGGAGCGTTACCTGGGGGTGGCCACGCACCGGGTGCTGACCACCAGCAGAGGGCGGACGCTGCTCGTCGACGACATGGTCACGGCGCTGGACGCGCGCGGCGCCGGGGTGGGCACGCGGTTGCTGGCGGAGCTGGAGACCAGGGCCCGGGCGGCGGGCTGCGAGCGGCTGGAACTGGACGCCGGCGTCGCCAACCACGGGGCGCACCGCTTCTACCACGCACATCGCATGGCGATCACGGCGCTGCACTTCGCGCGCGAACTCACCTGAGGAGGACGGCGGACGACGCAGGCGCGCCCGGCGCCGCCGTTCAGAGGTCGCCGGTGAACGCCACCAGCTGCGGGGTGCCCCATGGTTCGGCGACGGCGGAGCGGGTGGCGTGGTCGAGCAGCCATTTCTTCAGCACCTCGAAGCCGGCGTCCCCGTAGGTGTCCTTGTAGAGCGCGGCGATACCGGTGACGTGGGGGGCGGCCATCGAGGTGCCGCTCATGATCGCGTAGAGCCCGTTGGGGAAGGCGGAGGCGATGTCGACGCCGGGCGCGTTCAGGTTGACGCAGCTGCCGAAGTTGCTGAACGGCGCCCGGTGGTCGGCGCGGTCGGTCGCGGCGACGGTGAAGGCCTCCGTGGCGCTCGCCGGGGAGATGACGCAGGAGCTGACGTCGTCGTTGCCGGCCGCGACGACCGGGAAGACCCCGGAGCGGGCCAGTGCGTCCAGGCTCTCGTTCATCGTCGGGGAGTACAGCCCGCCCAGCGAGATGTTGGCCACGGCGGGCCGTGCCGCGTGCTCGGCCACCCAGTTGATCCCGGCGATGATCCCGGAGTTCGGGCCGCGCGCCTCGCAGTCCAGCACCCGCACGGAGACCAGCGAGACGGCGCGGGCGACCCCGGTGTGCGCCCCGCCCACCGTGCCGGCGACGTGCGTGCCGTGGCCGGCGCAGTCCGCGGCGTTCCGGTCGTCCTCCATCTCGTCGATTCCGGGCTTGGCGCGGCCGCCGAACTCGGGGTGGGTGAAGTCGATGCCGCTGTCGATGATGTACGCGGTGACCTTGGCGCCGGTCGCCCGTACGGTGAAGCCGTGGGTGGCCGGTGCGCGGTTGTTCACCCGCTCCAGGCCCCAGAAGCGCCCGGTGCCGGCCGGGGGCGCGCCGATCGGCAGCCGGTGGCCGGTCGCTACCGGCACGCGGTCCTCCGCGGGCAGGCTGACGGTGGTGTCCTGCTCCACGCCGCGCACCGAGGGCAGGGCCCTCACCCGCGCCAGTTGCCGTCCGGTGAGCGGGGCGGCGAAGCCCCGCATCACCCGGTCGTAGACATGGGCCGGGGTGATCCCGGCCGCGCTCGCGACGGAGGAGGGGTCGCTGCCAGGGGCGAGGGTGACGATGTAGCGGCCGGGGATGGAGTTCGGCGCTCCCACGCCGAGCAGGGGTGCCAGTGCGGCGGGGGAGTGCGCCTGCGCGGGGGACGGCGTGGGGAGGGCGGCCAGCGCGGGGACGGCGGTCATCAGCACTGCGGCGAACGTCCGGCGCAGGGACACACGCATGCGTCGATCTCCTCGGGGGCTCGGCGGACAGCACGGCCGACGGGCCGTCAGCCGGCCCTCTCTCCCACCCTGTCAGCCAGGATCGGACGCGGGCGCGCCCTGGTACGCCATCCGGGCCGGGGTGCGACGAGCATCCCCAGACCGATCCACACGTAGGCGCTGCCGCCCACGAGGGCGCCCACGCCGCCGGTGCCGGGGTCGTCCCGCCACAGCCACACGAGGCTGCTGCAGAGCAGGACGTAACTGCCGACCGCCGCGACCACCAGTCCGCGGGTCCGCAGCCGCAGCGCCCTGCCGGCCAGCGCCGCCAGCGCGGGGATCAGCCACACCAGGTGGTGCACCCAGGTCACCGGGCTGACCAGACAGGCCGTCACACCCGTGAGGGCGGCGCCCGTCACCACGTCGGTCCCGCGGACCCGGTACACCCACACCGCGAGCACCGCGACGACGGCCACCGCCCACACCCACGTGGGGGCGTCGAGGCGGGCGAAGGTGCCGCGCAGCGACTGGTTGGAGGCGTACGACAGCGAGCCGACGCGGTCGGTGTCCCACATCGCCCGGGTCCAGAAGTCGCGGGACGCGCCGGGCGCGACGGCCGCCGCCAGCAGGGTCGCCCCGGCCGCGGTGGCGGTCGCGGCGAGCCCGGCGCGGCGGTGCCCGGCGAGCAGCAGCCAGCCGATGAACAGCGCGGGCGTCAGTTTCACGGCGGCGGCGAGGCCGATCGCGCAGCCGGCCCAGCGGCTGCCGCGGCGCAGCAGTTCGGTGTCGGCGAGTACCAGGGCGAGCAGGACGAGGTTGACCTGCCCGAAGGAGAAGGTGTCGTGGACCGGTTCCAGCAGCGACATCAGGCACCCGGCCAGCACCATCGCGTACCAGGGGGTCCAGCCCTCGCGGCGCACGATCGGCCACACCGTCCACCACAGGACGGCCCCCGCCGCGCAGATGTTGACCGCGGCCGCGAGGACGACGGCCGCGGGCCAGGTCAGCAGGGTCAGCGGCAGCATGCACAGCGCGGCGAAGGGCGGGTAGGTGAAGCCGTACGCGGTGCCGGGGCTGAGGTAGTCGTAGACACCGACGCCGTCGTGCACCCAGGCGTTGACGGTGCCCCAGTAGACGCCGAGGTCGAACCAGTGCCGGTGCAGCGGCACGGTCGCCAGGAACAGCGCGGTCGCGGCCACGGCGGCGGCCGCCGTCACGATCCGCCTCATGAGGCGAGCGCGGGACGGACGAGCCGGACCAGCCGTATCGCGGCGAGCGGCAGCAGCGCGAGGGCCGCACCGGTGGCCGCCAGGGCGATCTGACGGGGTGTGGCGGCGAACCCGCTGGGCAGCACCGCGAGGGCCAGCACCGCGCTGGCGAGCGCGGCGAGCCGCCGCACCCGGCCGTCGGGCGCGGCGACGGCGAGCGGAACGAGCCCCCACAGCAGGTACCAGGGGCGGATCGCCGGGCCCAGCAGCGCCACCGCGAGCAGGCTGATGCCGAGGGCGTACACCGGCCCGAGCCGCTCGCGGAAGAACCACACGGCGGCGATGACGAGCGCGGCGGCGGCCATGCCGAGCAGCCGCCAGACGTCCGGGGTGCCGATGAACCGGCCCAGGACGTTGACCAGGGACCAGTTGGAGGCGGAGGCGGGCGTGGTCAGCGCGCCGATCCAGCCGTAGCCGACGCCGGTGACGGCGGTGACCGCCACGGTGGCCGCGCCGGCGACCGCCGCCGTGGCCGCCCCGGCGCGCGCCAGGCGCCAGCGGCCCTGCAGTTGTTCGGCCCACAGGCTTGCCACGACGAGCAGTCCGAGGGCGGCGGGTGCCTTGACCAGGGCGGCCAGGGTCACCAGCGCGGCGGCCGGTATCGGACGGCGGGCCAGCGCCGCGCCCAGGCCCGCACCGAGCAGGCCGAGCATGACGGCGTCGTTGTGCGCCCCCGCCACCAGGTGCAGCAGCACCAGGGGGTTGAGAGCCCCGAGCCACACGGCGGCGGCAGGGTCCGCGCCGCAGCGCCGTGCGAGCCGCGGCAGCAGGGCCGCGAGCAGGGCCACGCCCAGCAGGGCCAGCGCCCGCATCCCGATGACCCCGGCGTGTGCTCCGTAGCGTGCCAGTGCCAGGAAGGCGGGCCCGTACGGCGCGGGGCTGTTCCGCCAGATCGCCGGCACCTCGGCGGCCGCCGTGCCCCCGAGCACGCTCGGCCCGTGCGTGTAGACGTCGATGCCCGCGTTCACCATCGCGCCCTGCGCCAGGTAGCTGTAGACGTCCCTGCTGAACAGCGGCGGCGCCAGGAGCAGGGGCGCCGCCCACACGGCGAAGGTCGTCAGCAGGGCGCGGATCGACGGCGGCCGGGGCCCGCGCACCAGCCGGCCGAGCCGCCACCACGCGGCGACGAGCAGGCCGAGGCCGAAGTACGCCACCAGCAGTCCGGCCGCCGCCTCGCCGTGCGGCAGCGCGATGCCGTCCCGTACCGGCAGCGCCCCCGCGGCGCTGCCGCCGGCCGCCAGCGCGGCGGTACCGGCCAGTCCGAGAGCCATCGTGCGAGTCACGTCCGCACGGTCCCATCACCGGATGTCCGCCGGACGACCGGTGGGCGACCGGTGGATGACCGGCCCGGTCGCGCGGCGTCCGGATCGTCGCGGTGAGGGCGTGTCCACACCCGGGGGACTCGCCGGCGTCCACGGCCCGGCACCACGTCCCGCAGGCCGCGGCGAGGAGCGCGCGGGCCCGGTTGCGGCAGGCCGAGCAATGGACCGGCGCGGTGCGAGCTCAGTTCATCGCCCTCGCTGTCCGCGTCTTGGGTGTCCGGCGGCCTACGCCGAGGAACTCGGCCGTGCACAGGGCGCCCGGCAGCAGCAGGGCCCTTCGTGCGGCGTCGTGCGGTCCGGCCGTGCGGATGTCCCAGCCCGCGCGCCCGCTGTCGGTGCTCACGGCTCCACACCCCGGCCCGGTCCGCGTGGGCGGGTGGGCACCGCGCTCCGTACGCGGCGTGTCGGTGCGATCCTGAACCCCGTGCGAGATGCGATGACGGTGGTCGAGGCGGCGTTCTCCGGCGCTCTGGGGGCGGCGGAGGGGGACGTCGATACGGCGCTGGACGCCGGGGCGTCGGCCATGGCGGCGGCGGAGGCCGGCTGGGACGAGGTCGGCCGGGCAGTGGTGACCGCCGTGGGCGGACTGCTGCGGGGCTGCCGGGCGCGCGGCTGGCAGGACGCGGACGTGCTGCGGATGGTGCGCCGGGAACTGCGCCCCGAGCACGTGCGGCTCGCCGGCCGGCTGAGCGCGGCCGGCGGCGACCCGGCGGGCCTCCTGACGGCGTACGGGGCGGCGGAGCGGCTGGACCGCTTCGCGGTGGCGACGGCCGTGCTGGAACTCGTCCGCCTGCTGGGGCGGCTGCCCGGCATCACCCCGCTGGCCGCGCCCCCGGCGGCGTCCGGCGGTACGGGGCACCCGATGCTGCGGCGGATCAGGGCGCTGCTGGCGAAGGCCGAGTCCACGGCCTTCCCGGAGGAGGCGGAGGCGCTGAGCGCGAAGGCCCAGCACCTGATGGCGCGGCACAGCGTGGACGAGGCGCTGGTCGCGGGTACGGCGCCGGGCGGCGGCCCGGGCGCGCGGCGGATCGGCGTGGACCGCCCGTACGAGGCGCCGAAGGCCCTGCTGCTGGACGCGGTCGCGGAGGCGAACCGCTGCCGTGCCGTGTGGTCGGCGGAGTTCGGCTTCTCGACGGTCGTGGGCTGGGAGGCCGACCTGGAGGCCGTGGAGGTGCTGTACACGTCGCTGCTGGTGCAGGCCGAGGCGGCCATGCGCGGCGGCGGCGCCCCGGAACCGGCCGCACGTCGCCCGCGCCGCAAGGGCGGCCGGGGCGGCGACCTGTCGCGGGACTTCCGCGAGTCCTTCCTCATCGCCTACGCGGGCCGCGTCGGCGAGCGCCTGGCCTCCGCCTCCCGCGACGCGACGGAGGAGGCCGCGCAGGCCACCGGAGCCACGGAGGTCCTCCCCGCGCTGGCCGCCCGCGAGGTCGCCGTCGGCCGCGCCGCGGACGCGATGTTCCCCGAGACCCGCACGCAGCGCCTCAGGGGCCGCGACCACGAGGGCTGGGCCCGCGGGACCGCCGCAGCCGACCGCGCCGCCTTCCACGGCCCGGCCGGCCCGGGCCCGTCCAGGCGTTCCCGCGGGTGATGGCGCCCTCCGGTGCCTGTGTTCGGCCTCTCCCGCCGTCTTGCGCCCTCCGGGGCGCAGAGCGGGCTGCGGACCGGAGGGTGGGTGGCGGCTCTCCCCTCGACGCGGTGCAGGTGGCGGGCGGCCGGGGTTCAGGCTCCGGAGCGGTTCGCGTTTCCGGTGGTGCCGGTCTGCGCGCCCGCCGTGACCGGCGTCCGCGGGTGCTTCCCCGAGATCGGGCCCTGTTCCGACGTCCATGCCGGTGAAGGCGAGCTTGATGCCCCCCGCTCGGTACCCCGGCGAAACAGGGCCTGATCTCCCGCCGACCGCTCGACAGCACCCCGAATCACCCGCAGACGCCGGCAACGGCGGGCGCACCCGCCCTCCCCTCCGCTGCCGCCCGCTTCGCGCCCGCGGGGGCGCGAGACGAACCCGCACCCGACGACAGGCCACAGGCGCTACGGGCCGCGTCCCCCGGGTTCACCTAGAACAGCCAGCGGGTCTGGCTGTAGGTGGTGCCGCGGGCGTAGGCGAAGGCCGTGGTGGGTTCGACCTCGTAGACCAGGGCTTCGTGGCCGTCGCCGACGAAGACCTGGTCGCGTACGTCGAAGTGCCATTCGGAGCCGTACTTGCTCTCGTACGCCTCCGCGATCCGGCGCAGTTGCTTGTCACTGCGCACACGCGCCGCCCTGCCCTCGAGCACGATGTCCAGGCCCTCGCCGAGCGCGTTGTTGCCGGTGGTGAGGACGACCCGGGGGTTGCGGTCGAGGTTCCCTGCCTTGCGCTCGTCGGCGCCGGTGCAGAAGTGCAGCGCGTCGTCGAGCCAGACCCCGATCAACGGGGTGACGTGGGGGCGGCCGTCCGGGCGGACGGTGGTCAGCCAGTAGATCTCGGCGCCCGCCAGGTGTCCGCGGGCGTCGTGCCAGGTCGTGGGGGTCGCGCCGGCGCTGCTGTGACGGGCGTCGAGCTCGGGTTCGGGTTCCTTCTCTTCTGCCATGTCTCCACTGATACTCCATCAGCCCGCGCGCAGCGCGTACGCGCTGTCGACGGCTTCCGCCAGGTCGCGTACGGCCGGGTCCTCGGTGGTCGCGGCCAGGGCGTGCGCGCGGTCGCCGAGCTCGGCGAGGCCGGGGGCGCCGGGCAGTTGCCCGTCACCGGTGTCGTAGGTGCGCAGCGCGTCGGCGAAGTACGCGGCGACCGCGTCCACGCGGAGCCGCGGGGACGTGCCGGAGTCCCACAGGCGGCCGGCGAGCCGGTCCGCCTCGACGGCGCCCGCGGCCTCGTGCGGGGAGCGGTCGTGCGGGTCGAGCCAGCGCACGGTGGCCGTGGCGACGTGGCCCCGGGCGCCCGCCTTCAGCCGCACGGCGTAGAGCGCGGTGACGGTGTGGCCGGGGCCGACCTCGCCGCCGTCGACGCGGTCGTCGCGGAAGTCCTCGTCCGCGACGGCGCGGTTCTCGAAGCCGATCAGGCGGTAGCGGTCGACGGTGCGCGGGTCGAAGGAGATCTGGGCCTTGGCGTCGCGGGCGCGCAGCCCGATGTTGACGGGCAGTCGGTCCACGAACAGGGCGCGGGCCTCGGCCGGGGTCGAGACGTACGAGGTGTGGCCGTCGCCCTTGTCGACCAGCCGTTCCATCAGCTCGTCGCCGTACTCGCTGCCGACGCCGACGCCGAAGAGCGCGATGCCGTGCCGTGAGCGGGCCCGGTCGATCCGCTCCAGGAGGGCGTCGGGGTCGGTCTCCCCGGCGTTGGCGAGGGCGTCGGAGAGCAGTACGACCCGGTTGGTGGCCCCGCGCCGGGCGCTCTCCAGGGCCACGTCGTAGCCGGTGAGCAGACCCGCCTCCAGGTTGGTGGAGTCCTCCGGTGCGAGGCGGTCGACGACGGACAGGGCGTGCTTGCGGGCGCCCCCGGCGCCGAGCCGGGTGGCCGGCAGGGCGACCCGCGCGTGGTCGCTGAAGGTCACGACGGCGAGGGAGTCGTCGTCCCGCAGCTCGCCGACCGCGGCGCGCAGCGCCTTCTGGACGAGGTCGAGGCGGCCCGGGTCGCCCATGGAGCCGGAGACGTCCACGACGAAGGTGAGCACGGCCGGCGGCCTGTTCGCCTCGTCCGCGGGGCGGGTGGCGAGGCCGACGCGCAGAAGGGACCAGCCCTCCTCGTCGCCGATGCGGGCGCCGTCGACGGTGACGGAGAAGCCGTCGCCCCTGGGTGCGGGGTAGTCCTGGCGGAAGCTGTTGACGAACTCCTCGTGGCGCACGTCCTTCGGGGAGGGCAGGAAACCCTGGTCGAGCCGCCGCTTGGCGTAGCCGTAGGAGGCGGTGTCGACGTCCAGCGCGAAGGTCGACAGCCGCGACGCGTCGGGCGCCCGTTCCAGGCCCCCGTCCTCGTGCGTGCCCTGCCCGTTCCACTCGGAGCCGTTCTCGGGGCCGTCCGCGCCCCGTACGGGACCGGGCCGCTGCGCGCGGTCGCCGCTTCCCCGGTCCGCGTCGGCGCCGCAACCCGTCAGTACCGCTCCGGCGGCGACCGTCGCCAGTACCGCCGCCGTGATCCGCTGCATCAGCGTCATTTGCCCTGCCCTCCCCCGTGGGCGCCCCCTGCGCCTTCTGCGACTGTGACGCAGGAGCCCGCGGACGGGTGGCATCGGGGCCGTTGCGGATGGATCTCGGTAGGGCAACGCCCCTCGCCCGGGCGACCCGCGTCAGGCGCGCCGGGAGCCCCGGGAGCGTGCCGCGTACACCGCCGCGCCGACGGCCAGGACGGCCGCGCCCGCGGCGACGGAGGTCCACGGCAGGGCGAAGGCCAGGACGAGGCAGCCGAGCAGGCCGAGGGCGGGTACGGCGCGCCGGGCGCCGGGGCCGAGGGTCCAGGCGGAGGCGTTGGCGACCGCGTAGTAGGCGAGGACGCCGAAGGAGGAGAAGCCGATCGCCCCGCGCAGGTCGGCGGTGGCGGCGAGGACGGCGACGACCGCGCCGACGGCGAGTTCGGCGTGGTGCGGCACCCCGGACCGGGGGTGCACCGCGGCCAGGGTCCGTGGCAGGTGCCCGTCGCGGGCCATGGCCAGGGTGGTGCGGGAGACCCCGAGGATCAGTGCGAGCAGGGAGCCGACGGCGGCGACCGCGGCGCCCACCCGCATCAGCGGCGCGAGGTCGCCCGCGGCGTCGGCCAGGGGCGCGGCCGAGCCGGCGAGCCCCTGCGGGCCCAGCACCGCGAGCAGGGCGACCGCGACGGCCGCGTAGACGATCAGCGTGATGCCGAGGGCGAGCGGGATCGCGCGGGGGATGGTGCGCGCCGGGTCCCTGACCTCCTCGCCGAGGGTGGCGATCCTGGCGTATCCGGCGAAGGCGAAGAACAGCAGGCCGGCCGCCTGCAGCACCCCGCCCACGGTCGCGTCGGCACCGATGTCCAGCCGGGCGGCGTCGGCGTCGCCGCCGGTGAACGCGGCGACCGTGAAGGCCGCGAGCACCGCGAGGACGACGGCGACGATGCCCCGGGTGAGCCAGGCCGCCTTCTGCACACCGGCATAGTTGACGGCGGTGAGCGCCACGACCGCGGCGACGCCGACCGCCCGCTGCTGCTCCGGCCAGACGTACGCGCCGATCGTCAGGGCCATCGCGCCGCAGGAGGCGGTCTTGCCGACGACGAAGGACCAGCCCGCCAGGTAGCCCCAGAACGGCCCGAGCCGCTCGCGCCCGTAGACGTACGTCCCGCCCGAGGCGGGGTACAGCGCGGCGAGCCGGGCCGAGGACATGGCGTTGCAGTAGGCGACGACGGCGGCGGCCGCGAGCCCGGCGAGCAGCCCGGACCCGGCCGCGCGGGCGGCGGGGGCGAAGGCGGCGAAGACCCCGGCGCCGATCATCGAGCCGAGTCCGATGACGGTGGCGTCGAAGACGCCGAGCCGTCGCTGCAGTATCGCGTTCGCACCGGTCACAGCGGCAAAGGTATCCCGTCCCACTGCTAGACATCGCGTCAGCAAGCTGCCATCGTGGCCGCCGGGAACGGCGGCGGAACGGGGCGCGAAGACGAGGTGACGCCGCGACGGCCAAGTGGTGACGCGGCGACGCGGCCGCGACGCGAGGACGAAGGGCGGCGGACATGGCGCAGCGCTGGGTCACGGCCTCCGACGGGGTGCGGCTGGCGGTGTACGAGCAGGGGGACCCGGCCGGGCCCACGGTGCTGTGCGTGCACGGCTTCCCCGACGACCACGGGGTGTGGGACGGCGTCGCAGGGCGGCTGGCCGCCCGCGGCCTCCACGTCGTGTCGTACGACGTGCGCGGCTCGGGCGCCTCGGACAAGCCGCGCCGTACCCGCGCCTACCGGCTGCCGCGGCTCGCCGCCGACACCACCGCCGTCGCCGACGCGGTCAGCCCGGGCGCCCCGGTGCACCTGCTCACCCACGACTGGGGGTCGGTGCAGAGCTGGCACACCGTCAGCACCCCCGAACTCGCGCACCGCTACGCCTCGATCACCTCGATCTCCGGACCCGACCTCGACCACACCGGCCGCTGGTACCGCGCCCAGCTGCGCCGCCCGTCCCCGGCCCGTCTGCTCAAGCTCGCCAAGCAGTCGCTGGCCTCGCAGTACGTCGGCTTCTTCCATCTGGCGGGGATCGCCGAACTCGCCTGCCGCGGCGGCTTCCTGGACGGCGTCATCGCGACCCTGCGCCGCCTGGAGACCGGGGAGGCCCCCGCCGGGTACGGCCCCGGGCTCGCCGCCCGCAACCGTGCCGGGCTGAGGCTCTACCGCGCCAATGTGCTGCCCCGCATGCTCCGCCCCCGCGTCCGGCACGCCGGGCTCCCCGCGGTGGTGCTGGCCCCGTCCAAGGACGTGTTCGTCCTGCCGCCCTGGCAGACCGAGATCACCGACTGGGCACCCGCCGCCGAGATCCACCACGTGGACGGCGGCCACTGGCTTCCCTCCCACCGCCCGGACCTCGTCGCCGGGCACGCCGCGCGCCTGGTCGAACGCGCGGAACGGGACAGGGCCGAAAGGGCCGCGCCGCGACCGCCGAGCCCGGGCGCCGGCCGCTGACGCCGCTTCCACCGGGCCGGCCCGGACAGCCCCTCCGGACACGGCTCGGCCGGGACGGGCGGGTGCTCCCGTCCCGGCCGGCCGCGGGACTACACGGACAGCGGGTCGAGCGGCGTCGGGACGGGGTGGCCCTCCATCATGGCGCCGAGTCCGAGCACCGCGCAGACGTCGGGCCGGTCCGCGACCGTGACCGGCATCCCGGTGGCCTGACGGAGCATCATGTCCAGGCCCGGCAGCAGGGCGCTGCCGCCCGCCAGCATGACGCCGCGGTCGGTGAGGTCGGCCACCAGGTCCGGCGGGCACCTCCGGAGCACCTGGCCGATGCCGTCGACCAGCGTCGCCATGGGCATCCGGATCGCCTGCCGTACCGCCTCGGTGTCGACGCGGACCGTACGGGCGATCCCGCTGGCGACGTCGCGCCCCTGGACCTCGGCGCTGGGCGCGGTGGGCCCGGGCGCGGAGAGGGCCTCGTGCAGCGACCGCACCGACTGGCTGGGCAGCAGCAGTTCGTGCGTGTTGCGCAGGTGCTGGACGACGGCGTGGTCGATGGCCTCGCCGCCCACCCCGATGGTCTCCGCGGCGACGATCGAGCCCATCGACATGACCGCGATCTGCGTGGTGCCGGCCCCGGCGAGCATGATCATCGTCGCTTCGGGCTGCTCGACCGGCAGCCCGCACCCGATGGCGGCCGCGATGACGGAGTCCACGAGTTCGACCCGCCGCGAACCGAGGCCGTACAGCGTCTCGACGGCGGCCCGCTGGGCCAGCGGCCCGCTGCCGTTGGGGGTGCAGACGGCCGCCCGGAGCATCGGCTTGCGCCGCCAGGCCTTGCGGAGCTGACCGCCCAGCAGGTGGCGGAGCATGCGCTGGGCCATCTCGATGTCGACGACCATCCCGGCCTGGATGGGGCGGACCACGCGGATGTGCTCCGGCGTGCGGCCGGTCATCTTCTCGGCGAGCGAGCCGACCGCGATGAGGGCACCGCTGTGCGCGTTGACGGCGGCCACGCTGGGCTCGTCCACGACGAGTCCCTGGTGCTTGAGGTAGACACGGGTGCGCGACGCCCCGAGGTCGACGGCAACGGAGCAACGACGCAGATGCGCCAGACTGACGGTCACGGCAGATCCTCCCCGAGGGGCCGGTTCCCGGGACCGCCCCTGCGGCGGCCCGTCTGATCATCGTGCGGGCGCAAGTCGAGATCCGCCTCTTGTGATAGTCCGAGCGGTTGATCCGGTTATCGGACGATCCGTGCGGTGGAGGATCCGGTCGACCGGTCCGCCCAGATCACCGTCGGAGTGCAGACGCAACCCGGCGAGCCGGTCGAGCGCCGAGTGGATGCCCACCGAGCGGAAGGCGGCCATCCGTTCGCGGGCCGACCCGCCGTGGGTGACCAGTTGCCGGGCTCACCGTCACCGCTCACCCGGTCACCCTCCTGTCCGCCGAGTGCGCCCGTTCCCATGATCGGGCGGTCCCCGGGCGGGCGCACGCCCGGATGCGGTCACCCCGCCGGGTGGCCCCGGGCCCGGCGGGGCGTGTCGTCCGGGCACCGCGGTGACCGGGCCCGAAAGGATCGGGCGATGCGATGGAGGACGGCGGCCGTGGCCCTCTGCCTGCTGCTGACCGCCTCGCCGGCGGTGGCCGGCGAGCGCCCCGAGCCGCGCCCCGGCCCGCCGGCCCGGGTGGAGCGGCTGTACGCGCAGGCGGCCCGTGCGGTGCAGGCGTACGAGGACGCGGAGCGGGCGGTCCGCCGCAAGCGCGCCGACCTGCGGCTGCTGCACCGGGCCGCGGCGGTGGAGCGGCACCGGCTGGACGTGCTGCGGGACCGGATCGGGGCGATGGCGCGCAGCGAGTACCGCAACGGGGTGCTGGGGCCGTCGGCGCGGCTGCTGCTGTCCGGGCGGCCCGACCAGCTGCTGGAGGGGGCGACGCTGGCCCGGCAGGGCGACCACGCGCAGGCGGCGCTGCTGGCCGAGCGGATGCTGGCCCAGCGCCGGCTGGCGGCGGACACCGTGGCCGTGGACCGGACGCTGGCGGTGCTGGCCCGCGAGGCGCACCGCAAGGACGTGCTGCGACGGGGCATCGAGGCGCGGCTGCAGCGCGCCCGGGCCCGGCTGTCCGCCCGGGACCTGGCGCTCATGGCCCACGAGGGGCTCTCGGCGGGATGCCCCCGCGACCTGTCCCCGGCCCGGCCCCGGTCATCCGCCGCCGCCCACCGCCGGGGCGCCCCGCACTGGGTGCGCCCGGTGGCGCACTACACGCTCACCGCCCGCTACGACGCCTCCGGCGCGCACTGGGCGCACCGCCACACCGGCCAGGACTTCGCGGTGCCGCCGGGCACCCCGGTCCGCGCGGTGGGCGACGGCACGGTGGTGGTCGCCGCGTGCGGTGACGGCTTCGGCAACCAGATCGTCGTCCGGCACGACGACGGGTACTGCACGCACTACGCCCATCTGTCCGTCCTGGAGGTCGTCCCCGGGCAGCGGGTCAGCGCGGGCGAGCGGATCGGCCGGTCCGGCAACTCCGGCAACTCCACCGGCCCGCACCTGCACTTCGAGGTCCGCGTCACGCCCCAGATGGGTTCATCGGTGGCACCGCTGCCCTGGCTGGCCCGGCACGGCGTAGGCGTCGGCCGCTGACCGCCGCGGCAGGCCCGCACCCGGGGCCAGGCCGGGCGGCCGGGTCAACTCCCGCTCCCGCCCTTGCCCTTGCCCGCCTCGGCGCGCAGCGCCCGCCGCAGCCGGTGGGCCGCGCGGCGGTCCTCCTCGGAGGCGTCGGTGACGTCCAGGAAGATCTGGTCCAGTTCGGGGAACTCCCCGGCCAGCGCGCCCTTGATGCGGACCGCCGCCTCCTCCACGGTCTCGCTGTCGATGCCCTCGGTCAGGTCCACCCGGGCGGCCAGCAGCACCGAGTCGATCCCGAGGCGCATCGTCAGCAGCGCGGTGACGGTGTCGATCTCCGGCTGCCGCGTCAGCAGTTCGTGCGCCCGGTGCCGCAGCCGGGGGTCGGCGGCCTCGCCGATGAGGGTGTCCCGGCAGTCCTTGCCGAGCCGGTAGGCGACGTACATCAGCAGGACGGCGATCGCCAGGGACGCGTACGCCTCCCAGGTCCGGTCGCCGGTCGTCCAGTGCAGCACCACGCCGGTGAGCGCCAGCAGCACGCCGAACACCGCCGCGGTGTCCTCGCCGAGCACGGTGCGCAGGGTGGGGTCCTCGCCCTCGCGCAGTTCGGTGCGGAAGGGGCGGCCGTGCTCGCGGGCCCCGCCGCGTACCTGCAGCAGCGCCCTGACCAGCGAGGTCCCCTCGGCGAGCAGGGAGATGACCAGCACGGCCACGGCGATCACGAAGGCCCGCACGGTGTGCGGCTCGCTCTCGTGGAACGCGGACACGCCCTGGTAGAAGGAGAAGCAGCCGCCCATCACGAAGATGCCCACGGCGGCGAGCAGCGACCAGAACCAGCGCTCCTTGCCGTAGCCGAAGGGGTGCCGCGCGTCGGGCCCGCGCCGGCTGCGCCGCAGCGCGGCCAGCAGGAAGACCTCGTTGAGTGTGTCGGCCACCGAGTGCGCCGCCTCCGACAGCAGCGCCGGCGAGGTGGTGAGCAGCCCGCCGATCGCCTTCGCCACGGCGATCACCAGGTTCGCGGCGAGCGCGACGAAGACGGTGCCCCTGGTCTGTTTGTCCTTCCCCATGGGGAGCGTGTGCCCCGCGAGGCGCCGCTCAGTGGTGGAAGGCGGTGGGCGCCTCGCCGGGCGGGTGGAGCGGGTGGTCCTGGGCGCGCAGCTGGGGGAGGTAGCGCGCCAGGTCGGCGAGGAAGAGGTCGGCGAGGTCCTCGGAGAAGCCGTTGCGGACGACGATGCGCAGCACCGCCAGGTCCTCGCGGTTCGCAGGGTAGGTGTAGGCGGGCACCAGCCAGCCGCGCTCGCGCATCCGCCGGGAGACGTCGAAGACGTCGTACGCGGTGACGTGGTCGGCGGTGGTGAAGGCGAAGACCGGCAGCTGGTCGCCGCGGGTGATCATCCGGAAGTCCCCGCACTCCTCGATCCGCGAGGAGAGGTAGGTGGCCACGTCGCGGGCGGTCTGCTGGACGGTGCGGTAGCCGTCCCGGCCCAGCCGCAGGAAGGTGTAGTACTGGGCGACCACCTGGGCGCCGGGCCGGGAGAAGTTGAGGGCAAAGGTCGGCATGTCGCCGCCGAGGTAGTTGACCCGGAAGACCAGTTCCTCGGGCAGGGCGTCGGTGTCCCGCCACAGCGCCCAGCCGACGCCGGGGTAGACCAGCCCGTACTTGTGGCCGGAGGTGTTGATCGAGGCCACCCGGGGCAGCCGGAAGTCCCAGACCAGGTCCTCGTCGAGGAAGGGGGCGATCATGCCCCCCGAGGCCCCGTCTACGTGCACGGGGATGTCGATCCCGGTGCGCTCCTGCAGGGCGTCGAGGGCGGCGCAGATCTCGGCCACGGGCTCGTAGGAGCCGTCGAAGGTCGAGCCGAGGACGGCCACCACCCCGATGGTGTTCTCGTCGCACATCGCGACGGCGGCGTCCGCCTCCAGGTGCAGCCGGTCGCCCTCCATCGGCATCAGGCGCGGCTCGACCTCCCAGAAGTTGCAGAACTTCTCCCAGCAGACCTGCACGTTGGCGCCCATGACCAGGTTCGGGCGGCCGGTGCCCGGGTGGCGGTCGCCGCCGCGCCTCGTCAGGCGGCGTGCGAGGGACGCGCGGGCGCCGTCGCCGGTACGCCTCGTCCAGCGGCGCTTGAGAGCCATGCCGGCGAGCATGCAGGCCTCGGAGGAGCCGGTGGTGGAGCAGCCGACGGCGCTCTCCGGATCGGGCGCGTGCCACAGGTCGGCGAGCATCGACACGCAGCGCCGCTCCAGTTCGGCGGTGCGCGGGTACTCGTCCTTGTCGATCATGTTCTTGTCGAGGCACTCGCCCATCAGCACCCCGGCCTCGGGCTCCATCCACGTCGTGACGAAGGTGGCCAGGTTGAGCCGGGCGTTGCCGTCGAGCATCAGCTCGTCGTGGACGAGCTGGTACGCCGTGGCCGGCACCATCGGGCCGTCCGGCAGCCGGTGCTTCGGTGGCGCCGAGCGCATCCCGGCGACCGGGTCGGCCCCGGCGTAGAAGGGGTTCACGGCGAGCTTCGGCAGGCCCTCGGCACCTTTGTGCAGCGACATACCGTCACGATACGGGTGAATCCGGTCACCGGCAGGTCGGCGGCCGCCCCGGGCCGGGGCCGGTCAGCCCGCCGAGGACATCGACAGCTTGGCCGCGAAGCCCAGGAACAGCGCCGCCGCTCCCGAGGTCAGGCCCGCCGCGAGGCGCCTGCGGCGGCGGAACTGGCCGGCCAGGTAGGTGCCGCCGAAGATCAGCAGTGTCAGGTAGCAGAAGCTGAAGACCTGCGCGATCGTGCCCAGCGCCAGGAAGGACAGCGCGGGATGGGCGTAGCCGGGATCCACGAACTGCACGAAGAAGGAGATGAAAAAGAGGATCGCCTTGGGGTTGAGCAGGCTGATCACCAGCGCCCGCCGGAACGGCTGCTCGGCGTCCGCCACCTCGTCGGCCGCGGTCGCCACCGCCGCCGGCTCCGCGCCCTGGGACCGCCACATACTCCAGGCGGCCCGCGCCATGCCGAGGGCGATCCACGCCAGATAGCCGGCGCCGGCGTACTTCACGATGCCGAAGAGCACGGCGTTGGCCGTGAGCAGCCCGGCCACGCCCGCCGCCGAGGCGGTCATCAGCACGGTGTCGCCGAGGAAGACGCCCAGGGCCGCGCGGTACGCCGTCCGGACGCCGCGGCGCGCCGCGACGGAGAGCGTGTACAGCGAGTTCGGCCCGGGCAGCAGCACGATCAGTACGGTGCCCAGCACGTACGTCGGCAGATCGGTGATTCCCAGCATGCGCACCAATATGGCACTTGCACCTCACGTGGCGTGAGGCCGGAGGGTGTGGTCATGAACACGAGCGCGGGCTACCCGGTCGGGCAGGTGGCGGCTTTCGCCGGCGTGACCGTCCGCACGCTGCACCACTACGACGAGATCGGACTGCTCTCGCCGAGCGCCCGCAGCCACGCGGGCCACCGGCGCTACAGCGACGCCGACCTCGACCGGCTGCAGCAGATCCTCTTCTACCGGGAGCTCGGCTTCCCCCTGGAACAGGTCGCGGCCCTCCTCGACGACCCGGACGCGGACCCGCGGGAGCACCTGCGGCGCCAGCACGAACTGCTGACGGCCCGCATCGGGAAGCTGACGGAGATGGCCGACGCCGTCCAACGAGCCATGGAGGCACGCACGATGGGCATCAACCTCACGCCCGAGGAGAAGTTCGAGGTCTTCGGGGACTACGACCCCGACCGGCACGCCGAGGAGACCCGGGAGCGCTGGGGCAACACCGACGCGTACGAGCAGTCCCAGCGCCGGGCCGCCTCCTACACCAAGGAGGACTGGCTGCGGATCAAGGCCGAGCAGGAGGACTGGGGCGCCCGGCTGGTCGCGCTCCGCGAGTCCGGCGCCCCGGCGGACGGCGAGGCCGCGATGGACATGGCCGAGGAGCACCGGCGGTTCATCGTGGACCACTACTACGACTGCACGTACGAGATCCACACCGGGCTCGCCGGGATGTACCTGGCCGACCCGCGCTTCCACGCCTTCTACGAGTCGATCGCGCCGGGCACCGCCCGGTACGTCCACGACGCGATCATGGCCAACGCTAGGCGTGCCGGGGCGTGATCACCGCCGCGGTGCCGTAGGCGCACACCTCGGTCCCGGCCTCCGCGGCCTCGCTGACGTCGAAGCGCATCATCAGCACCGCGTTGGCGCCGCGCGACTGCGCCTGCTCCACCAGCCGCTCCATCGCCTGGGTGCGGGTCTGGGCCAGGGTCTTGGTGAGCCCCTTCAGCTCGCCGCCGACCAGGGACTTCAGACCCGCGCCGATCTGGCTGCCCAGATGGCGGGAGCGCACGGTGAGGCCGAAGACCTCGCCGATCACCCGTTCCACCCGGTAGCCCGGCACGTCGTTCGTCGTGACCACCAGGACGGCGGACTGGGGCGACTGTCCGCCGCCGTACTCGTCGATACCCATACGGGCATCGTCGTCCCCCGGCCGCGGTCCCGCGCGGTGTCAGTACTCCAGGTGCGGTGCCTGCTCCGGGGCGGGGCAGATCCGGCGGCCCGTGTGGTCGAAGACGTACAGGTGGGCGAGGTCGACCAGCAGCGGCACGTGCTGTCCCGCGCGGAGCCGCAGATCGGGCCCGGTGCGGACGACCAGGTCACCGCTCCCGCCGACGGGCCGCTCGGTCTCCGGCCGCGGCGGCCGGTCCAGTACGGCCGTCTTGCCCTGGCCGGACACCCGCGCGGCGGCCTTCTGCACCAGCCGGCCCAGGCCGGCGGTTCCGCCCTGCCGCGAGGCCGCCCGGGAGCGCTGCCGCCCGGTGCCCGGACGGGCGGACTCCAGCTCGGGCACGACGGCCGGACGGGCGCCGGTGTCCAGGTGCACCAGTGACTCGTGGCCCTGGTACTCCACGTGCTCCACGACACCGCTGAGCACCACCTCTCCGGGCCGGGCGCTGCTCGGCCGGTCGATGCGCACGGCCTCCGAGCGCAGGCCGACGATGACCGGCCGGCCCTGCTGGATGCGCAGCATCTGGTGGTCCCGGCTCAGCGGCCGGGGGAGGACGAGCCGCTGCCGTCCCAGGTCGATCCACATCCCGCCGTCCAGCTGGGCCACCACGGTCGCCTCCATGAGGTTGATCCGGGGGGTGCCGATGAAGGCGGCGACGAAGACGTTCTGCGGCAGGTGGTACGCCTCCCGAGGGGCGCTCACCTGCTGCAGCACGCCGTTGCGCATGATCGCCACACGGTCGCCCAGCGACATCGCCTCGGCCTGGTCGTGGGTGACGTACACGGTCGTCACGCCCATGCCGCGGGTGAGGCGGGCGATCTCGGCGCGCAGGTGCGAGCGGAGCTTGGCGTCGAGGTTGGACAGCGGCTCGTCCATCAGGAAGACGGACGGGTGCCGCGAGATGGCCCGGCCCATCGCGACCCGCTGCCGCTCGCCGCCGGACAGCTGAGCCGGGTAGCGGTCGAGGATGTCCTCGATGCCGAGCGTCCGCGCGGTCTCGGCGACCCGGGGCCCGGTGTCCTGCCCGGGCATCTCGAAGCGCAGCGGGAAACCGATGTTC
Source organism: Streptomyces sp. BoleA5 (assembly GCF_000373665.1). NCBI lineage: Bacteria > Bacillati > Actinomycetota > Actinomycetes > Kitasatosporales > Streptomycetaceae > Streptomyces > Streptomyces sp. BoleA5. The sequence continues at coordinate 186,235 of NZ_KB892094.1, forward strand.
TCCCGGCTGGTCATGCTCGGGTAGAGGGCGAAGTTCTGGAAGACCATGGCCATCCTGCGGTCGCCCGGTGCCAGGTCGTTCGCGGGCTCGCCGTCCAGGAGCAGCTCACCGGAGGTGATGTCCTCCAGCCCCGCGATCATGCGCAGCACCGTGGACTTGCCGCAGCCCGACGGGCCGAGCAGCACCAGGAACTCGCCGGGGGCGATGTCCAGGGAGAAACGCTCCACGGCGCGCACGCCGCGGCCGTAGGTCTTCGAGACGTCGTGCAGGGAGATGGCGCGAGTCATGTGGGTTCCGCCGGATCATGATGATTCAGGAGTGACGGGCGACTTGCGGTGTTGCACGGTAAAACGCTTGGGAGGACCGTAGCCGAGCGTTTCCGGGCTGGGAACGGTTCGGTCGCGACCGCGTTGATACTTTTGGCGCGTGACGACTATCGCCCTGGGCCCGCAATGGCTCGACCCCGATTACCTCATCTCGTCAGCGGGCCTGATCGGCCTGCTGGCGATCGTCTTCGCCGAGTCGGGTCTGCTCATCGGCTTCTTCCTGCCGGGTGACTCCCTCCTCTTCACCGGCGGCCTGCTGGTCGCGGGCGGCAAGCTCGACTATCCGATCTGGCTGGTCTGCGTGCTGGTCTGGATCGCGGCCGTCGCCGGCGACCAGGTGGGCTACCTCTTCGGCCGCAAGGTCGGGCCCTCGCTCTTCCGGCGCCCGGACTCCAGGCTCTTCAAGCAGGAGAACGTCGAGAAGGCCCACGAGTTCTTCGAGCGGCACGGCGCCAAGTCGATCGTGCTCGCCCGCTTCGTGCCGATCGTGCGGACGTTCACCCCGGTCATCGCCGGCGTCAGCCGCATGAACTACCGCGTGTTCGTGACGTACAACGTCATCGGCGGCCTGCTGTGGGGCGTCGGCGTGACCCTGCTCGGCTACTGGCTGGGCCAGATCGCGTTCGTCCACGAGCACATCGAGCTGATCCTCATCGCGATCGTGCTGCTCTCGGTCGTCCCGATCGCCATCGAGTTCCTGCGCGCCCGCGCGGCCTCCCGGAAGGCCGTGCCGCTGCCCGGGGCACCCGAGTTCGAGGCCGACGACGAGGCCGGCCAGCCGCCGCTCCAGCGCGGCACCGGCGGGCGGCACCGCGCCAACCGCCGTTAGCCGACGGAGAGAGTGGGCAGTCGTCCCGCTGTGCCAGAGCCGAGGGGGGAGGGTGCCCGCACCCTCCCCCCTCGGCACACCCGGCGCCCGCCGGGCGATCACGCGCCGAAAGGAGGATCCCGTGGCGCATCCCAAGGAGACCGAGCAGCATGCGGGCGGCTCGGAGTTCACACCGCCCCTGGGTGTGGAGCTGCCGAGGCCCGAAACGCAGGGCTCCGCCTTCGCCCGCCCCGGGACGCGGACCTCCTCGCAGCTGTCCCACCCGGCCTTCACGCCCCCCGAGGGCATCCCGGTCGTCAGCCTCTCCAAGGAGACCCCGTGGCCCGACCGGATGCGCACGATGCTGCGCATGCCCGTCGGCGAGCGCCCCGCCCCCGAGCAGCCCGCCCGGCAGCCCGAGGCGGAGGGCGGCCCACCGGTCCCGCGCGTGCTCGACCTGACGCTGCGCATCGGTGAGCTGCTGCTCGCCGGCGGCGAGGGCGCGGAGGACGTCGAGGCCGCGATGCTCGGCGTCGCCCACGCCTACGGGCTCGGGCGGGTCGAGCCGACCGTGACGTTCACCCTGCTGGGCATCTCGTACCAGCCCTCGCTGGTGGACGCGCCGGTCACCGCCAACCGCACGGTGCGCCGCCGGGCCACCGACTACACCCGTCTCGCGGCCGTCTTCCGGCTGATCAACGACATCACCGCCGCCGATCTCAGCCTGGAGGACGCCTACCGGCGGCTAGCCGGGATCCGCCGCAACCGGCACCCCTACCCGGGCTGGCTGCTGACCGCGGCGGCCGGGCTCCTCGCGGGCGCGGCGAGCATGCTCGTCGGCGGCGGCGGTCCGCTGGTGTTCGCGATCGCCGCGCTCGGCGCGATGCTGGGCGACCGGCTGGCCTGGCTGTGCGCCGGCCGCGGGCTGCCGGAGTTCTACCAGTTCGTCGCCGCGGCGATGCCCGCCGCCGTCATGGGGGTGCTGGTCGCCCGGTTCGGCCAGCACCTGCCCGGTACGAGCAGCCTGCAGGCCTCCGCGGTCATCACCGGTGGGCTCTTCGCGCTGATCCCGGGAAGGGCTCTGGTCGCGGCCGTCCAGGACGGCCTGACCGGCTTCTACATCACCGCCTCCGCCCGCCTGCTGGAGGTGATGTACCTCTTCACCGGCATCGTCGTCGGCGTGACGCTGATCCTCTACGCCGGGGTCAGCCTGGGCGCGGAACTCGACCCCGACCAGGCCTTCCGGGCCTACGAGAACCCGCCGGTGCAGTTGGTCGCCGCGATGGTGCTGAGTCTCGCCTTCGCCGTGCTGCTGCAGTGCGAGCGGGGCGTGCTGGTGGTCGCCGCCCTCAACGGCGGAGTCGCCTGGACGGTCTACGCGGCGCTGCACCAGGAGACGATCGGCGTCGGCATGTCGCCGGTCGCGGCCACCGCCGTCGCCGCGGGCCTGGTGGGCCTCTTCGGCCAGGTGCTCTCCCGTTACCGCCACGCCTCGGCGCTGCCGTACGTCACGGCCGCGATCGGCCCGCTGCTGCCGGGTTCCGCCACGTACTTCGGGCTCCTCGGGCTGACCCGCGGTCACCTGGACCAGGGATTCGCCTCGCTGACGAAGGCTGCGGCGCTGGCGCTCGCCGTGGCCATCGGGGTGAACCTGGGAGGCGAGATCGCGCGGCTGTTCATCAAGCTGCCCGGTGGCGCCGGCCAGGCACGACGCCGTGCGGCGGCCAAGCGCACCCGCGGTTTCTGAGCCTTCCGGACCCCGCCGCCTCGCCACCCGGCCATGGCACAGGCAACCTGATGTTAACTGTCCGTATCGTGGTCGTAGTTGACTGTAATCGGTTTTAGGGGTTTCACTTCACCATCTGGAGTCCGTTCCGGGGCAAACCGCGATCTTTCGGAGGCATGAAGCCTTGGCTGACGAGCACCTGAGCCCGCTGGACCTCGCGTTCTGGAACCTGGACTCCCCGGGCCACCCCATGCACCTGGGTGCCGTGGCCGTCTTCGACCGCGACCCGGAACGCCCGGTCGACGCCGACGGACTCGCCGCGCTGCTCACCGCCCGTGCCGAGGCCGTTCCGCGGATGCGGCAGCGCGTGAAGGACGTCTGGTACGGCGTCGGCGGCGCCGCCTGGGCGGCCGACGAGCACTTCGACGCGCGGCACCACGTCCACGCCGTACGGCGGACGGACGCCTGGGCCGCCGTCGCCGAGCTGATGGCCCGCCCCATGGACCGCCACCGGCCGCCGTGGGAGGTCTACGTCATCGAGGGCGCCCCCGACGCGCCCTTCCGCATCCTGGTCAAGCTGCACCACGCCCTCGCCGACGGGCTGCGCGCCGTGGAGTTCGGCGCCGCGCTCCTCGACCAGGGGGCCCGCACGCCCGCCCCCTCTGCCCCGGCTTCCGCCAACGCGGCGCCGCGGAAGGGCACCGAGGCGGCCGTACCGGCCCAGGTCCGGGCTTCCGGCCTCCACCTGCCCGCGCTGCCGCTGCCCGATCCCCGGCAGGTCGTGGCCTCCCTGCCGGACCGGGTGCGTGAGGCCGGACGCGCTCTGGGCATCGGCTCGGCCGTGCTGCGCGCCTCCCTCGACCCCGGCGGGCCCGCCGCGCTCGGCGCGGCCTGGACGCCCGGCGGCGCCGAGCGGCGCTTCGCCACGGCCTCCCTCGACGTCGACGACCTGCACCGGGTCCGCAAGACCAGCGGCGGCACCGTCAACGACGTCGTCATGGCCGTCGTGGCCGGCGCGCTGCGGCGGTGGATGGAGGCGCGCGGCGACGACCCGGCGGGCCCGGGGCCGCGCGCCCTGATCCCGGTGGCGCGCCGCCGCCGCAGGGGCGTGCGCGGCGGCCGGGGCAACCGCATCTCCGGCTACCTGCTGCGGCTGCCGGTCGGCGAGCCCGATCCGCTCGCCCGGCTGCGCGACGTGCGCGCGGGCATGGACCGCAACAAGGACGCCGGGCCCGACACCGGCCCGGGTGCCGTCGCCCTGCTGGCCGACAGCGTGCCGCCGCTCGCCCACCGCTTCGCCGCCCCGCTGCTCGCCGCCTCTGCGCGGCTGCTCTTCGACGTACTGGTGACCAACGTGCCGATGCTGGACGTGCCGCTCACCCTGGACGGCTGCCGCATGACGGAGCTCTACCCGATCGCCCCGCTCGCCCGCGGCCAGTCCCTCGCCGTCGCCTGCTCCACGTACCGTCGCCGGGTGCACATCGGGCTGCTCGCCGACGCGGAGTCGCTGCCGGACGCCGACACGCTCGCCGCCGCCCTGCACGGCGCGCTGGCCGAACTCCTCGACGCCTGCGGGTGAGGCCGCCCGGCACGCGCGAGGGCGGCACGCCCCGGCAGGGAGCGCGCCGCCCTCGTCGCGGCGGGAGCCGGCGGGTCAGTGACCGCCGTGCTCCTTCAGGCGCTTGTAGGACGCCTCGATCTCGGCCTCGGCCTCGCCGCGGCCCACCCAGTTGGCGCCCTCGACGGACTTGCCGGGCTCCAGGTCCTTGTAGACCTCGAAGAAGTGCTGGATCTCCAGGCGGTCGAACTCGGAGACGTGGTGAATGTCACGCAGGTGCTCGACCCGGGGGTCCGAGGCGGGCACGCACAGCAGCTTGTCGTCGCCGCCGGCCTCGTCCGTCATGCGGAACATGCCGATCGCGCGGCAGCGCACGATGACGCCGGGGAAGGTCGGCTCGTCGAGCAGCACCAGGGCGTCCAGCGGGTCGCCGTCCTCGCCCAGGGTGTTCTCCACGAAGCCGTAGTCGGCCGGGTAGACCGTCGAGGTGAACAGGTGCCGGTCCAGGCGGATACGACCGGTCTCGTGGTCCACCTCGTACTTGTTGCGGGAACCCTTCGGGATCTCGATCGTTACGTCGAACTCGAGCACAGCCTGTCCTCCATGATCAGCACATACTTCTGGTGATTAAGTGTCTCCCACGCTTGTGTGTGGTCGCGAAAGGGGCTGGTCCGGGGTGCCCGTTCCGAAGAACTGGCAGGTGGTGGCAGGTTCGGCTGCCGCAGGATTTGCCGTGGCGCTGACGGCCGTGGCCGCAGCGGGACCGTGGGAGTCAGGCCAGCGTACGGCCGAACGGGCGATCGCCGCCTCCCGGGACGGTCAGGGGAAGCAGGCGCGACCCCACAAGAAGGGGGCGACAGGCGGTCACAAGGGGGCGCTCGCCCCGGTGCCGCCCGCCGCCCCCGAGGTGCTCGCCGCCGTGACCGGTCCGCACAACGCGCCGGTGCCGACCAAGGCAGGACTGGCAGGGCGGCTCGGCCCGTTGCTGTACGACGGGGCGCTCGGCTCGCTGACGACGGGCGCCGTCGTCGACGCCGTCTCGGGCCGGACGGTGTGGGGGCAACGCCCCGGCACACCCGCCGTGCCCGCGTCCACCACGAAGGTCGCCACGGCCGTCGCGTCCCTGTCGCTGCTCGGGGCCGACCACCGCCTCACCACTTCCGTGGTCGCCGCGGGCAAGGACCGCGTCGTCCTGGTCGGCGGCGGCGACCCCACCCTGACCGCCCGCGCGAAGCCCGGCGGCGGCTGGACGGCCGCCTCCCTGCGCACCCTCGCCTCGGACACCGTCCGCGCACTGCGGGCCAAGGGCGTCCGCTCGGTGAGGCTCACGTACGACACCTCGCTCTTCACCGGCCCGGCCGTCCACCCCATCGGGCACAACGACAACATCGCGCCCGTCACCGCCCTGATGGCCGACGAGGCCCGCAGCGACGGCAAGAGCGTCAAGGGCCCCGCGGCCCGCCACGCCGACCCCGCGGCCAAGGCCGCGGAGGCCTTCGCGGACCTGCTGCGCAAGGGCGGCGTCAAGGTGGAGGGCGCGGTGAAGGCCGGCAAGGCGCCCTCGCACGCGCAGGCGGCCGACCGGCTGGCGGAGGTGCGGTCCGCGCCCCTGGCCGACCTGGTCGAGCGCATGCTCACCAACAGCGACAACGACATCGCCGAGGCGCTCGCCCGGCACACCGCGCTGGCCGCGGACCGCCCGGGGTCCTTCTCCGGCGGCGCCAAGGCCATCGGCTCCGCGCTCCGCGAGCTCGGTCTCCCGCTGAAGGGGGCCCGCTTCGCGGACGGCAGCGGGCTCGACCGCACCGACCACCTCACGGCGGAGCAACTGGCGCGGCTGCTGGCGCTGGCGGCCGACCCCGACCACCCGGAACTGCGCCCCGTCCTGACCGGGCTGCCGGTCGCCGGCTTCAGCGGGTCCCTGCGGGAACGCTTCACCTCGTCGCGCGGGGGCGCGGGGCTGGTCCGCGCGAAGACGGGGACGCTCACCGGGGTCAACGCGCTCGCCGGGACGGTGGTGGACGCGGACGGCCGGCTGCTCACGTTCGCCTTCCTGACCAACGGCACCACCAATCCCGTGGCCGCACAGTCCGCCCTCGACCGCCTCGCCGCCGGACTCACCACGTGCGGCTGCCGCACGTAGGGACGGCCGAACCACCGTCACCGCCACAACCCCCACCCCACCCCACCCCATCCCACCCCACCCGCCCCGACCCGCCCGCGCCCCGGCGAGGAACGCTCCCGGCGAGGGGGACAAGCACGTACCGTGAAGGGATGACGAGCATCGGTGGTGCGGAGATGGTCGACTGGAATCTCGCGGTCGCGACCGCGACCCGCTTCGTGCGGCCCGGCCCGGAGGTCAACCGGGACGAGGCGCGCGCGGTCGTGGCGGAACTGCGGCGGCACGCAAAGGAGTCGGAGGCGCACGTCCGGGCCTTCACCAGGATGTTCGGCGACCAGGAGGACCCGGCCGACACCGGGACCCCGGTGCTGATCGTGGACCGCCCGGGGTGGATCAAGGCGAACGTCGCCGGCTTCCGCGAAGTGCTGAAGCCGCTGCTGGACAAGATGCAGGCCCGCAAGCCGGGCGGCCCCGGCGGTGCCGTGCTGGGCACCGTGGGCGGGAAGGTGACCGGGGTCGAGGTCGGGATGCTGCTGAGCTTCCTGGCCTCGCGCGTGCTCGGCCAGTACGAGACCTTCGCCCCCGCGACCCGTGACATGCCGGCCGGCCCCGCCGCGCCCGGCCCGGGCGAGCCGCGTACCGGGCGGCTCCTGCTGGTGGCCCCCAACATCGTCCACGTGGAGCGCGAACTCGACGTGGACCCGCACGACTTCCGGCTGTGGGTGTGCCTGCACGAGGAGACCCACCGGACGCAGTTCACGGCCGTGCCGTGGCTGCGGGACCACATCGAGCAGGAGATCCAGGCCTTCCTCGGCGAGACGGAGATCGACCCGTCGACGCTGCTTGAGCGGCTCCGTGAGGCGTTCCAGGCGTTCTCTTCCGGCAGCCGGCCCGACGCGGAGGAGGCCTCGGTCGACGCGGACGGCGACGAGGGCCGCAGCCTGATCGACCTGGTGCAGACCCCGAACCAGCGGGAGATCCTGGGCCGGCTGACCGCGGTCATGTCGCTGCTGGAAGGGCACGCCGACTACGTGATGGACGGCGTGGGGCCGGACGTCGTGCCGTCGGTGGCCGAGATCCGCGAGAAGTTCCAGCGCCGCAGGCAGAGCGGAGCCGGGCGGATGGACATGGCGCTGCGCAAACTGCTGGGCCTGGACGCCAAGCTGCGGCAGTACCGTGACGGCGAGCGGTTCGTGCGGGCGGTGGTGGACGAGGCCGGGATCGGCGGCTTCAACCGGATCTGGACCTCGCCCAACACCCTGCCCACCAAGCAGGAGATCGCCAAACCCGCGGACTGGGTGGCACGGGTGCACGGGCGGAGCGAAACCTGAGTCGACCCGGGGCACAGAAGGGCCCCGGGGCCTCCCGGTTCACCCGTCCGAGGGACCGTGGGCGCAGGGTAAGCGTGCGATGCTCGAGTATCGCACGCTTTCTGTCACCATCTAGCTACCCTGCGTCATCTTCACCGTCCCGACGCCTCCCCCAGCCTCTCCAGGAGGGAAACCGGACATGGGTCCCCACCCCGCGGTCGCGGCGATACGCCTGGCGGTCCGCCGCGTACTCCAGGACATCCTGACCGACCACCCCGGCGGCAGCCCGCTCGTGCTGGCCGCCTGCAGCGGCGGAGCCGATTCGATGGCCCTCGCCACCGCCCTCGCATTCGAAGCGCCCAAGCTCGGCATCCGGGCCGGCGGTGTCACCGTCGACCACGGCCTGCAGGAAGGCTCGGCGACCCGCGCCGTCGACGTGGCCGACCGCCTGCGCGGCCTCGGACTCGCCCCGGTGGACGCCGTCGAGGTCACCGTCGGCCGTCAGGGCGGCCCGGAGGCCGCCGCGCGCGACGCGCGGTACGCCGCGCTGGACGCCGTCGCGGAACGCGCCGGCGCCTCCGCCGTGCTGCTCGGCCACACCCGGGACGACCAAGCCGAAACGGTGCTGCTGGGTCTGGCCCGCGGTTCCGGCATCCGGTCGCTGTCCGGTATGCCCGCCGTCAACGGGCGCTACCGCCGCCCCTTCCTGCTGCTGGACCGGGACACGGTCCGCAAGGCCTGCCTGGTGCAGGGCATCGACGTGTGGGAGGACCCGCACAACCACGACCCCGCCTACACCCGCTCCCGGGTCCGCCACGAGGCGCTGCCGGTGCTGGAGAAGTCCCTGGGCAAGGGCGTCGTGGAGGCGCTGGCCCGCACCGCCCAGCTGTCCCGGGACGACGCCGACGCCCTCGACCAGTGGGCGGCCCAGGCCGAGCGGACGGCCGCCGACGCCGACGGCGGGCTGGACGTCGCCCGGCTGCTGACCCTTCCCGCCGCGGTGCGCCGCCGGGTGCTGCGCCGTGCGGCCGTCGCGGCGGGCTCGCCCGCCGGTTCGCTCTTCGCCCGGCACATCGAGGAGACCGACCGCCTGCTCACCGGATGGCGTGGGCAGAAACCGCTCAACCTACCGGGCGGCGTCGCCGTCGGCCGGCGGAATGGCAGACTGTTCTTCCAGGCCCTGTAGACCGAGCCGGAAGTTGTGCGGGTGAACGAGAACGACATGGGCACCGACCTTGAGAAGGTGCTCATCTCCAAGCAAGAGATCGACGCCAAGCTGGCGGAGCTGGCTGCGCAGATCGACAAGGACTACGAGGGCAAGGACCTTCTGATCGTCGGCGTCCTCAAGGGCGCCGTCATGGTGATGGCGGACCTCGCGCGAACGCTGTCCTCCCAGGTCACCATGGACTGGATGGCCGTGTCCTCGTACGGCGCGGGGACCAAGTCCTCGGGTGTCGTGCGGATCCTCAAGGACCTGGACACCGACATCGCCGGGCGGGACGTCCTGATCGTCGAGGACATCATCGACTCCGGTCTGACCCTGTCCTGGCTGATCAGCAACCTGGGCTCGCGCCGCCCGGCCTCGCTCGAGGTCTGCACGCTGCTGCGCAAGCCGGACGCCGCCAAGGTCGAGATCGATGTGAAGTACGTCGGTTTCGACATCCCCAACGAGTTCGTGGTCGGCTACGGCCTGGACTTCGCGGAGAAGTACCGGAACCTGCCGTTCATCGGCACCCTTGCGCCGCACGTGTACGGCGGCTGAGGCTCCGGGAACCCCGACGCCCTCCTCCGCGTTGGAGGGTGGTAACGCTGTTTGTTTACGGTCTCCGGCAACTTCGGGTGACAATGCTGGGGTACCGTCCGAAGGTCGGTTCATACACCGGATGCACCGGCGGCCCCCAGGCCGCGGTGCCTCACTGTGGCAGGAGGGACGGGGCGTGTTCGCCCCGCATGGATGGACGTGAAGCGCTATTTCCGTGGGCCAGTCATGTGGATCGTGCTGGCTGTCCTCGCTGTGGTCGTTTTGATGCAGGTCGTCGGCTCGTCCGGTGGCTACAAGACGGTGGACACCGGCCAGGCCATCGAGGCCATCAACAGCAACCAGGCCAAGTCCGCCGAGCTGACCACAGGCGACGAGAACACGATCAAGGTCGAGCTCAAGGACGGCGCCAAGGTAGGCGGCAAGGACCTGGGCTCCAAGATCAAGGCGAGCTACATCGGCGACCAGGGCGTCGACGTGGCGAAGATCCTGCAGGCCAAGGTCGACGACACCGACAAGAGCACGCTGCCCGACGGCTACACCGTCGCGCCCTCGAAGCAGAACGCCTTCGTCGGCATTCTGTTGTCGCTGCTGCCCTTCGTCCTCATCGTCGTGGTCTTCCTGTTCCTGATGAATCAGATGCAGGGCGGCGGCTCCCGGGTGATGAACTTCGGGAAGTCCAAGGCCAAGCTGATCACCAAGGACACCCCGAAGACGACCTTCGCCGACGTCGCGGGCTCGGACGAGGCCGTCGAGGAGCTCCAGGAGATCAAGGAGTTCCTGCAGGAGCCGGCGAAGTTCCAGGCCGTCGGCGCCAAGATCCCCAAGGGTGTGCTGCTCTACGGCCCGCCCGGAACGGGCAAGACCCTGCTCGCGCGCGCCGTCGCCGGCGAGGCGGGCGTCCCGTTCTACTCGATCTCCGGATCCGACTTCGTCGAGATGTTCGTGGGTGTCGGCGCCTCGCGTGTCCGCGACCTGTTCGAGCAGGCCAAGGCGAACGCCCCGGCCATCGTCTTCGTCGACGAGATCGACGCCGTCGGCCGGCACCGCGGTGCGGGTCTCGGCGGCGGTCACGACGAGCGCGAGCAGACGCTCAACCAGCTGCTGGTCGAGATGGACGGCTTCGACGTCAAGGGCGGCGTCATCCTGATCGCCGCCACCAACCGCCCGGACATCCTGGACCCGGCGCTGCTGCGCCCGGGCCGGTTCGACCGGCAGATCGCCGTCGACCGCCCCGACCTGCAGGGCCGTCTGGAGATCCTCCAGGTCCACCAGAAGGGCAAGCCGGTCGCCCCGGACGTCGACCTGAAGGCCGTCGCCCGCCGCACCCCCGGCTTCACCGGTGCCGACCTGGCGAACGTCCTCAACGAGGCGGCGCTGCTCACCGCGCGCAGCGACAAGAAGCTGGTCGACAACGCGATGCTGGACGAGGCCATCGACCGTGTCGTGGCCGGCCCGCAGAAGCGCACCCGGATCATGTCCGACAAGGAGAAGAAGATCACCGCGTACCACGAGGGCGGTCACGCCCTGGTCGCCGCGGCTTCTCCGAACAGCGACCCGGTGCACAAGATCACGATCCTGTCGCGCGGCCGTGCCCTCGGCTACACGATGGTCCTGCCGGACGAGGACAAGTACTCCACCACCCGCAACGAGATGCTCGACCGGCTCGCCATGACCATGGGCGGCCGCGCGGCGGAGGAGCTGGTCTTCCACGACCCGACCACCGGTGCCGCGGACGACATCGAGAAGGCCACCACCACGGCCCGCGCGATGGTGACCCAGTACGGCATGACCGAGCGGCTGGGCGCGATCAAGTTCGGGACGAGCGACGGGGAGCCCTTCCTCGGCCGTGAGATGTCCCACCAGCGCGACTACTCGGAAGAGGTCGCCGGGCTGGTCGACGAAGAGGTCAAGAAGCTCATCGAGACCGCGCACAACGAGGCGTGGGAGATCCTCGTCGAGAACCGCGACGTCCTCGACAACCTGGTTCTGGCCCTCCTGGACAAGGAGACGCTGAACAAGGAGGAGCTCGCCGAGATCTTCAAGCCGATCGTCAAGCGCCCGCCGCGTCCGGCCTGGACGGGTTCCTCGCGGCGTACGCCGTCGACCCGCCCGCCGGTGCTCTCGCCCCGTGAGCTCGCCCTGACCAACGGCACCCAGCCGACGGCCAACGGCAGCGCCACGGCGTCCCTGAGCAAGCCCGCCGAGACGGTGGAGCTCCCGGAGGAGCCGAACCCCGAGGCCTGACACCTCGGACGTGGCCTTGGTCACGGACATCGGAATGCGTGCCGCGCCCCCCAGGTTTCCTATCCTGGGGGGCGCTGCGTTTCCGCGGTTCCCGCGGTACGACGCATTCGGTACGTCTGAGGAACGAGGCACACATGACCGACCCGGTGACCCTTGAGGGCGCACTGCGCCCCGTCGGAGAGTTCGACGAGAAGCGCGCCGAGAACGCGGTCCGTGAGCTGCTGATCGCGGTCGGGGAGGACCCCGACCGCGAGGGTCTTCGGGAGACCCCCGCGCGGGTGGCCCGGGCGTACCGGGAGATCTTCGCCGGGCTCTACCAGGAGCCCGAGGACGTCCTGACGACCACCTTCGACCTCGGCCACGACGAGATGGTCCTGGTCAAGGACATCGAGGTGCTGTCGAGCTGCGAGCACCACCTGGTGCCGTTCGTGGGCGTCGCCCACGTCGGCTACATCCCCTCGTCGGACGGCAAGATCACCGGCCTGTCGAAGCTGGCCCGTCTGGTCGACGTCTTCGCCCGCCGCCCGCAGGTGCAGGAGCGGCTGACCACGCAGATCGCGGACTCGCTCATGCGGATACTCGAACCGCGCGGCGTGATCGTGGTCATCGAGTGCGAGCACATGTGCATGACGATGCGCGGGGTCCGCAAGCCCGGCGCGAAGACCATCACCTCGGCGGTGCGGGGGCAGTTGCGCGACTCCGCCACCCGCGCCGAGGCGATGAGCCTGATCATGGCCAAGTGACCTGAGGGGCCGCGGCCCCCGGCCGTCCCGGCCGATGTTCTGGACGCCCTGGAGCTGGGCGACGAGGCCGTCGTGGAGACCTCCCGCTTGTCCCTGTCCGGGCGGGCGATGCGCAACGTGCGGCAGATGGTCAAGCGCACCGAGCGCGCCGGCTATGTGTGCCGGGTCCGGCGTGTGGCGGAGCTGGGCGAGGAGGAACGCGACGCGGTCCGCCGCGCGGCCGACGCCTGGCGGGGTACGGACACCGAGCGGGGCTTCTCCATGGCGCTGGGCCGCTTCGGCGACGCCGCGGACGAGGGGAGTGCGTGGTGGTGACGGCGTACGACGGCCAGGACGCGCTGCGGGCGGTGCTGCACCTCGTGCCCTGGGGCGAGGACGGCATGTCGCTGGACCTCATGCGGCGCGACCGGTCCGCCGACCCGGGGCTGAACGAACTGCTGATCGTGGCCGCGCTGGGCGAGGCGCCGCGGCTGGGCGTGCGGCGGGTGTCGCTGAACTTCGCGATGTTCCGGTCGGCGCCGGCCCGCGGGGAGCGGCTCGGCGCGGGGCCGGTGCTGCGGACCTGGCGGGGCCTGCTGGTCTTCCTGTCCCGGTGGTTCCAGATCGAGTCGCTGTGCCGGTTCAACGCCAAGTTCCAGCCCGAGTGGCTGCCGCGCTTCCTGGTCTTCCGGGCCACCGGGGACCTCCCGCGGATCGGGCTGGCCGCCATGCGGGCCGAGGGATTCGTCACCCTGGCCCTCCCCGCCTGGGCCTCACGGCGCCTGCGGTGAGCGGCCCGCTCTAGGCTGAGCCCATGGGTACGTTGCGCGGCCACGTGGCCGGATTGCCGTCCTGGGACCGGTGCGCGGTCATGGGCGTGGTGAACGTCACGCCGGACTCGTTCTCGGACGGCGGCGAGTGGTTCGACACCGAGCTGGCGGTGAAGCACGGCCTGGACCTCGTCGCGGCCGGTGCCGACCTGGTGGACGTCGGCGGCGAGTCGACCCGTCCGGGCGCGGCGCGGGTGGACGAGGCGGAGGAACTGCGCAGGGTCGTCCCGGTCGTGCGCGAGCTGACCCGGGCCGGGGCGGTGGTGAGCGTGGACACGATGCGGGCCGCGGTCGCGGAGAAGGCGGTCGAGGCGGGCGCGGTCCTGGTCAACGACGTCAGCGGCGGTCAGGCGGACCCGGCGATGATCCCGGTCGTCGCGGCGACCGGCAGCCCGTTCATCGTGATGCACTGGCGGGGCCAGAGCATCGACATGAACAACCGGGCGGTCTACCGGGACGTCGTGGGCGAGGTCACCGCGGAGCTGCGGCACAGCTTCGACCGCGCCGTGGCGGGCGGCATCGACCCGGAGCGGATCGTCCTCGACCCGGGGCTGGGCTTCGCGAAGAACGCCGAGCACGACCTGACCCTGATCGCCCACCTGGAGGACCTGCGGGCCCTGGGCCGCCCCCTGCTGATCGCGGCCTCCCGCAAGCGGTTCCTCGGCCGGGTACTGGCCGGCGAGGGCGGCGATCCGCCCCCGGCGAGGGAGCGCGACGCCGCCACGGCCGCCGTCACCGCCATCGTGGCGGGCCGCGGCGCCTGGGCGGTCCGGGTGCACGAGGTGCACGACAGCGCCGATGCCGTGCGGGTCGCACGGGCACTGGAGGGGGCACGATGACGCCGCGCACAGCCGAGGCCGCACGGGTCGAGCAGGCGAACCAGGCGTTCTACGACGCCGTGGAGCAGTCCGACCTGGACGCGCTGGAGGAGCTGGTGCTGACCGGCCCGCTGGCGGAGACGGTGTCCGTGGTGCACCCGGGCTGGCCGGTGCTGCGGGGACGCCGCGAGGTGATGCGCTCCTACGCCCTGATCATGGCGAACACCGAGTACATCCAGTTCTTCCTGACCGACGTCGAGGTGGCGGTCGACGGCGACACGGCCCTGGTGACCTGCACCGAGAACATCCTCACCGGCGGCCCCGCCGAGGAGGAGGGCGAGATGGGCTCGCTCGTGGGCGGCCTGGTGGTCGCCACGAATGTGTTTCGGCGCACATCCGAGGGCTGGCGGCTGTGGGTGCACCACGGCTCGCCGGTGATGGCCGACGGCATCGACGAGGACGCCGCGGAGGACGTGGACAACGGCGGCGAGGGGTCCGCCTGAGGCGTTCTGACCACCCGTTCGTGCCAAGAACCGGCAAGAAGTTGTGAAGGCGCGAGTAGGACACCGCGTCCCCGGGTAAGCGCGGGGTCGGCCGCCTCGCCGCCCGGTACTCGGGACTGTCGGCGGTCGAAGGTACATTCGAGTAAGGGCAGTGCGGCGCTCCCCTCCCGCTGGGCGGGCGGACCGCGCCCGTCCGTCCGTTCGTCGACCTGCGGGAGTGAATCGTGGATCGTGTCGCGCTGCGCGGCCTGAAGGCCCGCGGGCACCACGGCGTGTTCGAGCACGAGCGCCGCGAGGGCCAGGACTTCTTCGTGGACCTCGTCCTCGGCCTGGACACCGCCCCCGCCGCAGCGACGGACGACCTGACCAGGACCGTGCACTACGGCATCGTGGCCGAGGAGGTCACCGCCGTCGTCGAGGGCGAGCCCGTGGACCTGATCGAGACCTTGGCCCAGCGGATCGCCGACCAGGTCCTCAAGCACGACCTGGTCCAGGAGGTGGAGGTCACCGTGCACAAACCACAGGCCCCGATCACCGTCCCGTTCGCCGATGTGTCCGTCACCATCACCCGGAGGCGCCCGTGAGCTACGACCCCACCGTGCAGCCCGTCCCCGCCTCCGTCGTCGCGCAGGTCGACGCCGCGGACTCGACGCTGCAGAACCCGAAGTACGCCGTCATCTCGCTGGGCAGCAACCTCGGCAACCGCCTGGAGACGCTGCAGGGCGCCGTGGACGCCCTGGAGGACACCCCGGGCCTGCGGGTGAAGAAGGTCTCCCCGGTGTACGAGACGGAGCCCTGGGGCGTCGAGCCGGGCTCGCAGCCGAACTACTTCAACGCCGTGGTCCTGGTCAGGACGACGCTCCCGCCGTCCTCGCTGCTGGAGCGCGGACGGGCGATCGAGGACGCCTTCGCCCGGACCCGCGGTGAGCGCTGGGGTGCGCGCACCATCGACGTCGACATCGTCGCCTACCAGGGCGTCGTCTCCGACGACCCGGAGCTGACGCTGCCGCATCCGCGGGCGCACCAGCGCGCCTTCGTGCTGGCGCCGTGGCTCGACATCGACCCCGGCGCCGAACTGCCGGGCCAGGGGCCGGTGGCGGGTCTGCTGGCGGGCGTGGGCCGGGAGAGCGTGTGGTCCCGGGGCGATGTGGAACTCAGGCTGCCGGAGTAATCGTTACGATCCCGTCCGTACGTTCGTCGATGTGATGTGGGGAGCGAGCACCCGGTGAAGGCGCTGCGCATCAGGACCCTGGTCGGACTGTTCGTGGTCGCCGGAGTGCTCTCGTGGGCGGGGGCGAAGCTGTGGGACTCGCTCGGCACCCTGCCGGGCGTGCCCGTGGCCGCGCCGATCGTGCTCGCGCTGATCGCCGCCGTCCTGGCGGCGACGGCGCTGTCGCTGCGCTCGCGGCTGCGCGCGCAGCGTGAGCGGCGTCCGGGGGCCAAGGGCGTCGACCCGCTGCTGGCCGCCCGCGCGGTGGTCTTCGGCCAGGCCAGCGCCCTGGTCGCCGCGCTGGTCGCGGGGATGTACGGCGGTGTGTGCGCCTTCCTCCTGATGTACCAGATGGACAGCGACCCCCGCCGCGACCAGGCGATCTACGCCGGTGTCGCGGTTATCGCCGGCGCCGCCGTCTGCGCCGCCGCGATCTTCCTGGAGCGGGTCTGCCGCCTCCCCGAGGACGAGGACGACAACCGCACCGGCACGGTGGGCGGCCGGGCGTAGCGCGGGGGCTCCGCCCGGGCTCAGTAGCCCCGCCGGACGTTCTCCGCCGCGGCGTCGGCCTGGCGCCGGGAGCGGCGCCGGCGTTCGGAGGCCAGCTCGGCCAGCGCGTCGTCGAGGGCGGCCAGGACGCGGGCCGCGGAGGCGTCGCTCACGGCCGGTGCCGCGTCGGCGGCAGAGCCGCGGCGCAGGCCGAGCGTGGTGGTCAGGGCGGCCAGGACGGGTTCGTCCGCCGCCATGCGGGCGGCCGCGCGCCGCCGGGCGCGGGAGTCGGTCAGCACGGTCCGGGTGTCGCGGACCAGCCAGTTGCGGTGCCGTTCCCTCACCACCTGGCCCTCGGCCGCCAGGCCGGTCAGGTACGCGTCGGCCAGCCCGCGGCCGCGGCGCCACAGCCAGTCGCCGGGCGCCTCGTACGGCGCCCCGCGCACCAGCGAGGCCGCGGCCTCGGCCAGCAGGGGGTCGGCGATCTCCGGGTGCCCGTCCGGCACCAGGCGGCCGCCCTCCAGGGCGACGGCCCCCGCGGCCAGGAGGTCGACGGCCTCGGCCGCGGCGAGCGCGAGCGAGAGGTCGCCCGGTTCCACGGCGGGTCGGGCGGCCGCGGCCCGTTCCAGGGCGGTGATGATCAGGTCCCGCGGGGTGGTCATGGAACGCTCCGCATCACGAGGCTTCGGCGTCCGGTTCCGTCCGGCGATTGTCGCCCGCTCCGGCCGGGGCCGCCACCGGCTGCCCCGCTCCGGCCGCGTCGCCGTCCTCGCCGTCCTCATTGACCGAACGGCGCAGCGCGGCGTGGAGCGTCGCGGGGGTCAGCACCCCGGCGAAGCGGTCGCCGTCCACGACGGCTATCCAGCCCGCGTCGTGCTGGAGCATCGCGCTGAAGGCCCGCTTGAGGGGGGAGCCCACCGGGACCCAGGCCTCCAGGCGGCGGGTGTGGTCCGCCACGGTGCCCGAGGTGAGGGTGCCCGCGGCGACATAGCCGCGCAGCCCGCCGTCGTCGTCGAGCACGACCGCGTAGGGGTCGCCCTGCTTCGCCAGGAGGGCGGCGGCCTCCGCGGCCGGCGAGCCGGCGCGCACGACGGGCGGGTGCTCCAGGTCGGTGGTCTCGACCGGGGTGACGGACAGTCGCTTCAGACCGCGGTCGGAGCCGACGAAGTCGGCCACGTACGGGGTGGCGGGGGAGCCGAGCACCGTCGCGGGGGTGTCGTACTGCTCGATCCGGCCGGGCCCGAAGACCGCCATGCGGTCGCCGAGCCGGACGGCCTCCTCGATGTCGTGTGTGACGAACAGCACGGTCTTGCGCACCTGTTCCTGCAGCCGCAGGAACTCCGACTGCAGCCGCTCCCGCACCACCGGGTCGACGGCGCCGAAGGGCTCGTCCATCAGCAGCACCGGCGGGTCGGCCGCCAGCGCCCGGGCCACGCCGACCCGCTGCCGCTGGCCGCCGGAGAGTTGCTCGGGGTAGCGGGCGCCGTGCACGGACGGGTCCAGGCCGACGAGTTCCAGCAGCTCGGCGGCGCGCGCCCGGCGCTTGGCGCGGGTCCAGCCGAGCAGGTGCGGCACGGTCTCGGTGTTCTCCAGCACGGTCTTGTGCGGGAACAGCCCGACGTTCTGGATGACGTAGCCGATGCCGCGGCGCAGCCGTACCGGGTCGGTGCGGGCGATGTCCTCTCCGTTCAGCAGGATCCGGCCCGCGGTGGGCTCGATGAGCCGGTTGACCATCTTCATCGTGGTGGTCTTGCCGCAGCCGGACGGCCCGACGAGGGTCACGAGTTCGCCCTCGCGCACCTCGAAGGACAGGTCGTCGACGGCTGTCGTGCCGTCGGGGTAGCGCTTGGTGACGTTCTCGAAGCGGATCATCGGGACCTCTCGTCGGCGCTGGGCGGTTCGGCTCACCCCCCAGCTTGGTACACGCTCGGCGACGGATGTGAAGGGGGTGTTGCGAGGATGTGGCAGGACACCGGGAATGTCCGTGGCCGGGTTTACGCTCACCTGCATGATCTGAACCGGGCGGGGGAGGTGGCATCGCATGGCCGGACAGGACTGTCTCGCGGCGAACGAATGGATTTGCGGCGAGTTCGTGCGCACGCGCAGCCAGGAGTTGGTGGACGCGAGTGTGGAGCATCTGTGGATCACCGCCGCGTCGGTGGCGGCGGGTGTTCTGCTCGCGCTGCCGCTGGCCTTGCTCGCCCGGCGCTGGCGGGCGGCCGCGGCGCCGGTGCTGGGGGTGACGACGGTGCTCTACACGATCCCGTCGCTGGCCCTCTTCTCGCTGCTGGTGCCGGTGTTCGGGATCTCCGCGTCGGTGGTCGTCACCGGCCTGACCCTGTACTCGCTCACCATCCTCGTCAGGAACTTCCTGGCCGGTCTGGACGCTGTGCCCGAGGACGCGCGGGAGGCCGCGCGCGGCATGGGCTACGGACCGATACGCCTGCTGTGGGAGGTCGAGCTGCCGCTGGCGATGCCCGCGGTGATGGCGGGCGTGCGCATCGCCACGGTCGCCACGGTCTCCCTCACCACGGTCGGCTCGCTCATCGGCTACGGGGGTCTCGGCAATCTCATCAAGGACGGCATGAAGAGCTTCTTCAAGGCTGAGGTGCTCACCGCGTCCGTGATCTGCGTGGTGTTCGCCCTCGTCGCCGATCTGCTGCTGCTCGGGGTGCAGCGGCTGCTCACGCCGTGGGCCAGGGCAGCGAAGGCGACCGGCTGATGGGGACGATCCCCGGCGCGTGGGGCTGGCTGACCACGGGCGCCAACTGGACCGGCACCGACGGGGTGCTGCAGCGGCTCGGCGAGCACCTGGCGCTGACCTCCGTGTCGATGGCCATCGCCTGCCTCGTGGCCCTGCCGGTCGCGGTCCTCCTCGGCCACCTCGGCAAGGGCGGCGCGCTCGCCGTGAACCTCTCGAACGTCGGGCGGGCGGTGCCCACCTTCGCCGTCCTGGTGCTGCTCGTCGTCGCGACGAACTCGGTGCGCTACTGGCCCACCGTCATCGCGCTGGTGCTGTTCGCGGTCCCGCCGCTCCTCACCAACACCTACGTCGGCATGCGCCAGGTCGACCGGGACGCGGTGGAGGCCGCCCGCGGCATGGGGATGACCGGCGGCCAGCTGCTGGCCCGGGTGGAGCTCCCGCTCGCGGCGCCCTTCGTCATGAGCGGGGTGCGCTCGGCCGCCGTCCAGGTCATCGCCACCGCCACGCTCGCCGCGATTCCCGGCGAGGGCGGCCTCGGCCGCATCATCACCGCGGGCTTCGCCCAGTTCGACACCCCGAAGGTCGTCGCGGGCGCGGTGCTCGTGGCCGCGTTCGCCCTGCTCGTGGAGGGAGTCTTCCTGTTGTTGCAGCGCCTGGTGTCCCCCGCACGGAAGTCCCGACCCGCCCGAAGACCTGCCCGTTCCACCCATCAGATGGAGTTCACATGAGCAAGGCCCTGCGCACCGCCACCGCCCTGGCCGCTGTGGCGGTCCTCTCCGCGGGCCTGGCGGCCTGCGGCGGCGACAGCCTGGAGAAGAGCGGGGGAGGGGGCAGTTCGCCGGCCGGCGGCTCCAAGGGCTCCCTGACCGTCGGCTCCGCCGGGTTCACCGAGAGCACGGTCCTCGCGCAGCTGTACTCGCAGCTGCTGACCGACGCCGGCTACAAGACCACGATCAAGACCGTCGACAACCGCGAGCTGTACGAACCCGCCCTGGAGAAGGGCCAGATCGACGTCGTCCCCGAGTACGCGGCCACGCTCGCGGAGTTCCTCAACGCGAAGGCGAACGGCAAGGACGCCGCGCCCGTCGCCTCCTCCGACGTCGACGCCACCGTCCAGGCGCTCAGCGAACTCGCCGCCCCGCGCGGGCTGAAGGTGCTGCCGGCCGGGGAGGCCGTCGACCAGAACGCTTTCGCGGTCACCAAGGAATTCGCGGAGAAGAACGACCTCAAGACCCTTTCCGACCTCGGTAAGTCGAAGATCAAGGTCAAGCTCGCCGCGGGCGAGGAATGCTCGATCCGCCCCTTCTGCTCGCCCGGCCTGAAGAAGATCTACGGCATAGACGTCACGTCGGTCGACGCCAAGGGCGTCGGCACCGTCCAGGCCAAGCAGGCCGTCAAGGACGGCACCGACCAACTGGTGCTCACCACGACGACGGACGCCACCCTCGACCAGTTCGGTCTGGTGCTGCTGGAGGACGACAAGGGCCTGCAGAACGCCGACAACCTGCTGCCCGTGGTCAACGCGAAGGAGGCCGGCGGGGCGGACGTCGCCGCCGCCCTCGACAAGCTCACCCAGGTGCTGACCACGGCCGACCTCGCCGGGCTGAACAAGCAGGTGGACTCGGAGCGCAAGAAGCCCGAGGACGTCGCGGCGGATTACCTGAAGTCGAAGGGCCTGCTGAAGGGCTGAGCCCCGCGGGCCGGACCGGCCCGACGGACAAGATCGAATAAATGGTGGCGGGAGGGTGCTCACGTGACGATTCGTATGCGCGTGAGCGCCCTCCGTATTTGTCGTTGGGTGTTCGGTGAGAAATCGGATGCCGCGGCCCCACACGACCCACCGGCACGCTAAGTTCCCTACCATGCCCCGTGGACGCCACCGCCATTCCCAGCCGCTGCACCGGCTGCTCCCGCCCGCGACGGTTGCCGGCTCGGCCGCGGCCCTCGCCGTCGGCGCACTGGTGATCGGTGATCCGGTGCTGCTCCGTGTGTTCGTCGTCGCGGCGGCGGGTGTCGCCGGTGGCGGCGCCTTCCTGCTGCGCAGTTGGGACCGCGCCGCGGGCAAGCAGGTCGCCGATCTCAAGACCGCGCGGGTGCGCGACGAGTGGCGTGCCGACGAGCGGATCGCGGAACTCGAGGTGGACCTCGAGGACTCCCGCGAGCTGCGCGGCAAGCTGGAGAACAAACTGCGCGGCAAGCGCGCCGAACTGGCCCGGCTCCGTTCGGAGCACGCGGACCTGCTGCGCCGCTACGCCACCGCCGAGTCCGAGCGGGCCCGCGCCCTGGAGGACGGCCGCGTCGCGAAGAAGGCGGTCAGCTCCGCGCTCCCCGTGCCCTACACGGCGCCGGTCAGCCCGGCCGCGTACCTGCGGGCGTCCGCCGCGTTGCGGGACCTGTCGCGCAACGGGGCCCGACAGCAGGCCGCGCTCACCGTCGAGGAGGCACGCCGCCGCGACCTCGCGGACACCGACGAGCCGCAGGGCAAGCACGCGCTGGACCCGGCGGTGCGTGACCGTCCCGACGACGCCACCACCAGCGGCAGCGGGAGCAACCCGGCGCTGCCGGTGCGTCAGCCCAAGCTCGTCCCGGCGGTCGCCGCGGCCGTGCTGCCCTACGCCAGGCCGAACCGGCAGGCCAGCCGCGCCCAGGGCGGCTTCGACTTCTTCGGCACGAAGAACGAGAAGGCCCGCCCCCAGGAGCTGGAGGCGGCGGGCGAGACGGCGACGGCGCCCGCGGACGCGGACCTCGCCGACGTCGTCGGGGACGAGGCGGTGGCCGAGCAGGCCGAGGTCATCGACCTGACCGTGCACGACGAGACCGAGCAGCTCGACCTCAGCGAGCTGCGCGCCCGCTCCTCCTGACATTCCTGACATCCGGCGGCCGCGGGCCCCCCGGGGGCGGCCCGCCGGTCACTTGTCGATGTCGCCGACGACGAAGAACATCGAGCCCAGGATCGCCACCATGTCGGCGACGAGCGTGCCCGGCAGCAGCACGGCCAGCGCCTGGACGTTGTTGTAGGACGCCGAGCGCAGCTTCAGGCGGTACGGCGTCTTCTCGCCCTTGGAGACGAGGTAGTAGCCGTTGAGCCCGAGCGGGTTCTCGGTCCAGGCGTACGTGTGGCCCTCGGGGGCCTTGAGCACCTTCGGCAGCCGCTGGTTGACGGGGCCCGGCGGCAACTCGGCCAGCCGGTCCAGGCACGCGTCGGCGAGGTCGAGGGCGTTGTGGGTCTGCTCCAGCAGCACCTCGAAGCGCGCCAGGCAGTCGCCCGCGGTGCGGGTGGGGACCTTCAGGGTGTCGGCGAGCTCCTCGTAGGCCAGGTAGGGCTCGTCCCGGCGCAGGTCGAAGTCGACGCCCGAGGCCCGGGCGATCGGCCCGCTCACCCCGTAGGCGTGCACGTCGTGCGCGGAGAGGACGCCGACGCCGCGGGTGCGGCCGCGGAAGATCTCGTTGCCCAGGACGAGGTCGTCGAAGGTCCCCATGCGGGAGCGCACCTCGGCGACGGCGCCGCGGACCCGGCCGTGCCAGCCGTTGGGGAGGTCCTCCTTGAGGCCGCCGACGCGGTTGAACATGTAGTGCATGCGGCCGCCGGAGACCTCCTCCATGACCGCCTGCAGGTCCTCGCGCTCGCGGAACGCGTGGAAGATCGGGGTGATCCCGCCCAGTTCGAGGGGGTAGGAGCCGAGGAACATCAGGTGGTTGAGCACCCGGTTCAGTTCGGCGAGTAGCGTGCGGGTCCACACCGCGCGCTCCGGCACCTCCATGCCGAGCATGCGTTCCACGGCGAGCACGACGCCGAGTTCGTTGGAGAAGGCGGAGAGCCAGTCGTGCCGGTTGGCCAGCATGATGATCTGGCGGTAGTCCCGGGCCTCGAAGAGCTTCTCGGCGCCCCGGTGCATGTACCCGATGATCGGCTCCGCCGAGCCGATCCGCTCGCCGTCCAGGCTCAGGCGCAGGCGCAGCACACCGTGTGTCGAGGGGTGCTGCGGGCCGATGTTCAGCACCATGTCGGTGCCCTCGGCCGCGCCGCCGATGCCGATCGTGGTCTCCGTCATGGCCCCAGTTTCCCATCCCTTTACGTGGCCGGGGCCGTGCCCCCCGGGGCTCTCCCGGCCGCGGGCACGGGCTGCTCCAGCCAGAGGAAGCCGCCGAGCCCGGACGGGTCGGTGAGTTCGGCCGCCTGGCCCGCGCGGGCCAGGGCGCGCACGTAGCCGGCGGGGTCGGAGGAGGCCAGCGAGAGCGGTGGACGGCCCCCGGTGACCCCCAGGGCGCCCAGGGCCTCGCGCTGGCTGCGCAGGACCGCCCCAGGGCCCGCGCAGGCGTCCATGGCCACGTGTGCCGTGATGTCGCAGGAGCCGTCGGGCACCGGAGGCGAGAGCTCGCGGCCCGCCCGGAACGCGGTGAGCGTCCCGTACGGCGGGCGGGCCCCGGCCAGGTGGCCGTAGTCGACCGCGACGGCGAGCCCGGCCTCCAGGGAGGCCACCGCGGACGCCCAGGCGGAATCCCGCCAGCGGCCGATCTCCGCCCTGGTCCCGGCCTCCGCGCCCTCGACCGGCCACCAGCGGCGCAGCCAGTCGGCGTCCTCCCCGGCCGCCGGCTCGCCGAGGCGTTCGGCGCCGTCCGAGGCGCGGACGAGGACGTGCCGGGGCACCCCGTGCGCGTCGGTCTCCACGACTGCGACCGGCACGTTGTCCAGCCACTCGTTGGCGAACAGCAGGCCCCGCAGGCCCCGCGGGAGCTCCTCGGACCAGCTCACCCGGGCGTCCAGGCCGTCCGGTCGCGGGGCCCTCTCCACCGCGTACGGACGCAGGCGGGCGCCCAGCGTGGCGGGAACCACATCGAGCACCCCCGTGAGCAGTTCCCCGGCGCCCGCGCCGACATCCACCAGGGCCAGTTCGGCGGGGTGCCCGAGGTCCGCGTCGACGCGCTCCAGGAGCCGGGCGACGGCCCCCGCGAAGAGCGGCGAGACATGGACCGACGTGCGGAAATGGGCGGCCGGGCGCTCCTGCCGGAAGAATCCTCCCGGGCCGTACAGGGCCCGCTCCGTGGCCTCCCGCCACCCCGTCCACACGGCTGTGCTGTCGATCACGCCTCCACCGTATGCGCACAACCCGGGGCTTCGGACGGTTGAGCGGCCCATCACCGGTTCCAGGTAGGGTGCCGTGGTCAGAGGTGTGTCCGCCCGTGACGGCCGCGGATGAATCGATCATGAACATTCGCCACCGCGGGGAGCGCACGCCTTTTGCCGGATGCCCCGGTACTGATAGGTGCTGTGCAAGCGACAGGCAGTGGAAGGTGAAGAGCGATGACGGCCGGCAACAACGGTGCCCCCGAGCCCGGGAGTGACGACCCCTTCGCGTACCTGTACCGCCAGGACGGCGAGGAGCCGGGTCAGGCGGCCGCTGCCCAGCCCGGCGTGCCGCGCACCTCGTACAACCAGGTGCAGCGGGTCGGCGAGCGGCGCCCGCAGCAGCCGCAGCAGGGCGGCTACGGCTACCCGCAGCAGCAGCCCGGGTACGGCCAGCAGCCGCCCGCCTACGGTCAGCCGCAGCCCCAGCAGGCCCAGGCGACCCAGCAGTTCCCCCAGGGCCCCGGCGGACCCTCCGGCCCGGCGGGACCGGCCGGTGGCGGAAGCCGCCGCGCGGCCGCTCCGCGCCCCGGCGGCCCCAACAGCAAGGGCCTGCTGATCGGCGCCGTCGCCGTGGTCGCCGCGGTCGCGATCGGCATCGGCGTCGCCATGGCGGGCGGTGACGACGACAACCCGCAGGCGGGAAGCAGCCCGACCCCGACGGCGAGCAGCGACGGCGGCAAGGGCGACGCTTCCGGCGAGCCCTCGGCCCCGGCGAGCGGGGAGCTGCCGGGAGTCGCAGACGCGGCCGATCTGAAGCTCGCCGGCGGCGCCACGGTCACCACCGGTGTCTCCGGGGGCAAGGGCGCCGACGGCAAGTACGTCGCCGGGATGGAGTCCGTGGGCGCCTCCGCCACGTGGACCTTCTCCGCCCCCGAGGACGGCGCGTACACGCTGTTCGTCGAGTACACCGTGCCGGGCGCCGACGGGAACGCCACGATCACCGTCAACGGCGAGAAGCAGCAGCGACCGATGAGCCTGAAGAACTTCGCGAAGGCCAAGCCCGGTGACTACCAGGGCGGTTGGACGAAGACCTACAGCTACATCCGGCTGAAGCAGGGCGAGAACACGGTGGCCCTGTCCTGCGAGGCGGGCAACCAGTGCAACTACTACCTTGACCAGGTCTCGGTCGAGCAGGGCGAGCACAAGAGTTAGAAGGACTTGTCCGGTGGATCATGTAGGGAGCCTGACGGGGAGCGCTACTGCGGTGGCGGTACCGAGGTAGACGTGTCTGCGCTTGTCATAGCGGATGGCCACGGGCCTGGTGCTGCTTCCGCCGCTTGATCGCCCGGTCGATGGTGTTGCGCTTCTTGTGCCGCTCTTCGTCGAAGCCGCGTGGCCGTCCGTCGCGTGAGTCTTTGCGCAGGCGGGTGGCCCGGGTGTCAGCCTTCTCCGGGAGCGTGTGCCGGATTCCTTGGCGTCGCAGGTACTCGCGAACAAGCCGGTTCCTGTAGTCCTTCTCCGTCGCAACGCTGTCGGGCTTCGTGCGAGGTTTGACCGGTCCGGGTTTGGCGATGCGAACCATCTTCAGCACCTGCTTGAGATGGGTGCAGCCAGCCCGTTGTCGCAGTGTGACGATCAGGGACAGCGGGCGCCCTTCGATGCCGGGATCGGTGCGGGCGCCGGCCGCGTGCACATGTGCGCGGACGATGGTGGATTCCACGAGTCCCCCCGGCCGTGCCGCAGCCTGGACCTGCTACGACAGACGCTCCCATGTCCCCTCGGCCGACCACAGTCGGTGTCGTTCGTAGGGTCTCCCACGGTCCGAACCGTTCGGGCAGGTCACGCTACTGGAAACTGGTCCGCACCCGGTGCAGGATGCCGTCGATGACCTGCCGGTGATTCCGACACCTGCCACAACGCCTGTTGGTGGCGGAGTGGGTACGGCCGCAGCCGTTCCCACTGCGCGTCATTCAGATCACCCCGCCTCATGTCCACATCAGTTACCCGGACACCGGGTAGTCACATGATCGGCAGAGGGCAAATCCTAGTGCGACTCTGCCCCGTGGGCTAAGATCGCGAAGTCTGTCATGGACCCGTCAACTATCGAAGATCCGGAGTACTTAGACCGACCGGCAAATGGATCATGTGAGGCGTCGAGTGGTGGGTCGGTCGTCCCAGCGGTAGCGACTCGTTGCTCGGCGGATCAGCATGCGGAGCGTGACGAGGGTGGCGGCGAGGTAGAGGTAGAAGTCCACGACCTTGCCGCTTCTCTCCGTGCAGCGCCGTAGCTTGCCGTAGTCGTTCATCCATGAGTGCGTGCGTTCGACCACCCAGCGTTTGCCGGCCTGGATCGGAGCCGGCACGCCCTTGCGCGCGATCTCGGCAGAGAATCCCAACTCTGCCACCAGCGCACGGGACTTGGCACTGTCGTAACCGCGGTCGAGGTTGACGTTGACCGTCATCGGCATCGCGCCGACCTGGGCTTTCGCGGCTTCCAGGGTGGGGCCGAGCAGAGGCGAGTCGTGCCGGTTGGCACCGTCGGAGACGATCCCGAGAGGGACACCGCACGCGTCGGAGGCGACGGAGCGCTTCAGCCCCTGCTTGCCCCGGTCGACCGGGGAACGTCCGGCCTTCTCGCCCCCGGAAGGAGCCTTGGTGATGCAGCCGTCAACGGAGATCTCGCTCAGCCCCAGGCCGATCATCCGGTCGTACGCCTCAAGCGCGAGGGCGTGCACCTGACCGGATATTCCCAGCTCAGCCCACTCTTTGACGCGCCGTCGGATCGTGCGGTCAGAACATCCGGGACTGGAGATCCGTTCGTATCCGGAGCCGTGGACCAGCGCGAGCACGATGTGCTCGAAGACCTTCCGGTCGGAGATCCGACGGCGGTGACAGCCGAGCGGATGGTCCGCGACGAACTCTCCCCGGACGGGCAGAAGGGCAGCGAACTGGTTCCAGAGGGGTTCAAGCAGGCAAGATGGCAGAGCGGGCACGGCGTCCTTCATGATCACTGAGCGTAGAGAACTCCATGATCACGTAGGCCCGTGCCCGTGCCGCATCCAGACCATCTCTCAGACGCACAGCGGCCACCTATTGCCGGTCGGTCTTA
>NZ_KB892095.1:0-190157 GCF_000373665.1 Streptomyces sp. BoleA5
GCCATCGCCCGCGCCCTGGCCAACCGGCCCGCCCTGATCATCGCCGACGAACCCACCGGCCAACTCGACGCCGACACCGGCCGCGCCGTCATGGAACTCCTGCGCGCCGTCGTCCACAGCGAAGGCGTCACCGCCCTCGTCGCCACCCACGACCCCCAACTCCTCGCCCTCGCCGACCGCGTCCTCGAACTCCGAGACGGCCACATCCTCACCACCGACTGACACCCGGCCGGAGAGGGAACGAGCCGCCTCTACGGCATGGTCGTGAGGCTGAGGGGCGGCGCGTTTCGCATGCCGCCGGGCGTTGACTGAGAGCAAGGCCGGACCTTCCGAGGACAGCGGGACCGAGAAGGCGGGCCGACCACCGGACATACCGATGCGACCCGCCCTTCACGAGTGCGCGTGCTTCCCGGCGCACTTCGTCCGAACCTAAGCAGGGCGTATGTGAGCAGGGCGTGAGCGACGAACGACCTGCCCAGCTCAGCCGCGGTGCGCGCCGCTGGACCAGGGCGCGGGGTTCAGGGCCCGGGGTTCAGGGCCCGGGGTTCAGGGCGCTGGGTTCTCCGGCGGGTACAGCACGATGGCGGCGAGGGAACGGGCCAGACCGTCCCAGCTGCGGGGGTCCCAGCCTGTGTGGTGGTGCCAGCGATCCAGCCGGTAGGACACGGTGTTGGGGTGCAGATGCAGGACCGCCGCGCTCGCGCTGATCGAGAAGCCGTTGTGCGCGAAGGCCAGGACGGCATCGGCGAGACGTGGATGGCTGCGCGGCACCGTGGAACGCACGAGAGGAGCCAACCGGTCGCGCTGGGGCAGGAGGGTGGCGATGAGCCACTTGTCGTCGAAGGACACGGGGCGTCCCCGCTCCCGCGCGACCACCAGCGCCCGTTCGGCGTCGCCGATGCTCTCCGCGGCGCCCGGCAGCCCGGCCCTGGGCATGCCGATCCCCACAACCGGATCAACTCCCGGAGGCAGCAGGTCCCCTGCGTCCGCGATGACCACGCCCTGCACCAGGATCACGACGCGCTCGCCGTGGATCACCGCGTGCAGCGTGCCGCCGTCCGTGCGAAGCTTCCGCCGCAGAAGGTCGAAGTGGCTGTCGGACCAGGCTTCGACGGGGGCGCACGCGGCCTGGAAGGAGGCGTGCGGATCGAAGTCCAGCGCCCGCGCCATGCACAGACCGTCCTCGCCCTGGGCACCGCCGGCGTGGAGGGCCTCGATGAACCGGTGCCGGAGTTCGACGAGGGCCGATTCCCGGACCCGGCTCGTCTCGGAGTAGCCGTCGGCCACGGCGCCGCACATGTGCTGCACCCACGCCCAGGTCCGGTCCACCGATTCGAGCAGGGCGAGCAGGGCCGCCGTGTTCCGGCCGCCGGCCTCGCGGCGCAGCCTGCCCCACAGATGCCGGTAGCCGATGTGGAAGCCCGTGATGACCGCTTCCATGGGGACGAACTGCCGGGCCCGCCTTCGTCCGAGTTCCCGCGCGGCCTCGATCTCGCGTCCGGTGGGCGGCCGTTCCTCCTGAAGGGAGGCGAGGAACGCCTGGTACTGCTCCAGCACCGTGTTCTCGTGGTCGGCGCGCGGCATCGCTTCGAACCATCCCACTTGGCCGCGGATGTCGTCCACGATGGCGGGCACCAGCACCTCCGTCTCCCGAACCGCCCACCGGTAGAGGGCGGAGAGCTCCGCGGCAACCGCGTCATCAGTGCTCGGGTGATCCGCTTGTCGTGCGCTCACGAGAATCCTGACCCTTCGAACGGATGACGTTTTCCACGGTACCGCAGCGCCACACGTTCCCTCCCCGCAGCGGAAATGCGCAATCCGTCTCCGATTCTCCGCGTGAATCCGTCCGGAGAATCCGAGGGACCGAGAAACAATCCCGGTATTCGGGCCGGGGCCCTGAGCACGGCCCCCGCGCACCACGGCTGCGGCGCGTGTCCTTGACGCCAAACGAAACGATACGTATCGTCCTTGTATGGCACTGGCATTCTCCTCAGGGCCGCCGGCCGGCGGGCCGCGGTCCGCCGCGAAGATCCTCGACGCGGCACGGGACGTCCTGTCGGCACAGGGCTACCCGGCACTGACCATCGAAGCCGTCGCGGCCGCCGCGGGCGTCGGCAAGTCGACCATCTACCGCTGGTGGCCGAACAAGGAAGCCCTGATCGCCGACGCGCTCGCCGAGATCTTCCGCGCCGAGGAGATCCCCGACCTCGGCGACACCCACGCGGAACTGCGCCACGCGGTCGACATGACCATCGACAACTACACCAACGAGGACATCGCGGCCTCCCTGCCCGCCCTCGCGGCGGGCCTGCTCCCCCACCCCGAGCTGATGTCCCGCTTCCGCGAGACCTTCCTCCACCGCAAACGGGAGAACATCGCCGCCGCACTGCGCCGCGGCGTGCAGCGCGGCGACCTCCCCCACGACCTCGACACCGACCTCGTCCAGGACGTCTGGGCCGGCACCATCCTCTACCGGCGCCTGATGACCGACACCCCCACCGACACCGCTCTCGCCGAGCACCTCACGCGGCTCGTCACCGAGAACGGCTCCGGCTTCGCCGCGCGCGCGAGCAGATCCTCCACGTGAGCCCGGCCCGATGCCGACGCGCCCCGAAGCCGGGGGCTCCCGAGGCCCTGTGATTTCCACAGGAACAGGTGCCAGGATTCCTCGCTCCTCCCTCTATCCCCGGTACGGGAGGTGCGAAAAAATGAGGTGGAAGCCCTTTTCCACCTGACTGCCGGTTTCCCCCTGGGACTGGCGGCCGGGAATTTCGGCTTCCCCCTGTCGCGATACCGCCGGTGGCTTTCACCGTCGCGACGGCCGCCTTTCCGGATTCGCGTCGGCACGCTCGGCCGTCCGTCGGTCCTGGCGATCGGGTTCTCCGCCCGATCCACCGGTGCGACCGATTCCGGAAGGGCACGCCAGAGAAGTCGAACCGGGAGCAGGTGCATGTCCCCCCTTCCTCCGCGGCCTCAACCCGGCTCGGACGATCCCGGCCGGCGCCCCCGGCCGGAACCCGTGAACGTTGCCACCCGCTGGCTCGCCGAACACCGGGGGAGCATGCGCCTCCGGCTCACCTGCATCTTCGGCGTGATGTTCTTCCTGGCCGTCGCTGTGGTGCTGGGTGTCACGGTGCTGCTGGTGCACCGCTTCCGGCAGGCCCACCCCGACGTGTCCGTCCCCCCCTACCTCAAGGTTCGTCCGGCACTCACCCCCGAGCAGCTGGCACAGGTCCAGGAGCAGGCCCGTTGGCTCGCGGTGGCCCAGGGTATGAACACCCGCGCCGACATGATGTGGATGCTGAAGTGGGGATCGCTCGTGGCCGCCGCGGTGGGGGCCGCGGCCACCGCGGCGGGCTGGGTGGCGGCCGGCCGGCTGCTGCGACCGCTGACGCACATCACCGGAACCGCCGAGCGCGTCGCCGAGCGCACGCTGCACCAGCGGATCGCGCTGAAGGCCGGCCCCGGCGAGGTCAGGAGACTGGCCGACTCCTTCGACCGGATGCTGGCGAGACTCGACGAGTCCTTCGCCGGTCGGGGCCGCTTCATCGCCGACGCGGCACACGAACTCAAGACCCCGCTCGTCATCAACCGCACCCTTGTGGAAGTCGCCATGAACCGGCGCAACGCCCCTATGGAACTGCGCGATCTGGCCGAGGACCTGCTCGCGGTCAACGCCCGCCACGAGCGGCTGATCGACGCCTTGCTGGCCCTGGCCCGCTCCGAGAACGGCACCGTGGAACGCCTGCCCTGCGATCTGGCCGAGGCGGCCGCCTCGGTCATCGAGGCCTCGGCCCGAGCGGCCGAAGAGGCCGCGGTGACGGTCCGGGCGGATCTGCGTCCCGCGCCACTGCACGGAGACCCGCTGCTGCTGGAGCAGGTGGCCCGGAACCTCGTCGACAACGCCGTCCGCTACAACGTCCCCGGCGGCACGGTCGGCGTCCTCACGGCACAGGTTCCCGGCGGGGTGCGGCTCACCGTCACCAACACGGGGCCCGTCGTCGACGCTCATGAGGTGCCCGTCCTGTTCCAGCCCTTCCGCCGGCTGACCGACCGGGTCGGCGCGGCCAAGGGCAGCGGTCTCGGCCTGTCGATCGTCCGGGCCGTCGCCCACGCCCACGGCGGAGACGTGGGCGCCGCACCCCGTCCCGGCGGCGGCATCACCGTGACCGTGACCTTGCCGACGCGGGTCCCGGGCAGCAGCACGGGAGCCCACGTGTGACGGCTCATCGAACCTCCGCATGCCTTGGCTCCCGCCCTCCACCGGGCCGGCGCGCCCGGCCGGGCTCCATCGTTCGGCTCACCCGTCCGGCCTCGCGGGAGCCTTCCGTCTCGGGCTCGGCTGTCACGTGCCCGCCAGTGCCTCGGTCGGTGACAGGCGCGCCGCACGGACGGACGGGTACAGGCCCGCCAGGCCGCCGATGACCAACGTGGCGGCGGTTCCTCCGGCGGAGACCCAGACCGGTACCGTCGTGGGCCATCCCTGGGTCGTCGCGTACACACCGGTCACGATGATGCCGAGGAGTACGCCGGCCACCCCGCCGAGTGCGGACAACAGGAGCGACTCCGCGAGGAACTGCAGTCGGATCTGCCCCTGGGTGGCGCCCAGGGCGCGGCGCAGGCCGATCTCGGTGCGGCGCTCCAGCACGGAGATGACCATGGTGTTGGCCACTCCGATCCCGCCCACCAGGAGCGCGACCGAACCCAGGCCCAGCAGCAGCCCCGTGAAGGCCCGCTCGGACGCGGTCTTGGCTACAAGGGCGTCGGAGGGTCTCGAGACGGACACGAGTTCCGGGTGCTCGGGGTTGGCCGTGGGGGCGAGAACCCCGTGCACGGCGGTGACCGCGTCGTCCCGGACCCGGGCGTAGACGGTCGTCGGGTGGCCGTCGAAGCCCAGCCCTGCTCGGGCGACGTCCCAGCCGACGAGCGCGCCCCGGTCGAGTTCGGGCGCGAGACGGGCTGGGGCGAGAATGCCCACCACCGTGAAGCGGCCGCCGCCCAGCACGACCTGAACGCCGTTCGGGCCGTCCGCGGTCGATGCGCCGCGCAACCGGTGGATTCCCAGGGTGTCGGCGGTGCCGGCGCCGAGGACCACCACGGGCAGTTCGCTCTGCGCCGCGTTGGGCCAGCTTCCGACGGCCAAGGGGACGTGGAGTGCTTCGGGCAGCCCCTGAGTCGCCGCGTACACGGCGATGCTGCCGCTGAGCGCCGTGGGGATGTGCTCGTTGCGGTACACGCCGGCGCGCGGCAGCCGGGCGACCGCGGCGACCGACTCCACGGGGCCGACCCTGCGGATCATGGCCGGGGCCGTGTCCGGGAGCGCCACTGTCCGCCCGGAAGCGTGGTCCTTGCCCGGACCCACGGTGAGCAGGTTCGTTCCCAGGGCGGCCAGCTCCTGGTCGAGTGCGGTGCGGCTGGAACTGGAGATCCCGACGACGGCGATCATCGCCGCGATGCCGATGGCGATGCCGAGTGCGGACAGGACCGCCCGCACGGGTCGGTACCGCAGTCCGGTCCCGCCGACTCGCAGAACGTCGCGGGGCCGCAGTCTGAACGGAGTCAGCGGGGGGCGGGTCATCTGCATCACTGAGGTACCTCCGTGGCGGTGGGGCTGCCGAAGTCGCCGTCATCGGCGCAGGCTTCCCGGCCGGTGAGCCGTCGGTCCCCTCGCGAGGCCGAACCGCCCGGGCCGGTCGCACGATCACTGACGATGACGCCGTCCCGGAACTCGATCCTGCGCGGCAGCCGCGCCGCGACCTCGGCGTCGTGGGTGATCAGCACCAGGGCCGTGCCGGAGGTGTGCAGCTCGTCGAGGAGCCCCATCACCGCTGCGCCGGAGGCCGTGTCGAGGTTTCCGGTCGGTTCGTCGGCGAGCAGCAGCGGAGGCTCACCGACGATGGCGCGGGCTATCGCCGCCCTCTGCCGTTCGCCTCCGGACAGTTCGTGCGGACGGTGGTCGGTGCGATGACCGAGCCCGACCCGGGACAGGGCGGTCAAGGCACGACGGTTCCGTTCCCTCGGCGGCACGCCGCCGTAGAGCAGGCCGTCGGCCACCGCCTCGACGATCGGGAATCCGGCGGGCAGGTGGAACTGCTGGAAGATGAACCCTATGTACCTGGCGCGCAGCGCGGACAGGCGGCGGTCGCTGAGCTGGGACACCTCGTGCCCGGCGATGGCGACCCGGCCCGAGGTGGGCCGGTCCAGTGTGCCGATGAGGTTGAGCATCGTGGACTTCCCGGATCCCGACGGACCGACGACGGCCACCGCTTCACCCGGCCCCACCGTCAGGCTGACGCCCCGTACGGCGGCGACGCCTCCGGCGTAGCTGCGGCTCACCCCGTCCAGGACCACGACGGGTTCGGCGCTCATCGTGCGGCTCCGACCCTGGTGCCGGGAGACAGCCCGTCTCCGCTCACCTCGACGCGTCCGTCGACGAACAGCCCGAGACGTACGGCGACGACGTGGCTCCTTCCGTTCCCGTCCAGTACCTCCACCCCGTAGCCGCCGCCTGCCAGCGCCAGGACCGCAGACACCGGGACGGTAAGGACCTTCTCGTGCCGTCCGGCGAGGTACCGGCCTGTCAGGCCGCCGGCGCCGCCACCGGTCACAGCCGAGGGACGGGTCAGCGAGGCGGCGACGTCCTGGACTTGTTGGCCGCTCTCGTCGGTGTGCGGAATGCCGACCGTGGTGACCGTGGCGTCGCTGCTCTTGCCGTCGGCAGCGGACACCTTCAGGCGTACGCCTTTGACGGCCAGCTCGGAGTCCTCGGCCGGGACGGCGAATCTGGCCCGCGGGGTGGTGCCGGTCACCGTCAGCAGGTCGGGTACGGCGGCGCCACCGACCGTGGCGCCTCGCCGGGCGACTCTGCGCGGCCCGTCCGCGTACACCACGTCACCGAGGCCGATCTTCCCGGACTCCGGTACACCCAGGGCCTTCTGCCAGCGTTTGACGGCCGCCTCGACGCCTTCGGTGTACGTCTCGCCGGGCGTGAAGCCCCCGTAGCCCAGGGCAGCGAGGTTGGTGGTGAACGCCAGGACGTCCTCACCCTTCACACCTCGCGCCAGCTCCCGGTAGGCGGGAAGGTCGCTGTAGAGCAGCACAACGGGGCGGTCGTCGATCCGGGCCAGCTCATCACCGCGGCGCAGCACGGTGCCAGGCGCGGGCAGCCAGGTGACGGTGCCCTGCGCGTGCCCGGTCAGGGGCCGGGCGGCGCCGTAGGTCACGGTGCCCTCGACCGTGATCCAGCGCTCCATGGTCTTCCGTGTCACCTCCGCGGTCGCCGGAGGGGACGCGGCGGGTTCGGAACTCGTGGAGCGGCCTCCGAGATGTCCCAGCGAGGCGGCACCGGCCAGCGCGACCACAGCCGCGCCGGCCGCACCGCCCGCGGCGAGCCGTGCGCGGCGTCCCCTGCCCGGCTCCTTGCGCCGGCTCATCCGGCGACGCCGTCGTTCTCGGACTGCGGGTACAGCTTGTAGCACGCCTCCTGGGCCTTCTTGGCCTTCGGATCGAGCTTGAGGTTGTACGTCGAGTCGGCGGGCTGCTCGCCGGTCTCCGGGTCGGGATCGGGGTAGTCGGAGGCCCCGTGCTCACGCATGCACACGGCGTACTGCTTTAGCAGCCCGATCTCCTCCGCGTTCCACAGTGGTCCCGTGTTCTCGTCCGCCGGCCACTTCGAATCGCACGCCTTGAAGCCGGGGTCCGTGATGGGCAGGGCACGCCCGTCGGCCATGGAGACGATCCCGTGTTCATCGTTCGGGTCGGGGTCCTTGACATCGAATCCGTGCTCGCGGAGGCATTCCACCACAGGCTTGTAGCGGGCCAGGTCATCGCCTGCCGAGGGGCTGACGCTCGACGTACCGTCGGGCACGTTCGCCACCTGCGCGCCGTTCGCGTCACCACCGCCGCATCCCGTCAGGGTCGCCACGGTGGCGACGACAAGCGCCGAGGTGCCGAACACCTTTGTGATCGTTGCCATTGCTCGCATTGCTGTTTCTCCCATGACCGATGACGGACGGCGGCCCAGGCGTGACCCGCGAAGTCCCCGGTCACGCCGCCGGTGCCATCCGAGCAGGTCGCGGGTGAGCCGGGGGTGAGCACTCGTGCTCACCCCCGGCTCACCCGCGAGCGCGGACACTGGGGCGGTGACAGCCGATCCAGAGCGAAGGCGGGCAGACGGGATGCGCCCTCCCACGGCACGACGGCGGTCGACCTCGCCCGGCCCTCCGCCCGCCCCGAGGCCCGGCCGGTCCGCGCCCGACGGCGCCCGCCGCCGACGGCCGATGCCGCTCCCCGTCCGATGGATCGCCGCGCACCGCGGCAGTCTTCGGCTGCGGCTGACGGCGGTGTTCGGCCTGATGTTCTTCATCGCGGGTTCGGCCGTACTGGCGGCCACGGTGCTGCTGGTCGTCCGCTACTGGCACTTCAACTACGCCACTCCGTCGCCGCGGGTGAACCGGCACGACATGAACGCGGACATGCTGTGGATGCTCAAGTGGGGATCGCTGGTCGTCACGCTCGTCGGTGTCTCGGCCACCGCCGCGGGCTGGGTGGTGGCGGGACGCCTGCTGCGCCCGCTCACCGACATCACGCACACCGCCGAGCGGATAGCCGGGCGCACGCTGCACCGGCGCATCTCCCTCGACGCACCGCCCGGCGAGGTCAAGACCCTCGCCGACTCCTTCGACCGCATGCTGGAACGTCTGGACGAGTCGTTCGCCGGTCAGGGCCGCTTCATCGCCAACGCGGCGCACGAGCTGAAGACACCGCTCGCGGTCAACCGCACGCTCGTCGAAGTGGCCATGAACCGCCGCGACGTCACGGCACCCCTGCGCCACCTCGGTGAGGACCTGCTGAAGGTCAACGCCCGCCAGGAGCGTCTGATCGACGCCCTCCTCGCGCTCGCCCGCTCGGACAACGGCACCGCGGAGCACCTGCCCACCGACCTCGGCCGGGTCGCCGAGGAGGTCGTCGACGCCGCCGCGGCAACGGCACGGGAGGCCGGCATCGCCCTGTCCTGCGATCTCGACGCCGCGCCGCTGCACGGTGACCCCACCCTGCTGGAGCAGCTCGCGCGGAACCTCGTCGACAACGCCGTCCGCTACAACCACCACGGCGGCGCCGTCCGCGTCACCACCCGCTCCACCCCCGAAGCGGCGGTGCTGGCCGTCACCAACACCGGGCCCACGATCGGTCCGCACGAGGTGCCCACCCTCTTCGAGCCCTTCCGCAGGCTCACCGACCGCGTCGGTTCCGCCAAGGGAAGCGGCCTGGGCCTGTCCATCGTCCAGGCGATCGCCCACACGCACGGCGGCGAGGCCGACGCCACCCCGCGCCCGGAGGGCGGGTTGACCGTCACCGTCACCCTCCCCCATCGACAGGTCCGGGACCAGGAGGACCAGCCCGCTCCGGCCGGACGGCCCGATCCGGGACTCGGACAGGCCGGGCAGGCGTGAGCCGTCTCCGGCAGGACTGCCCGAACGGCCGTCAGGCGGCCGTCATGCGGCCGTCAGGCGGCCGTCAGGCGGCCGTCATGCGGCCGTCATGCGGCCGTCAGCATCTGCTCGGCCCAGATCGTCTTGCCCACGTCCTCGTAACGGGTGCCCCAGCGGTCGGCGAGGGAGGCGATCAGGAACACCCCGCGGCCGTCCTCGTCCTGCAGGCGGGCGTGACGCAGACGGGGGGTCGTGTCGGCGTCGTCCGCGACCTCCACGGTCAGCACGCGGTCTCGTATGAGGCGGAGCCTGATGTCTCCTTCGGCGTGCTCGATCACATTGGTGGCGAGTTCGCTGACGATCAGCTCCGTGAGAGGGGAGTACTCCTCAAGTCCCCACTGCGCCAGCCGGTCCCGGGCGGCCCGGCGTGCCTCTGGCACGGAGACCGCCCGGGCGGGGAGGGACCAGGAAGCGACACTGCCGGCGTCGATGGACCGGGTTCTGGCCACCAGCAGCGCCGCACCGTCCTGGGGAGTGCTGCCGCGCAGGACCTGGTACGACACCTGGTCACAGACCTCGTCCGGGTCCGCGAGGGGTCGGGCCACCGTGCTGCGGAGCCGGTCGACGCGGTCCCTGGCCTCCGACGGATGGCGGTCGGCGCTGCCGTCCGAGTAGAGCGACAGCAGACTGCCCGGTGCCGGCTCCACGCTGACCATCTCGTGCGGCTCGCCCTTGCCCAGAGCCGCTCCCCGGGGCACTTCGAACGTAGCGACGACGCCCTCGGGGCTGGTGATGAGCGGGCTGTCATGACCGGCGGACGCAGCCGTGCAACGGAGGGTGACCGGGTCGTAGGTCATGTACAGGCA
Source organism: Streptomyces sp. BoleA5 (assembly GCF_000373665.1). Classification (NCBI taxonomy): domain Bacteria; kingdom Bacillati; phylum Actinomycetota; class Actinomycetes; order Kitasatosporales; family Streptomycetaceae; genus Streptomyces; species Streptomyces sp. BoleA5. The sequence continues at coordinate 10,298 of NZ_KB892095.1, forward strand.
GGACGCGGTGAACGGCGGGCGTGCACGGTGGAGTGTGGCCGGGTCCGCTTCCTGCTCGTCGGCGAGTCGCTGGGCGACGTCGTCGAGATGTGCCAGCAACTCGTCCGGCGGCAGGTCCATCGCGGCCAGGGTGGAGGCGGCCGTCCGCAGACGGGCCATGGCCACGGACGCCTGCAGGTCCTCTCCCGGTACGTATCCGATGATCAGACCCACCCGGCAGCTCGACAGCGGGAGCACCTCGAACCAGTGGGCGCCGTAACGGCCGACCCGGTAGCAGTGGGAGGCTTCCACGGCGGTGAGCCGCGGTGTCTCGCGGGGCAGCAGGGTGCGTTGGAGTGCCGTCGCGACCACGTGCTCGCGGGTGAAGCGGCGCGCGTTGTCGATGCAGACCGCCGTGCAGGACGCGAGCTGCGCCGCCAGCGACAGATCGTCCTCGCCGAAGGGCTCGAGGGTGGAGCGGGTCCGGTAGAAGCCCGCCAGGCCCAGGACCAGGCCGTGCACGGTGAGCGGTGCCACGATCATCGAGTGCGCCCCGGAACGGACGATGAACTCGGCCCGCATGCGGTCGTGCACCAGCCAGGCACCCGACTCCTTGGCCAGGTCGACCAGCCGCGGCCGCAGGTCCGCCAGAGCCCGCGTATAGGGCGTGTGGGAGGTGAACTGGCTGGCGCCGCCCACCGGATAGGCCCCGTACTGCCCCTCGTGGGAGGCGAAGGCGGCACGCCGCATCGGAAGGTGTGTCGTGACGGGCCCTATGGGGGCGTCGCCGTCGAACACGGACTCCGCCAGGTCGACGGCGACGGCGTCGGCGAAGCCGGGGACCGCCATGTCTGCCAGTTCCTGGGCGGTGCGACCCGCGTCGAGTGTGGTGCCGATCCTGGACCGGGCCACGGCCATCAGATCCGTCGCCTTCTGCCTGCGGACCTGCTCGGTGACATCGTCGACCATCGCCGCTACGGCGCCCGGCACGGGACCGTCGCACCGCAGCGGGTAGCCGGTGACGGAGTACAGGTGACGGTTGCCGGGGTCGTCGGCCGGGACCGCGGCGACGGTACGCTCCCGGACCACGTCATGGGTGTCCAGGACCTCGCGCATGATCGGCGACAGTGCGATCCGGGTGTCCAGATCACCCAGGCGCGCTCCGACCACTTGCGCCTCGGGCAGGCCCCGCAGGGTGAGGAGGGCGGCGTTGGAGCGCAGGACGCGCAGATCCGGACCGTACACCTCGAGGCCTGCTCGGGCCATGCCGAACAGTTCCTTCTCGAACGCCTCCGCTTCCCGTTCCGAGGGCGCCTTCAGGCCGGGTTGGGCGTGTCGGTGTCCACGAGGCATGGTCGACCTCATCTTTCCTCGACACCGTCAGTAAACCCGTCTCCGCGGCGATGGGCCACCGGGATGGGCGGCGTACGGCGTCCGCTGCGGGCAGGCGGCCCGAGGTGTGCTCCTTGCCGGCTGTCGCCGGCGCGCGCAGGCGTCCGCCGGGCACCACCGCCGCGCGGTCAGCGGATGCGGTATCCCACTCCGGTGACGGTCTCCACCACGGCCGGCTCGCCCAGCTTGCGCCGCAGGCTGCGGATGGTGACCCGCACGATCGTGGTGAAGGGGTCGATGTTCTCGTCCCACACCCGTTCCAGCAGTTGCTCGGCCGAGACCGGGCCGCCCTGCCCCCGGAGCAACTCCTCCAGGACCGCGAACTCCTTGCGCGACAACTGCACGAAGCGGCCGTCGCGGTAGGTCTCGCGCAGGTGCGGGTCGAGACGGATTCCCGCGCGCTCCAGGACCGGCGGTGCCGGTGGCCGCACCCTGCGGCCCAGCGTCCGGATCCGGGCCACCAGCTCGGCGAACGCGAAGGGCTTGACCAGGTAGTCGTCGGCCCCGAGGCTCAGCCCGGCGACGCGCTCGGCGACCGTGGTCGAGACGGTCAGCATGAGGATCTTGGTCTCGGCCCCTTCTGACGCGGTGCGCCGGCACACTTCGTCGCCGTGCAGCTTCGGAAGGTCGCGGTCGAGCACCATCACGTCGTACTCGTTGACCGCCAGCCGTTCCAGGGCCGCCTCACCGTCGTGGACGACGTCCACCGCGAACGCCTCCTGCCGCAGACCCTCGGCTATGGCACCCGCGAGCATCTCCTCGTCCTCCACGACCAGCACCCGCACCTTGCGTCTCTCCCATCAGCCCTTTTCTGAACCGTCTGCCTCGCAGCGGCCGTTTCTCCGTCTGCGCCGGCGGCGCTTCCCCGGCCTCACCGGCGGCGGCCCCGGCCCCCCTCGTGCGCCGGATCGAGGGCGGCCGGCGGTGCGGCCCGGGCGTACAGGAGTGCCTGTGCGACGCGTCCGCGTTCACCGCCTGCCGCGGCCCGTGTCCCGGACCCGGAGAGGTCGTGTGGAAGCCGGCAGCGGTTCCGGCGCTCCGCTGCCACTATGCACCGCGCCGCGTGAGGACCACGTGAGTCCGGGTGCTCACCGCTGCTTCACCGCGGGCCTTGTTCAGTTCGGGGCATGAAGCACCGTCGCAGCAGACATCGCCGGGCGAGAAGGCGGCGCGGGCCTCTTGTCGGCCTCGTGATCCTGGGAGCGTGCTCCGCGGGGGTGTTCGCCGTCGCGCACCTGAACGCCTCGAAGCCGGCCCTCCCCGCGGCGCACAAGAGCCGCCCCTCGCCCCCCGCGGCCACCTCGGAGTCTGCGCAGGGCTCACGGCCTCCGACGGCACCGCCCAGTCCCCGGCGCAGTCCGCCGCCCCCGCGGATACCGCGGCGCGGGGCCGGCACGTTCACCTCCGCCGGTGGCTCGTCGGAGGCCGTCGGGCACGGCAGGACACTGCGGTACGTCGTGCAGACCGAGGACGGCAGTGGGCTCACCGCGGCGTCCGTGGCCGCCGAGGTCGAGCGCGTACTGGCCGACGAGCGGGGCTGGACGACGAGCGGTGTCGCGTTCCGGCGTGTGGAGGAGCCGCCGTACGACTTCCGGGTACGGGCGGCGACGCCCGACACCGCGGACGCCCTGTGCGCCGAATACGGTCTGGACACCCAGGGTGAGCTGAACTGCAACGTCGCCCAGACCGTCGTGGTGAACATCAGGCGCTGGATCCTGCTCAGCCCCCAGTACGCGGGCAGGCCCGCGGACTATCACGCGATGATCATCAACCATGAGGTGGGGCACTTCCTCGAACGGGGACACCGGGGATGTCCTGGACCGGGCATGCCGGCTCCGGTGATGATGCAGCAGATCAAGGGGCTGCACGGTTGCGTCGCCAACCCGTGGCCCTACGACCGCCTGGGAAACCTGGTCACCGGGCCGCGCGTGTACCCCTGAACCGCGAGCGGCCCGCGGTGGCGACCGCGGCGGAGCCCGCGCCGCCACCTCTCCTGCCGGCTCATCCATTCCTTCTCGTGGCCGGGGTCCGGCAGGACACGGCCGCCTTCGACCGCCGACCGCGCGGGGCTGTCCTGGATCACCACCAGAACGCGGGGCTCGGGAATCCCGGTGACGCGGGAGGCGGCCGCCGACAACTCCGGCGCCAGGCGGGTGGTCTCCTCCTGCGGGTGCCCTCGTCGCGCCCATCCGGTGATCAGCAACGGCGCTCCGGGCTCTCCGCCGACGTAGACGCTGTCCCGGGGCGGTTCGGTGAAGACCACGTTCACGTACCCGGGCGGCACATGGTTGATCTCCGAGTGGATCCGGGTGATCTCCGCGGCCAGTTCCGCCTTCGTCGCGACTGCCGGCGTCCCCTGAGCGGTGGTGCAGGTGTGGATGGGCACGTCGGCTCCTGAGGGGTGAGGGCCACGGACAGGGCCCGCGGGGGGGCGGGGGTCAGTCGGTGAGGGTGGTGAGGTCGGTGACGGTGTAGGCGAGGTCGAAGTGGAAGCCCCTGCCGGTGCGGCGGACGGGCAGGTCGGCGAGTTCCTCCCCGTGGGCGGCGAGGAAGGCGAGGTCGGCGGTGCCGGCCCAGGCGTCGCTGACGGCGGCATCGTCGAGGACGGCCATGACGAGTTCGTGGACGGCGGGCTTGTCGTGCTGTCCGGCGGTCAGGTTGGGGAAGTGGCGGAGGTTGACCAGCGGGCGGCCCATGAGGGCGGCGGGGTCGGGGACGGGCTGCTGGAGGGTGATGGACGCTTCGGCGATGCGCTGCCCGGCGGACGAGGCGGTGGCGGCGAATCGTCCGCCGGGGCCGAGGACGGGCGTGCCCGGGCCGCCCACGGAGTAGGCGCGGGTCTGGTGGACGGCGCCGAGCTTCTTGGGGAAGCCCTGGACCCAGCCGCGGGCCATGGCCGAGTCGTTGTCGACGTAGATGTAGGGGCACCAGGAGACGGGGGTGCCGCGGTGGTGGGCGTCCAGGGTGACGAAGAACTCGCGGTACTGGGAGCGCGCGGGGTCGAGGTACTCCAGGCCGGTGGAGGAGTACTGCCAGTCGATGAACAACGCGACCCCGCGGCCGGCGGAGTCCGGGTCGGGCGTCAGGCCCTCGGGAAGGGTCGCCGCCGCCGCGTCGGGGTCGGTGAAGAACTCCACGGCGACCGCGGTCCCCGCGTAGTGCCACGGCGGGGCCGGCGCCAGGTTCGCGATGCCGCGGGGCGAGAGAGGAACGGTGTAACCCTTCATGACGCGCACTCCTTCACGGGACTCAACGAAACGATACGTATCGTTTCGATCCATGCCACGACGCTAGCAGGCGTCCGTCGAGAAGTAAAACGATACGTATCGTTTCGGTCCCGGCGGGCCACCGCCTGCTTCAAAGATCCTCGACACGGCGATGGATGTCCTGGGCAGCGGAGGGCGGGCGGCGTCCCGCAGGGCTTAGCATGTGCAAATCAGCCGGGCAATACGGCGATTTCGAGACCTCGTGGGGCGGCCGGGGCGGGTGCTCCGCGGCGTCCCGACGGACTGGGAGGACGGCGCCGTGACGGGTGGCTTCAGCTACGAGCAGGTCGGGGTGACCCGGACCGGCGGGCCCACCCCGCCGGGGTTCCACCACCTGCACGAGCGGATCCGGATCGGCGAGGGCCCCGAGGTGCTGGCCGCGGCCGGACGGGCGTTGACGGGGTGGCGGATGCACCGGGCGACCGGACTGCGGGTGCCCGCCGGCACCCCGGACGCGGCGCCGGGGGTGCGGGTGCCCCTGCGGATCGGCCCGCTGCGCGCGCCGTGCGAGGTGGTGTGGGCGGAACACGGCGCGGACCGCGTCGGGTTCGCGTACGGGACGCTCCCCGGTCACCCGGAGCGCGGGGAGGAGGCGTTCGTGGTCAGCCTCGCGCCGGACGGGTCCGTGTGGCTTGATGTCACGGCCTTCAGTGGACCGGGGGCGTGGTACGTGGGTCTACTGGGCCCGCTGGGACGCGTCACTCAGCGTGGCATCGCGCGCCGCTACGGCCGGTGCCTGCGCCGGTTGTCGCAGGATGGAATTGTTGAAAGGGGGAGTTAAGCGACATGGACCACGCTTTACCCGTCGGTCACAACGCGTTCGTGATCACGCAACACCCGTTCGGCATGGTGTTCGCATGCGAGACCTGACTTCCGCCACGACGGCCCCCGCCGCCCTCCCGCGGCGGCAGCACCATTGGCGCCGCGACGTCATCGAACTCGCCGCGCTCTTCGTGGCCGTGGCCACCGCCGACCTCATCGCCAACCTCGTCGGGCACGCCCCCGACGGCCCCGCCCTGCTGTGCCTGTCGGCCGCCGCGCTCGCCGCGACCGCCGGCTTCCACACATGGTGGGCACGCCGGCACGTTCATTCGCCCCCACCCGCCGGGAGCCACGCCCGGGACCGTACGACGGAGCCGGGGGAGGGCTCCGCCGCCCACGGACCCGACGCCGGGACCGCGCTGTGGCGGGTGCGCACCACCGTGCGCGACACTCCGGGCAGCCTCGCCGCACTCTGCACGGCGCTGGCCGGACGGGGCGTGGACATCCTCACCCTCCAGACGCACCCGCTGGCCGACGGCACCGTGGACGAGTTCCTGGTCCGCGCCCCGGCCGCACTCGCACCGGGCGAGCTGACGCGGGCAGCCGCCGACGGGGGCGGGCGGGACACCTGGATCGAGCGGGCCGACGCCCACGACCTCGTCGACACCCCGACCCGGGTCCTCAGCCTCGCCACCCGCACAGCCATGGACGCCGCCGAACTTCCCATGGCCCTGCGCCAGTTGTTCGGCCGCTGCACCATAAGGTCCACCCCACCCGGTACGGCCGGCCCCGACCCGGCCGAGGACACCCTGGAGGGCACGATCATGCGGCTGCGCGACCCGGCCGGGGGCACCATCTCCGTGGAACGGGCCTACCTCCCGTTCACCCCGACCGAGTTCGCGCGGGCCCGCGCGCTCGTCGAGCTCGACGCGCAGCTGGGCACCAGGGTCCCGGAGGGCCGGACGGTGCTCACCCTGCCCGAGGGCAACGAGTTCACCGTCCGACGGGTGGGCCCCGAGGACCTCGAGGCCGCCCGCGAGCTCCACGACCGGTGCTCCCCCGCGACCCTGGCGCGCCGTTACCACGGCCCGGTCGCGGACGTGGACCGCTATCTGACCCACCTGCTCAGTCCCCGCTTCGGGCGGACGCTCGCCGTGCAGACGGTCTCCGGCCGGCTCGTCGCCCTCGGCCACCTGCTGTGGGACGGCGACGAGACCGAGGTCGCCCTGCTGGTCGAGGACGCCTGGCAGCACCGCGGCATCGGCCTGGAGCTGCTGCGCCGCCTGGCCGCGCAGGCCTCCGACGCCGGGTGCGAGAGCGTGTACGCGGTGACCCGGGCGACCAACACCGCTATGGTCGCGACGATGCGCCGCCTGGGTCTGCCGCTGGACTACCAGGTCGAGGACGGCACGCTGGTCATCACCGCGACGCTGTCACCGGCCGACGCGAGCGCTCGGCTGCGCTGAGCGCGATGTCCAGGTCCTCCCACAGGTCCTCGACGTCCTCCAGGCCGACCGACAGGCGCAGCAGCTTGTCGCTGACACCCGCGCTGTGCCGGTCGCCCTCGTCGACGATGCGGTGGCTGATCGAGGCCGGGTGCTGGATGAGGGTGTCGACGCTCCCGAGGCTGACCGCCGGGGTGATCAGCCGGACGCCGGCGATCACCTCGTGCGGGTCGCCCTGGACCTCGAACGCGACCATGGCGCCGCCGATCCGCGGATAGTGCACCTTCGCCACCCGCGGGTCGGCGGCCAGCCGCCCGGCCAGCGCGGCCGCCGTCGCCGAGGCGGACGTCACCCGGACCGGCAGCGTGGACAGCCCGCGCAGCAGCAGGTACCCCGCCAGCGGATGCAGCACCCCGCCGGTGGCGAAGCGCACCTTGCGCAGCACACGGGCGAACTCCTCGTCGCAGGCGATGACTCCGCCGAGGACGTCGCCGTGGCCGCCGATGTACTTGGTGGCGCTGTGCAGCACGATCCTGGCGCCGCTCTCCAGGGGGCGCTGCAGGACGGGCGTGGCGAAGGTGTTGTCGACGAGCAGCGGCACCTCGCCGCAGGAGTGGGCGACGGCCCGCAGGTCGACCTCGGCGAGCGTCGGGTTGGCGGGGGTCTCCACGATCACCAGGCCGGTGTCGGGGCGGATGGCGTCAGCGATGCCGGCCGGGTCGGTCCAGGTCACCTCGGTGCCGATCAGGCCGCCGGTCAGCAGGTGGTCGCTGCAGCCGTACAGCGGGCGGACGGCCACCACGTGGCGCAGCCCCATGGAGGCGCGGGCCAGCAGGGTGGCGGTGAGGGCGGCCATGCCGCTGGCGAAGGCCACGGCGGCCTCGGCGCCCTCCAGCCGGGCCAGCGCGGTCTCGAAGCGGGCGACGGTGGGGTTGTCGAGCCGGGAGTAGACCGGCGGGCCGGTCAGCGCGGCACCGGTCACGGCGAAGTCGTCCAGGCGGGCGGCCTCGGCTCGGCTGTCGCGCGAGGGGTAGGTGGTGGACAGGTCCAGGGGAACGGCGTGCAGGCCGAGGTCGGCGAGGTCTTCGCGGCCGGCGTGCACGGCCTCGGTGGCGAGGGCGCGGGTGGGCGCCGATGCTGTCGTGTCCATGGCCCGATGCTGAACAGCTACCGGGCCGTAGCGGGAAAGACCCGTGTTAACTTCGGCCGATGTCCGATTCTGTGCTTCTGGATCCGGTCGACCTCGAGATTCTGCGACTCCTGCAGAACGACGCACGGACGACCTACAAGGACCTCGCCGCCGCCGTCGGCGTGGCCCCGTCCACCTGCCTGGACCGGGTCGGCCGGCTGCGCCGCACCGGGGTGATCCTCGGCCACGAGCTGCGGGTCGACCCGGCCCGGCTCGGGCGGCCGCTGGAGGCGCTGCTTGCGGTGCAGGTGAGGCCGCACCGCCGGGAGCTGATCGGCCCCTTCGTGGAGCGGGTGCGGGCGCTGCCGGAGTCGCGGGCGCTGTTCCACCTCACCGGGCCCGACGACTACCTCGTCCACGTGGCCGTCGCGAGCACCGGCGACCTCCAGCGCCTCGTCGTCGACGAGTTCACCTCGCGGCCCGAAGTCGCCCGTGTGGAAACCCGGTTGATCTTCCAGCACTGGGACTGCGGACCACTGCTCCCGCCCACGTCAGCAATATGATCGTCAATGGTGATGACGGAGCGGGCCGCTCCGTACCAGGATGTGACCATGCCCGACACCACCGGCAGCGCGCTGCCCCGCCGGATCGCCGACGCGTACGTCGACGCGGTCACCGAACTCGATCCCATCACCGCCACGTACCTGGGGGTGCGGACCGGCCAGGACCGGCTCCCCGACTTCAGCCCCGCCGGGCTGGAGGCCCAGGCCGAACTCGCCCGCCGCACCCTGGCCGACATCGACGCGGCCGAGGTGCCGGACGACGACGAGCGCCGCTGCGCGCGGCTGCTGCGCGAGCGGCTCACCGCCGAGCTGGCCGTGCACGAGGCCGGTGAGGGCCTGCGGGCCGTCAGCAACCTGCACTCCCCCGTCCACTCGGTGCGCGGTGTGTTCATGCTGATGCCGACCGAGACCGATGAGGACTGGGCCGCCGTCGCCGCCCGGCTGCGCGCGGTCCCGCAGGCCCTGGCGGGCTACCGGGCCTCCCTGGAGGAGGGCGTCGCCCGCAAGCTGCCGGCCGGGCCGCGCCAGGTCGACACGGTCGTCGGGCAGCTCGGCGAGTGGCTGGGCGAGGACGCGGGAGCGAGCTGGTTCGCGCAGTTCGTCGCGGAGGGTCCCGAGGCCCTGCGGTCCGAGCTCGACGGCGCCGCCGCCGAGGCCACCGCGGCCGTCGCGGGCCTGCGGGACTGGCTGCGCGACACCTACGCGCCCGCGGTGGAGGGCACTTCCGACGCGGTCGGCCGCGAGCGGTACACCCGCTGGGCCCGCTACTGGACGGGCTCCGACCTCGACCTGGACGAGGCGTACGCCTGGGGCTGGGACGAGTTCCGGCGCATCGAGGCCGAGATGCGCGTCGAGGCGGAGAAGGTGCTGCCCGGTGCCACCCCGATGGAGGCCCTGGCGCACCTGGACGAGGCCGGCGAGGCCATCGAGGGCGTCGACGCGGTCCGCGAGTGGCTTCAGGGGGTGATGGACGAGGCCATGGCGGCGCTCGACGGCACCCACTTCGACCTGGCCGAGCCCGTCAAGCGCGTCGAGTCGCGCATCGCCCCGGCCGGCAGCGCCGCCGCGCCGTACTACACCTCGCCCTCGCTGGACTTCTCCCGCCCGGGCCGCACCTGGCTGCCCACCCTGGGCCGTGAGCGGTTCCCCGTCTGGGACCTGGTCAGCACCTGGTACCACGAGGGCGTCCCCGGCCACCACCTGCAGCTCGCGCAGTGGGTGTACGTCGCGGACCGGCTCAGCCGCTACCAGGCCACGCTGGGCCAGGTCAGCGCGAACGCGGAGGGCTGGGCACTGTACGCGGAGCGCCTCATGGACGAGCTCGGCTTCCTGACGGACGCGGGCCGCCGCCTCGGCTACCTCAACGCGCAGATGCTCCGGGCCACCCGCGTCATCCTGGACATCGGCATGCACCTGGAGCTGGAGATCCCGCAGGACAGCCCGTACCGCCCGGGCGAGACCTGGACGCCGGAGCTGGGACGCGAGTTCTTCGGGCGCTTCAACGGGCTCAGCGACGCCATGCTCGACAGCGAGATCATCCGCTACCTCGGCATGCCGGGCCAGGCCATCGGCTACAAGCTGGGCGAGCGCGCCTGGCTCGCCGGGCGCGAGGCCGCCCGCAAGGCGCACGGCGACTCCTTCGACCCGAAGGCCTGGCACATGGCCGCGCTGTCGCAGGGCTCCCTGGGCCTGGACGACCTCGTCGACGAGCTCTCCAAGCTCTAGGCGGGCGGTGCCCGTGGGTGGCGGGGCTGCGGCCGGCCCCGCCGCCGGCGAGCCGGCCGGATATGGTTCCGGTATGGGGGTGTTGTTCGTCTTCCGCGCCGACGCGCCGCGCCCCCTGGTACGCGGCCTGGACCGCCCCCTCGTCACCACCGATCCGGCGCTGCACGAGGACGGCCGGTGGCGGGTGGTGGAGGTCGGCGACGGTCAGGTCTCGGACCTGCCCGCGGGCGCCTGCCCGAAGACGCTCGCCGCGGCGCTCCGCGCCCTGGCCGGCGAACCCGGCGGTCACGCCGCGTCCGACCGATCCGACCGATCCGACCGACCCGGCCGACCCGACCGACCCCCGCTGCGAAACGGTGCCTCTCGATGATCCCTCAGGCCTCCCACCTCCACGGCCGTCTGGTGCTGACGCACGGGCGGCTGACCCTGCGGGAGCAGCTTCCGGGGGAGGCGGCGCAGCTGGCCGACGGGAAGCGGGCCGGGCTGGCGTGGATCGACGGGGGGCCGGGCGAGGGCACGATCATCGCGGCCGGGATGATGACGATCGCGGCGGCCGCCGAGGTGTACGCCCCGGGGTGGGGGCTGTTCGTGATCCAGCGGTCGGACGACGGCCTCGCGCTCGGCGGTATCGGCTTCCACGGCCCGCCCTCCGCCGTCGACGGCCGGGTGGAGATCGGCTACGACCTGTCGGAGTCCGCGCGCGGCGAGGGCTGGGCGACGGACGCGGTGCTGGTGCTGTCCCGGTGGGCACTGAGCCGTGCCGAGGTGCGCACGGTGCTGGCGACCACCGACCCCGGCAACCGCGCCTCGCAACGGGTGCTGGAGCGGGCCGGCTTCGGGCGCATCGCGGACCGGGACGCCCAGTGGGCCTACGAGTTGGGGCCGGCCGGGCGGGGTGTGAGCGGGTAATTCGCTGTCGCTTCACCCGCCGGTTCGGCCACCATCGGGACCGTGAACACCGCTCCCCCGTCCCGGACCCTCTTCCTCTCCCCTCGCGTCACCGAGACCGGGCACGCGCTGGCGGCGGCCGCCCACCGGCGCGGCATGGCGGCGCGCACCCTCTCCACGTGGCGGGCGCCGCAGGACGCGGCGGACGCGGTGGGCCCGTCGCTGTACGCGGGGCCGCTGTTCGCCGACGCCGTGGCGGCGGACCTGGGCCTGGGGCTGCTGGAGGCCGACGAGGACTGGCTGGCCCGGCTGCCGTTCGAACTCGCCGGGCGGGACGTCCGGTTCACGACCCTGGCGGAGGCCCGCGCGCTGCGCCGGCCCGCCTTCGTGAAGCCGCCGAACGACAAGAGCTTCCCGGCCAGGGTGTACCCCGACGGCAGCGGTCTGCCCGGCCCGGACGCGGTGGACGACGACGCTCCCGTGCTGGTGAGCGACATCGTGGCGTTCGCCGTCGAGTACCGGCTGTTCCTGCTGGACGGCGAGGTGGTGACGGGCAGCCGCTACGCGACCCGCGGCGGCCTGGACGTGGCGCCGCTGGACGGTGACCCGGCGGCCCGCGAGGTGCGGGAGTTCGCCGGACGGCTCTTCGCGTCCGGCGTGCCGGAGCTGCCGGGCGCGATCGTGGTCGACGTCGGCCGGACCGGGGACGGCTGGGCGGTTGTCGAGGCCAACGCGGCCTGGGCGAGCGGTCATTACGCCTGCGACGCCGACGCCGCGCTGGACGTCGTCCTGCGGGCGGCGGCGCCGCTCGCGGGGTTCGGGCCGCGGGACCGCCGGTTCCTGCGGCCGGAAGTCTCCGTCGTCCGCTGAGGCCGACCCGCGGCGGCCTCAGCAGCCGCAGTCGTCCGCGCCCACGGGTGCGGTCAGCGGGTCGGCGGGGCGCCGTTCGGTGCCGTCGGCCGTCTCGTGGGCGAAGCCCTCGCGGATCCAGTACTCCATGCCGCCGAGCATCTCCTTGACCTGGTAGCCGGCGCTCGCCAGGGCGAGCGCTGCGCGGGTGGCGCCGTTGCAGCCGGGGCCCCAGCAATACACGACGACGGGCACGTCGCGGTCGAGGAGGGCGCCGGCGAGCCGCGGGACGTCCGCGGTGGGCAGGTGGACGGCGCCGGGGACGTGGCCCTGCTCCCAGGCCCGGGTGGAGCGGGAGTCGACGACGGCGAAGCCCGGCCCGGCGCCGGTCTCCGCGGCGGTGGCGAGGGCGGCCGCGACGTCGGACACGTCGGTGTGGAAGGCGAGGCTCGCGGCGAAGTACGCGGCGGCGGCGGCCGGCGCGACGGGCGGCACGCGCAGCACGGGGTGGCCGGCCGGGGCGGGGGTGGCGGCGGTCTGTGCCGTCGTGGTCGACATGCTCGACTTGCTCGTCTTGCTCGTCATGGTCGTCATGGTCGTCATGGCGGCAAATCTATGAGCGCCGGCCGGTCGCCTGAAGGGCCGTTCCCCGGCGTCCGCCTTGCCCGGCCGGGGAAATCCCTGGTAGCCAGGGGGCATGACCGTGGATTCCCTCGACGCCACCGACTGGCGCATCCTGGACGCCCTGCAGCGCGACGGCCGGGCCAGCTACGCGGACCTGGCGCGTGCCGTGTCGATGTCCCCGAGCGCCGTGACCGAGCGGGTCCGGCGGCTGGAGGAGGCGGGGGTGATCACGGCGTACACGGCCGTGGTGGACCTGGAGCGGACCGGCCGCCCGATCCTGGCGTTCGTCCGGCTGCGGTATCCGCACGGCAACTACAAGCCGTTCCACGATCTGCTGGAGTCGTCCCCGGAGATCCTGGAGGCCCACCATGTGACGGGCGACGACTGCTTCGTGCTCAAGGTCACCGCCCGTTCGATGCGTCACCTGGAGCAGATCACCGGCCGCGTCTCGGGCCTGGGTTCGGTGACGACGAGTGTCGTCTACTCCTCACCGCTCCCCCGCCGTGCGGTGGCGGAGGGCTGACCCGCGCTGCCCCTTGACGACCTGCAGCTGGGCGGGGACGCGCTGCCTGAGCTCGGCGACGTGGCTGACGATGCCGACGGCGCGGTCGCGTTCGCGCAGGCCGTCGAGGACGTCCAGCACCTCGTCGAGGGTCTGCTCGTCGAGGCTGCCGAAGCCCTCGTCGACGAAGAGCGTGTCGAGGCGGGCGCCGCCCGCCTCGTCCGTGACGACGTCGGCGAGACCGAGGGCGAGGGCCAGGGAGGCGAAGAAGGTCTCGCCGCCGGAGAGCGTGGCGGTGTCGCGCTCGGTACCCGTCCAGGAGTCCACGACCATCAGCCCCAGGCCCGACTTGACGTTGCGTGAGGCGCGGGCGTCGGTGTGGACGAGGGTGTAGCGCCCGGAGGACATGCGGTGCAGCCGGACGCTGGCCGCGGCCGCGACCTGTTCCAGCCGGGCGGCGAGCACATAGGTCTCCAGCTCCATGCGCAGCGTGTTCTCCCCGGCGCCGGTCGCGAGGTCGGCGAGGCGCCGCAGCCGCGCGTACTCCTCCCGGGCCGGGGCGAGCGCCCTGGTACCGCGCAACGCCTCGGCCCGCAGCCGGTCGAGGGCCTCGCGGGCGGTGTGCGCGGCGGACTGCCGGGCGGTGACCCCGCGCAGCCGTGCGGTCGCGGTCTCGACGGCCCGGCGGGCCGCGTCGGGGTCGGCCGGGGGCAGCGCGGCGGCCTCGGCAAGGTCCAGGGCGGTGAGTTCCGCGGTGACCGCGGCCTCCTCGCGGCGCCACTCCTCCGCCCGCTGCCGCAGCCGCCGCGTTTCCGACTCGGGCAGTACGGCGTCGGCCGCGGCCTCGGGCGTGGGGAAGCCGGCCTTGTAGGCGGCGTCGGCCAGGTCGGAGTCGGCCTCCTTCAGCGCGCGGGCCGACTCCTGGGCCGCGCGGGCCGCCCCGGCCGCGGCCGCGGCGAGCCGTGCGTCCGCCGCGAGCCGGGCGCGGCGCTCGGCGACGGTGGCATGGGCGCCGCGGGCCCGGGTCAGCCGGGCGGTGAGTTCGGCGGCCTCCTGCTCGAGGAGTTCCCGGCGGGTGGTGAGGGAGGCGAGCCGGCTCTCGGCCTCGCTGCGGTCGGCGGTGCGCCGGGCGTGCTCCGCGAGGGCCCGGTCGAGTGCCTGGCGCGCCTCGGGCGCTCCCGCGGCGCTGCGGACGGCGGCCTGGTACTCCTCCTCCAGCGCGGCCTGCGCGGCCGCGAGTTCGGCCGCCGGCTCCGGTCCCGCGGCGGCGAGGGCGGCGTCACGGGCGGCGGCGAGGTGTACGACCTGCTCCTGCGCGGCGTCCCGTGCGCCGGCGGCCCGCTGCTGGGCCTCCTGGGCTGCCTCCTCGTCAGCGCGGCCCACCTGGCGGGCGGCGGGGCGGGCCGGGTGGGGGTGCTCGGTGGCACCGCAGACCAGGCAGCCCTCGCCGGGGCTGAGCTGTGCGGCCAGCTCGGCGGCCATGCCGTTGATGCGGGCCTCGCGTACGTCCTGCCAGTGGTCGCGGGCGTCGGCGGCCGCGTCGCGCGCCGCGCGCAGCCGGTCCTGAGCGGCGAGCAGCGCGGCGGCGTGCGTGTCGCGTTCGCGGGCGGCGTCATGGCGGCGCCGGGCCCGGTCGAGGGCGCCGGAGAGCTCGGCGGCGCGGGTGGCGGCGGACTGGGCGGTGTCCACGGCGCGTTCACGGCCGAGGCGTTCGGTCTCCCAGCCGTCGAGCCAGGCGGCGGTGTCGGCGGTCAGCCGTTCGTCCTCGGCGGCCTCGCGCTCCACGCGCCCGCGGTCGTGGGCCAGTTCCGCGGCCCGCCGCTCGTCCCGGTCGGCGTCGGCGAGGCCGCCCAGCTCCTCGCGGAGCCGGTTCTCGTACTCGGCGAGCTGCTCGGCGCCCGCCTCGTACTGCTCGGCGGGCAGGCCCGCGCGGGCGGTGCGCTCCTCGGCGGCCGCACGTGCCTGCCGGCCGGCGGCGCGCTCGCGCAGCTCCAGGGCGGGCGCCACGGTGGCGGCCCGCTCCGCCGTAGCCAGCAGCTCCTGTTCGCGGGCGCGGGCCTCGCGCTCGCCGGCCATGTCGCGGGCCCGGCGCTCGGCCGCGGCGTGGCGGCGCTGCCGTACGGCGAGTTCGCGTACCGCCTCGGCCTCGCGCTGGGCCTGCTCGTGGGCGCCTTCGGCGGCGGCGACCGCCAGGTCGGCGATGTCGGCGCGTTCGCGGGCGGTCGCGGCCAGGACGGCCGCCCAGCTCAGGATGTGGGCGGCCAGTTCCGGGTCGCCGGCGGCGGCGCCCTCGGGCAACGGCCCGGCGAGGGCCTCGGGGTCGTCTCCGGCGGCCTGGCCCATGCGTTCGGCGAGCCGCAGCAGTTCGCCGTCCCCGGCAGCCACCCGCTGCTCTGCGGCCCGCCGCTCGGCCCGCAGCCACTCCTCGACGGCCTTGAAGCGGCGGGTGTCGAAGAGTCTGCCGAGCAGGGCGGCCCGTTCGGTGGCGGTGGCCCGCAGGAACGTGGCGAACTCGCCCTGGGGCAGCAGCACGACCTGGCAGAACTGCTCCCGGCTCATGCCGATGAGCTGCCTCAGCTCCTCGCCCGCCTCCTGGTGGGACTTGCTGAGCGCCCGCCACTGGCCCGCGGTGTGCTCGCGCAGCAGGGTGACGGCCTTCTCCATCGTCCAGCCGCTGCCGCGTTTCTTGGGCCGCGGCTGCTCGGGCCGGCGGGTGATCTCCAGACGCCGGCCGCCCACGGTCAGGTCGAGCACGACCTCGGTGAGCGTGTCCTGTCCGGCGTGGTCGCTGCGCAGCCGGTTGCCCTGCCGGCTGCCGGGGACGCCGCCGTACAGGGCGAAGCACACCCCGTCGAGGACGGAGGTCTTGCCGGCGCCGGTCGCGCCGTGCAGCAGGAACAGCCCGGCCGCGGACAACTCGTCGAAGTCCACGGTGTGGCTGCCGGCGAACGGCCCGAAGGCGGTCAGGGTCAGGCGGTGCAGGCGCATCAGTCGGTCTCCGCCCTCGCGGCGTCACTGCGGACCGCGTCGAACGCGTCCCGCAGGACGCCCCGCTCCGCGGTGTCGGGGCCCGTGCCGCGCACGTGGGTCACGAAGTCCTCGGCGATCTGCCGGTCGGTACGGCCGCGCAGGCGCTGCGCGTACGAGGCGTGGGCGCCGGCGTCGGTGCGCTCCGGCTCGAAGGCCAGCGCGAGGGCGTGCGGGAACCGCTTGCGCAGGCGGGCCATGGGCTCGTGCGGGCGGTGCGGGTCGGTGAGCGTGGCCTCGACCCAGGAGCCCTCGTGCCGTGCGTGCGCCGGGTCCTCCAGCAGTTCCTCGAGGCGGCCGCGGAGCCGGGCCAGCGGCCGGGGCACGGGGCAGTCGACCCGCTCGGCGGCCACGGAGCCGTCGGCGCCGAGGTCGACCAGCCACATGCTCTTGCGGTGGTCGGCCTCGGAGAAGGAGTACGCGAGCGGCGAGCCGGAGTAGCGCACGCGGTCGGAGATCGTCTGGCAGCCGTGGAGGTGGCCCAGGGCCACGTAGTCGATGCCCTCGAAGACGTCCGCGGGCACGGCCGCCACGCCGCCGACCGTGATGTCCCGCTCACTGTCGCTGGGCGCGCCGCCCGCGACGAACGCGTGCGCCAGCACGACGGAGCGGGTGCCCGCGGGGCGGGCGGCGAGGTCGGCGCGGACCCGCGTCATGGCGGCGCTCAGCACCTCGGCGTGCCCGGCCCGGTCGAGGGTGAACTCCTCACGCACCAGGGCCGGTTCGAGGTAGGGCAGCCCGTAGAGGGCGACCGGTCCGTGCTCGTCGGCGAGGACGACCGGCGTCGCGCAGCCGGCCGGGTCGGTCCGCAGGTGGATCCCGGCGCGGTCGATCAGGCCGGAGGCCACCCCCAGCCGGCGGGCGGAGTCGTGGTTGCCGGAGATCATCACCGTGGGCACGCCGAGGGCGGCGAGCCGGTGCAGCGCGTCGTCGAAGAGCTCGACGGCGGGCAGCGACGGCAGCGCCCGGTCGTAGACGTCGCCGGCGACGAGGACGGCGTCGACGCGCTCCGCCCGTGCCGTCGCCACCAGGTGGTCGATGAACGCCGCCTGGGCGTCGAGCAGTCCGACCCGGTGGAAGGACCGCCCCAGATGCCAGTCGGAGGTGTGCAGCAGCCTCACCGCGGCTCTCCCGCCCGCATGTCCCGTCCTCCGCCTCACGTTCCGCATGCTCCGCGCGGGCCCCGGTGTCCCCACCGGTCCCGTGCGCTCCGGTAGCAGGCTATCGGCCACCACTGTCAGCGCGTCGCGGGAGTCCGAACTCGGGCAAGGTCGGTCAAGCCGTGTCCCCGCCCACCCGTACGATGACCGCCATGACGGCGAGCGACTCCGGCAGACGACTGATCGACGGCCGCTTCGAGCTGCTGGAACGGCTGGGCGGCGGCGGCATGGGCCTGGTGTGGCGGGCCCGGGACACCGTTCTGCAGCGCGAGGTCGCCCTGAAGGAAGTACGCCCGCCCGAAACCGACTTGGCGGATGCCGACCCCGAGGCGGCGGCCAAGATGCGCGAGCGCGTGCTGCGCGAGGCCCGCGCGTTGGCCCGGGTGCACCACCCCAATGTCGCGACGATCCACCACATCGTGGACGAAGCGGACCTCCCGCACCCCTGGCTCGTGATGGAGCTGGTGACCGGCGGTTCCCTCCAGGACCGGCTGGCCCGCGGCCCGCTCACCCCGCCGGAGGCGGCCACGGTCGGCCGCGGCGTCCTGGCGGGGCTGCGCGCCGCGCACGCGGTCGGCGTCCACCACCGCGACGTGAAGCCCGCGAACGTGCTGCTGCGGCCCGACATGACTCCGGTGCTCACCGACTTCGGCATCGCCACGCTCCGCGACTCGACGCGGCTGACGACCACCGGCGGCCTGATCGGCTCGCCCGAGTACATCGCCCCCGAGCGCATCCGCGGCGAGGAGGGCGACCCCGCCTCCGACCTGTGGTCGCTCGGCATGCTGCTGTACGTCGCGGTGGAGGGCGTCCACCCCCTGCGCCGCGAGACCAGCATCGCCACGCTCGTCGCCGTTCTCGAGGAGCCCCTGCCGCCCCCGGCGCGGTCGGGACCGCTGGCCCCCGTGCTCACCGCCCTGCTCGTGCGGGACGCCGCCGCGCGGCCCGGCGCCGACGCGCTCGACCGGATGCTCGCCGACGTGGAGCGCGACGCGGCGCCCGCGCCCCCGTCGTCCCCGTCCCCGGCGTCCCCGTCCCCGGCGTCCGTGGCCGCGGCACCCCCCGGTTTCGGGCCCGCCCCGGCGTCCTACCAGCCGATGGCGCCCCACCCGTACCACCCGCCGCAGCAGCCGACCCGCCCCACCCCTTTGCCCGCGCCCCGCCGCGGCGGCCGGGCCGGCCGGGTCCTGGCCGCCGCCGGGGCGGTCGCGGCGGTGGGCGTCGCGGGCGTCCTGCTGTGGACCCTTCTCCCGCAGCTCCACGACGACGGGGACGCCGGCGCCGCGGGGAAGGGCGGCACGGGCACACGGAAGAGCACGCGATCCTCCGGCGCCCCGAGCACGGCGGCGCCGGAGAAGCTGCTGTCGCCGGCCGGGGGCCGCTCCATGGCGGACGTCGTGAAGTCCGTCTCGGGCGGCACCAAGGTGGTCGAGCTCACCCTCTACGAGGACTACGCGAGCTTCAAGGCGCCCAAGAAGACGGACAAGGCCGTCTTCGACAGCTACTCGTACCGCGACGGAAAACTCGAGGACGGGATCATCAAGGGCACCATCGACCCCGACGACGCGGTCGTCGACCTGAAGGCCGTCAACTGGGAGGCACTGCCGGCCCTGATGAGCCGGGCGGACACGGAGTGCACGGTCAAGCACCCGAAGACCAGCTACGCGGTCGTGAAGCCCGACATCATCAGCAACGAACCGTCCCTGTACTACTACCGAGTCGACAGCTACCGCACCTGCTTCCTCGAGGCCACCCTCGAGGGCGAAGTCACCAACGTCATCGACGAGAGCTGACCTCCCGGACGGGCGAACCGCATCGTGCTCGGGTGACCGGCCGCGCCCGCGACGGCCGGGTGCGTCCCGGCCCGGGCGCCCGCCCCGGCCGCCGCTCCGGCCCCGGTCAGACGTCCACGAAGGCGCTGCCCGAGACCTCCACGCCCGCGGTCCCCGCGGACGCGTCGGCGAGCCAGGCCCGGAAGGCGGCCAGTTCCTCCTGCGGCACGCCCAGTTCGATGCGCACCTCCGCCGCGCCGTAGGCGACACCGCGCACCGCGCGGCCGGCGGCGCGCAGGTCGTTCTCGATGCGCCCGGCCCGCTGGTGGCCGGCGACGACGGTGACCAGGGCGAGCTTCTGCCGCTCCACCGTGCCGACCTCGTCGAGCGCCGCCGAGACCGCGCCCCCGTAGGCGCGGACCAGGCCCCCCGCGCCGAGCTGGACGCCGCCGTAGTAGCGGGTGACGACGGCGACGACGTCCCTGACCTCGCGGCGCAGCAGCACCTGCAGCATGGGGGTGCCGGCGGTGCCGCCCGGCTCCCCGTCGTCGCTGGCCCGGTGGATCCGGCCCTCGGCACCGATCACGTACGCGAAGCAGTTGTGCGTCGCCCCGGCGTGCTCCTTGCGGACGCGGGCGATGAACTCCTGCGCCGCCTCCTCACCGGACACCGGCGCCAGCGCGCACAGGAACCGCGAGCGCTTGATCTCGCTCTCGTGGACGTGCTCGCGCCCGATCGTCAGATACCGCTCCACCACCCCGCCACCCTACGGGAACAGCCAGGTGCGTCCTCTGGTTGACTGCTGCGGACCGGAACGAGGGCGCCGGAACGAGGGAGGACGACGTGCACGCAGACGACGCGGCGGTTCGGGAGATCCTGACCGGCCTCGGGGACACCTGGGCCGTGGTGGGGCTGTCCGGCAACGCCTCGCGGGCGGCGTACGGCGTCGCCGCGGTGCTGCAGCGCTACGGCAAGCGCGTGGTACCGGTGCACCCGAAGGCCGAGACCGTGCATGGCGAGCAGGGCTACGCCTCGCTGGCCGACATCCCGTTCCCGGTCGACGTGGTGGACGTCTTCGTCAACTCCGACCTGGCCGGCCCCGTCGCGGACGAGGCCGTCGCGATCGGCGCGAAGGCGGTCTGGTACCAGCTCGGAGTGATCGACGAGGACGCGTACCGGCGCACCCGGGACGCGGGGCTGCTGATGGTCATGGACCGCTGCCCCGCGATCGAGATCCCCCGGCTCGGGTAGGCCCCCGGCCGCCGGGCGGGGAACCGGCCGCGTACGGTCCGGCCCCCTGTTGTAGCGTGCGCGCATGCCCGGTCCCGTACGCCCCGCCCGACCCGATGACGCCGCCGAGCTGGTACGGCTGCGGCGGCTGATGTTCCTGGCCATGAGCGGACGGGACGAGCCCGGTCCCTGGGAGGCCGCCGCCGCGGAGCGGGCGCGCGAACAGCTCGCCGTGGGCGGTGCGCGGTGGCTGGGGGCGTTCGTGGTGGACGGCGATCCGGCGGCCGCGGACGGCCCGCACCTCGCGGCGTGCGCGGTGGGCCGGATCGAGGAACGGCTGCCCGCCCCCGGGCACCCGGCCGGCCGGTTCGGCTTCGTCTTCAACGTCTGCACCGACACCCGCTACCGGGGCCTGGGGTACGCCCGGGCGACGACGGAGTCCCTGCTCGCGTGGTTCGCCGAACAGGGCGTGACCCGCGTCGATCTGCATGCGACCCCGGAGGCCGAGCCGCTGTACCGCAGCCTCGGCTTCGCCGAGCACTCGATCCCGCTGTCGCTGGACCTGTCCCGGCGGCCGGGCGGTGGCCCCGTCAGTGGGCGGGCGGCTCCGCGATGAGGGCCGTGCCGACCCGGCGGAAGCCGAGCCGGGCGTAGATCCGGGCGACGTCCTCGTCCCCGGCCGAGAGGAACACCGTGGTCAGCCCGCGTTCGCGGGCGTCGGCGACGAGCGCGCCGGTGACCGCGAGGGCCAGACCGCGCCGGCGGGCGCTGGGCAGGGTGCCGACGCCGACGATCTCGCAGACCTCGCCCACGGGGTTGTACTGGCCCGCGCACAGCGCGGTGCCGCCCTCGACGGCGGCGGCGTGCACGGTGAGCCCGGCCCGCACCCGTGCCTCCGCGGTCGCGACGAGACCGGGGGCCGCGTGCAGCGGGAGCGCGGCGGCGAGTTCCGCCCGGCCGGCGGTGCCGATGGCGGTGCCGGGCTGCGCGAAGGCCAGGTGCGGGACGGTGAGGGCGCTGGGCAGCGCCGGGTCGCCGGGCCCCAGCGTCCGTACGCCGACGCCCGCGGGGAGTTCCGGTGGCGGCGGGGGCGGGGCGAGCGGATCGAGCACCATCAGCGGGTGCTCGTGCACGGCGAGGCCGGAGGCCAGCGCCGCCTCCCGCAGCCCGGGGCTGGTCTCCGCGATCCACTCGAAGCTCTCGGGCACGCCCAGCTCCCGCTGGCGGACCCGGACCCGGTCCACGTCGGCCCGGCCGACGGGGCCGCCGTCCGCGGCCGGCGCGGGGCGGGCGTAGAAGGGCCAGCCGACGCCCTCGCGCACGAAGAGGGTGAGCGGGCCGTGCTCCTCGGCGCGCGCGCCCGCCCGGGGCACGGCGTCGTAGTAGCGCTCCAGGCGGTCCAGCAGTTCCGTCACGCGGGGAGTCCCAGCCCTTCGAGCAGTTCCGCACCGGGCAGCGACGCCAGCGCCTTGCCCGGCACGAGCAGCTTGCCGCGCCGCCGGCCGCTGCCGATGATCACGTAGGGGGCGTCCGCGACCGACGCGTCCACCAGCAGCGGCCAGGCGGCCGGCAGCCCGATCGGGGTGATGCCGCCGTACTCCATGCCGCTCTCGCCCACGGCGGTGTCCATCGGCGCGAACGAGGCTTTGCGGACCCCGAGATGGCGCCGCACGAGGCCGTTCACATCGGCCCGCGTGGTGGCGAGGACGACGCAGGCGGCGAGCGTGACCTCCCCGCCGCGCTTGCCCGCGACGACCACGCAGTTCGCGGACTGCTCCAGGGCGACCCCGTACGTCTCGGCGAAGACGGCGGTGTCGGCCTTGTCCGGGTCGGTGTCGACGAGCAGCAGTTCCTCGACCGGCACCTGCCCGCTCCACGCCGTGAGCGCGGCGGCGACGGGGGCCGGCAGCAGGTCGAGCCGTTCCACGGCGGGGTGGACGTCGGTGAAGGTGCCGATGGGTGCGCGCATGTCCGGCACGCTAACAAATCCACGGAGCCGGCGGCGGGCCGTCTCGCGGAGGCGTGAGCGGGGCGGCGGTCGCCTCGGTTGCGCCGGCCCGTGCCGTTTCGGCAACCTGGGGACGTGGGAGCCACGAGGAAAGAGGTGCTGGACGCGGTCGGGCCCCGGCTGCGCGAGCTGCGGCGCCGGCGCGGCATGACCCTGGCCGAACTGGCCGGGCGGACCGGGATCAACGAGAGCACCCTGTCCCGTCTGGAGGGCGGCGGGCGAAAGCCGACCCTTGAGCTGCTGCTGACCCTGGCGGAGGTCCACGCGGTGCCGCTCGACGAGCTCGTCGGCGCGCCCCGCACCGGCGATCCCCGTATCCACCTGCGCCCGGTCACCCGCGACGGCCTGACGTACGTGCCGCTGAGCAGACCGGGCGGGATCCAGGCGCACAAGCTGCTGATCCCGTCGCAGCCTGGGACGGAGCCCGAGTTGAAGACCCACGAGGGCTTCGAATGGGTCTACGTCCTCGCCGGCCGGCTGCTGCTGCTCCTCGGCGACCGGCGCGTGGTCCTGAAGCCGGGCGAGGCCGCGGAGTTCGACACCCACGTCCCGCACTGGCTCGGTCCCGACGGCGAGGACCCCGTCGAACTGCTCGTCCTGTTCGGGCGGCAGGGCGAGCGGGCCCATCTGCGGGCCCGCACCGCCTGAGACCGGCGCGCCCGCGGGTCACCTCCCCGGCAGCGGGTCCACACCGTGCGCCCGCGTACCGAGCACGCGCCGCGTCACCTCCGCCTCCATCCGCGCGCCGAACACCTCGGCGTCACCGGCCCGGCGGGACCGGGCCGCCGCGCGGGCGTCGTCCGCCAGCAGGTCCATGACGATGGCCGCCGCCGCTGTCGTCCCGGCCGCCGCGGCTGCCGGGACACCCGCCGTCAGGTCGCCGACGTTCCCCGCGGCCCACACGCCCTCGACGCCGGTGAAGCCCGAGGCGTCCACGGTGAGCTGCTCCCCGAAGCCCGCCGGATGCTCCCGCACGGCCAGGCCGAGGCCGCCGAGGAAGGACGCCCGGGCCGTGAAGCGCGGGGCCACCGCGAGCACGCGGACGGGCACCGTGCGCCCGGTGGTCAGGCGCACCCCCGCCAGCCGGCCCGCGTCGTCGGTCGCCAGGCCGCTCACGGCGCCCTCCACGACCCCGACGCCCAGCCCGGCGAGCTGTTCCCACTGATCGTCCGTCAGATCCGTTCCGAGGTGCAGGAACAGCGTCACGTCCTCGGACAACTGCCGGAACAGCAGCGCCTGGTGGAAGCTGCCCAGCACCCCGACCGCGGTGTCGCGGACCTCCCAGCCGTGGCAGAACACGCAGTGCACCACGTCCCTGCCCCATCGCTCCGCCAGGCCGGGCACGTCCGGCAGTTCGTCGACCAGACCGGAGGCCACCAGGACCCGCCGGGCCGCCGTGCGCCGTCCGTCCGCGCACTCGACCAGGAAGCGGCCGCCCTCGCGGTGGATCGCCGTGACGCGTCCGGCGACGACGCGGCCGCCGTAGGCGGTGACCTCGTCCCGCCCCTTCCGCAGCAGTTCCAGGGGGGCGATGCCGTCGCGTCCCAGCAGTCCGTGTGCCGCGGCGGCGGGGGCGTTGCGGGGCTCGCCCGCGTCGATCACCAGCACCGGCCGCCGTACACGTGCCAGGGTCAGCGCGCCGGACAGTCCGGCGGCGCCTCCCCCGACGACCACCACGTCCCACACGCCGCCCGGTGCGTCGATTGCGTTGCCGCCGATGTCGCTGTTGTTCTCGTCCATGGCGGCACGATCACTCCGGCCGCCGGCGGGAGGCAACGTTTCATGCCGTTTCGGCAAGATGCGCCGCGCGCGCCGCCCGCCCGGCCGGTCAGGCCTCGGAGGCGAGCTTCTCCTCCAGCCCCGCGAGGAGTTCGGGCTCCAGGCCCGCGAGCGCGGCCAGCTGCTGATGGGTCGCCCCGGCGGGGACGGGGCGCGGCGCGGGTGTCCGCAGCGGCGGCTCCCATCCCCGCTCGGGCGTCCAGCGCCGGACCACCCGGGCCGGAGCGCCCGCCACCACCGAGTGGTCGGGGACCTCGCCCCGCACGATGGCGCCCGCCGCGACGACGACGTTCCGCCCGATCCGGGCCCCCGGCAGGATCACCGCGCCCGCGCCGAGCCAGCTCCCCGAGCCGATCTCGACGGGCGCCGAGCGCGGCCACTGGCGGCCGATGGGCTCGTGCGGATCGTCGTAGGAGTGGTTGTCGCTGGTGACGTACACGTACGGCCCGCAGTAGACATCGTCGCCGAAGACGACCGGCCGGGAAGCGATGACGTGGCTGCCGCGGCCGAGGACGACGCCGTTGCCGAGCCGGACGACGGGGTCGGGGCCGAGGTCGAGGCCGGGCATCATCCCGGCGGTGAGGGTGACCTGTTCGCCGATGATGCAGCACTCGCCGAGGTGGATCCACCGCTCGCCGAAGATCGTGCCCTGCGGGAACGCCAGCCGGGTGCCCGCGCCGATCCGGCCGAAGCGCAGCGGGCCGGGGCGGTCCGCGGAGACGGAACCCGCGTTCTGGGCCCACCGCCAGCCGCGGTGCACCAGTCGCGAGACGGCGCGGCGGCGCCAGGCCGCCGCGGAGGAGAACAGGTTCTCGTTTTTCGGCACCCGCTCACCGTACCGAGGGGGCGGGGGCGCGGCGGGGCGATCAGATGTGATGTGCGCCGCGTTCCGTCCACGCGACGGCGACCTGTGCGGCCAGGCGGACGTTGCCGCGGACGGCGGCCAGGTTCGCCTCCAGACTGGCGCCGCCGGTGTGCTCCACGAGGTGCCCGAGGAGGAACGGCGTGACGGCCTGCCCGGTGACGCCCTCGCGTTCGGCGGCGGCCAGCGCCTCCGCGAGGACCCGGTCGTGCAGGGCCGGGTCGAGCTGCTCGTGCTCCGGCACGGGGTTGGCGAGGATCACCGCGGACGGAGGGCCGTCGAGGTCGTCCTGGGCGGCCATGACGCAGGCGGCCTCGTCGGGCGTGCGGACCGTCCAGTCCACGGGCTGCCCGGAGCCGCTGAGGTAGAAGCCGGGGAACTCCGTCGTCCCGTAGCCCACGACCGTGACGCCCAGGGTCTCCAGGCGCTGCAGGGTGGCGGGCACGTCCAGGATCGACTTCACCCCGGCGCAGACGACGGTGATCCGGGTCCCGGCGAGCAGCCGCAGGTCGGCGGATTCGTCCTGCTCGTCGGTCCAGCCGCGGTGCACGCCGCCCAGTCCGCCGGTGGCGAAGACCCGCAGCCCGGCACGGGCGGCGAGGTAGGCGGTGGCCGAGACGGTGGTGGCGCCGCTCGCCCCGGTGGCGACCGCGACGGGCAGGTCGCGGTGGCCGAGCTTGCGCATCCCCTCGTCGCCCGCGATGCGCTCCAGGACCTTGCCGTCGAGCCCGATGCGGGGCACGCCGTCCAGCACCGCGATGGTCGCGGGGACGGCGCCGGCCTCGCGCACGACGGCCTCCAGCTCCAGCGCCACCACGTGGTTGCGGGGGCGGGGCAGGCCGTGGGAGATGATCGTCGACTCGAGGGCGACGATCGGGGCTCCCGTTTCCAGCGCGATGATCACGTCATCGGAGAACTTCAGCACGATCTACGCGCTACCCGCCACGCGATCGGCGCAATCACCGGACTACGGTGATCCCCATGACGGAGAGAGCCTTGATCGCGGACGTCGCCGGACGCGCGCCCCGGCTGGACCCCGCCGCCTTCACCGCGCCGACCTCGGTGGTGCTGGGCGACGTGACGATGGCGGCCGGCGCGAGCGCCTGGTACCACGCGGTGCTGCGCGGCGACTGCGAGTCGATCAGCGTCGGCGAGGGGAGCAACATCCAGGACAACTCCACGGTGCACGCCGATCCCGGGTTCCCCGCGGTGATCGGCGCGGGTGTCACGGTGGGGCACAACGCGGTACTGCACGGCTGCGTCGTCGAGGACGACGTGCTGGTCGGCATGGGTGCCACCGTCCTGAACGGCGCGCACATCGGCACCGGCTCGCTCGTCGCGGCGGGCGCGCTCGTCCCCCAGGGCATGCGGGTGCCCCCGGGGTCGCTGGTGGCGGGCGTGCCGGCGAAGGTGCGCCGCGAGCTCACGGCGGAGGAGCGCGAGATGGTGCGGATCAACGCCGAGCACTACGTCCGGCTGGCCGACGTCCACCGGGCGGCCTTCGCCCGGGACTGACCGCCCCGGACCCGGCCGCTCAGTCGGCGGCGGTCGCCGCCACGGCGTCCGCCTCGGGCGCGGCCGCCTCGTGGGCCTTCGCGGCGGCCTTGGCCCGGCGGCGTACGACGAGGAACGAGCCGAGGCCGATCAGGACGGCGGCCACCAGGCCGAGCCAGGAGAAGCGCTTGAGCCACGGCTCGGCGACGATGCCCACGTAGTAGATGACGGCCGTGGTGCCGCCCGCCCACACGACGCCGCCGAGGACGTTGGCGGTGAGGAACTTCCAGTACGGCATCTTCAGCACGCCCGACAGCGGGCCGGCGAAGATCCGCAGCAGTGCCACGAAGCGCCCGAAGAACACCGCCCACATGCCCCAGCGCGTGAACGACGCCTCGGCGGTCGCGATGTGCGCCGCCGAGAAGTGCTTGGGGAAGCGCCTGCCCAGGCGGTCCAGCAGGGGCCGGCCGCCGCGGCGGCCGATGGCGTAGCCGATCGAGTCGCCCACGATCGCGCCGACCGAGGCGCAGACGCCGACCACCCAGGGGTCCACATGCCCCTGGGAGGCGAGCAGGGCCGAGCTGACGAGGATGATCTCGCCCGGCAGCGGGATGCCCAGGCTCTCCAGGCCGATCACGAGGCCCACCAGCAGGTAGACGCTGACCGGCGGGATCGTGCCGAGCCACTCCTGGACGTGCAAGGCCGCTTCCTCCCCCTAGGGCGGTCGGATGTGAGGGCGCGCGCACGTGCGCGCGTCGTTGCAGCGTAGCCGACGTGCGGGCCGGCCCGTCGCCGTCGCCCGGGGCCGGGGGCTCAGCCCTGCTCCGTGACGAGGATCCCGTCCGCGAGCAGGAACACCCCGCAGGCGAAGCAGAGCCCCGCGAGGACGGCGAGCACCCCCGGCCGCAGGATCACCGACGAGGAGCGTGCCGCCTCGGGGCCGCGTTGCCGCCGTCGGAGCACCTGTGCCCGGGTGCCGACGTACAGGCCGGCGCAACCGGCGATCAGGTACGACACATCGGCGGCCCTCCAGGCTCTCGGTCTCCCAATGTCCGGCGGCCACGGCCGGGGCAGGGAGCCGGAACCGTTCCGGCCGCACGAAGACCACAAGATCCACGATCTTCGAACCGAACAGGTAGGGCGTCAACCGGCAGTTGCACCAGGGGCCCGGAACGCGTCAGGCGTCAGCCGTTGGGGCGCAGGGTCCAGACGATGCTCATCTCGCCCGTCACGGCGCCGTCCTCGCGCCGGATGGCGACGGTGACGGGGAACTCCGGGCGCTCGCCCCTGTCGAGTTCGGCGATGACGTCGGCCGCGGGGCGGCCGAGCCGGGCGGTGGCGGTGACCGGGCCCATGGCGAGCTTCCTGTAGCCGATCTCGGCGCGCACGGCGAGCGGTACGGCCTGGGAGAGCCGGTCGGCGAAGGCCGCGAGGACGACGGCGCCGCTGGCGGTCTCGGCCAGGGTGAACATCGCGCCGGCGTGGGGGCCACCCACGTGGTTGTGATAGGCGGGCCGGTCGGGGAGGCGGGCCACGGCGTGCTCCGCGGTGGTCTCCAGGAACTCGATGCTGAGGGTGGCGGCCATCGGCACGGTGGCCGCCATGAGTTCGCCTATCTGCGGCTGGTTCTCGGGCACGGAACGGATGTTACCAGCAAGTAAGCAACGCTTCCGTGGAACCGCGGCGGCTCAGCCCATAGTGTTTCGAGCCATGTGGCCAGGACAGCAGGAACCGGGGGGACCGCAGTACCCGCAGCAGCCCCCGCAGAACCAGCCCCCGTGGGGGCACCAGCAGCCCTCCCCTTACCAGCCGCAGCAGCACCCCGCCTACCAGCAGCCTCCGCAGACGTGGGGGCCGCCGCCCGGGCCGGGTGGGCCGCCGAAGCCGCCCGGGGGCCGGCGGGGCGCGGTCATCGCGGTGTCGGTGGTGGCGGCGGTCGCGGTGGTCGCCGCCGGCGCGCTGGTCGCCGTGAGACTCACCGGGGACGACGGGGACCCACAGGCCGGCCCGTCCAGCGGCGGCTCGCCGGTCGCCTCGTCGAGCGCGCCGGCATCCACCACCCCCACGCCGTCCGCCACCGCGAGCGAGGAGGGCCCCGGCCCCGACGACGCCCGCGGCAACCCGGGCGAGGACACGATCAAGCCCGTGGTGCCCGGCTGGCAGACCGTCGTGCGCAGTGACATGGGCGTCGCCTACGACCTCCCCAAGGACTGGACGGCCAAGGCACCGGGCCTGCTCATCGGCTACGAGTGGGACGGCAACCGGGTGGTCACCGGCGGCGCGGCCGTCCTCGACGAGAAGTGGTGCGGCACCGACGAACGCGGACTGGCCGGCGTCAAGGGCGGCAAGGGCGCCAAGAGTCTGAAGACCGAGGCCGTCAACGAGGCCTACAACTGGGCGTACGGCAAGTACAAGAAGGAGGGCGGCACCAAGCTCACCGAGTCCGCGCCGCGCGCCCACACCAACGCCCAGGGCCTGCACGGCTGGATCGCCTCCACGCGCGCGACCGGGATGAAGGGGAAGTGCGCGGCCGACGGCACCTCGTACAGCTTCACCTTCCTCGGCAAGGACAAGGAGGTCCGTTCCTGGGTGCTGCTCGTGGACAGCGGCTACGCGGGCGCGACCGACGCCGCGACGGTGGCGAGAATCCGCGACAGCGTCCGGCTGGTCGGCTGAGGCCCCCGCTCCGGCCGTGGCCGTGGCCCCGGCCCGCCCCGGTCACCGGCCGGAAACCGGTTTGCCAAGGACCGGGCGAGCGACGATAGTCCCCGGGTGAACCGCGACATCTCGCACCGGCCGCACTTCCCGGACTGGGCCGGCCGCAACTTCCGGCTCCTCGCCGCCTCCGCCTTCGTGACCGGGCTCGGCGCCTCCGGCGCCGTCGTCGCGTCGGCGTTCGCCGTGCTGCAGGCGGGCGGCGGCGGCACGGAGATCGGAGTGGTGGCCGCCGCGCGGACGGTGCCGCTGGTCGTCTTCCTGCTCATCGGCGGCGCGGTCGCGGACCGGCTGCCGCGGCACCGGGTCATGGTCGCGGCCAACTGCCTCAACACCGTCTCACAGGGGCTGTTCGCGGTCCTGGTGCTGACCGGCCGGGCCGAGATCTGGCACATGGCGGTGCTCTCCGCGCTCGGCGGCACCGGGCAGGCCTTCTTCGCCCCCGCCAACGAGGGCATGCTGCTGTCGACCGTCGACTCCACTCACGCGGCCCGCGCGTTCGCGGTGTTCCGGCTCGGCGTCAACGGGGCGAACGTCGGCGGTGCCGCGCTCGCCGGAGCCCTGGTCGCCCTCGCGGGACCCGGCTGGGTGCTGGCGGTGGACGCGGCGTGCTTCGCGGTGGCGGCGGGACTGCGTTCCCTGCTGCGGGTGTCCCCGGCGGCGCTGCGCGACCGGGCGGAACACCGCGGCGGCGGTCTGCTGGGCGATCTGCGCGACGGCTGGCGGGAGTTCGCCTCGCGGCGCTGGCTGTGGGGCATCGTGGTGCAGTTCTCCGTGGTCAACGCCGTGTTCACGGCCGCCGACGCGGTGTACGGGCCGCTCGTCGCCCGCGAGCACCTCGGCGGAGCCGGGCCGTGGGGCGCCGCCCTGGCCGCCTTCGGCGCCGGGAACCTGCTGGGCGGGCTGCTGATGCTCCGCTGGCGGCCGCGCCGCATCCTGCTCGCCGGGGTGCTCTGCGTCTTCCCGTTCTCGCTGCCCGCCGCCGCGCTGGCCCTGGCGGTACCGGTGCCGCTGCTGGCCTGCGCGATGCTGGTGGCGGGCATGTCGATCGAAGTGTTCGGCGTGGCCTGGATGATGGCGCTGCACCAGGAGATCCCCGAGGACAAGCTCTCCCGCGTCGCGGCCTACGACTGGTTCGGCTCGGTCTCCATGATGCCGATCGGCACGGCCCTGGCCGGCCCGGCCGCGGACGCCTTCGGCCTGTACGGGGCGCTGTGGGGCTGCGCGGGACTGACGGTGCTGCTGACCGGCGCGGTGCTCACCGTGCCCGAGGTGCGGCGGCTGCGGCGGGTGGACGACACCGGGGGCGGCCGGACGGTCGCCCAGGGCGGTCAGCCGACGCCGAAGGAGCCGTCGGGCGGGATCGGCGAGGGCACCGCGTCCCTGTCGTAGACCGGCCGCGCACCCCGTCCGAACACCTCCAGGGCGTCGCCGTCCACCACCCGTGCGGGGAAGACGTCCGACGCGGTGCGCCGGGCGATCCGGTCCACGGGCAGCGGGGCGCGGCTCGCGGCCAGCACGGCGTTGCCGAAGCGGCGGCCGCGCAGCACCCCGGGCTCGGCGATCAGGCACACCTCGCCGAACAGCTCGCGCAGGCCCGCGATCTGCGGCCGCAGGAAGTCGAAGGGCGCCGAGTCCGCGAGGTTCGCCAGGTACAGCCCGCCGGGGCGCAGCACACGGGCCGCCTCGGTGACGAACTCGTACGAGGTCAGGTGCGCCGGCACCCGGGAACCGCCGAAGACGTCCGCCACGACGGCGTCCGCCGACGCGTCCGGGGCGCCCTCCAGCCAGGCGCGGGCGTCGTCCGTCGTGATCGCCACGCCGTCCCCGCCGCGCCCGAGCGGGAGCCGCGCGGCCACCAGCGCCGCCAGCGCCCGGTCGGCCTCCACGACCCGCTGCCGCGAACCGGGCCGGGTGGCGGCGGTGTAGCGGGGCAGCGTCAGGGCGCCGCCGCCCAGGTGGACGACGCCCAGCGGCGCGCCCTCGGGCGCGGCCTCGTCCAGCACGTACGCCAGCCGCCGGACGTACTCGAACTCCAGGTGGGTGGGGTCGTCGAGGTCCACGTACGACTGCGGGGCCCCGTCGACCGTGAGCAGCCAGCCCGCGGGCCGGTCCACGTCGGGCAGCAGCCTGGCCGCGCCGAAGTCCACGTCCTGGGTCACGGGTATGCGTCCGTCGTCCTCCACGCGGTGATTCTCCCAGCACACGCGGGGGTCCGGGGGCGGAACCCCCGGACCCCCGCGCTCGGGCGGCCCGGCTCAGCGGACCCGGCTCAGCGGGCCCGGCTCAGCGAGCGCTGCTCAGTGGGCCCGGCTCACTCGGCGAGCGCCGTCACCGTGCCCGCGCCGACGGTGCGGCCGCCCTCGCGGATCGCGAAGCCGAGCCCCGGCTCCAGCGGCACCGCCCGGCCCAGCTCGACCGTCATCTCGACGGTCGCCCCCGGCAGGGCCACCCCGGCCCCGCCCAGGTCCACGTCGCCGACGACGTCGGCGGTGCGGACGTAGAACTGCGGCCGGTACCCGCTGGCGATCCCGGTACGCCGCCCGCCCTCGGCGGCCGGCAGCAGGTAGACCCGGGCCCGGAAGCGGCGGCTCGGCGTGACGCTGCCCGGCGCGGCCACCACGTGGCCCCGGCGGACGGTGTCCCGGGCCACGCCGCGCAGCAGCAGCGCCACGTTGTCACCGGCCTGGGCCTCCTCCATCGGCTTGCCGAAGGTCTCCAGACCGGTCACCACGCTCGCCGTGTCCGCGCCGAGCACCTCCACGCGGTCGCCGACCCGGATCGTGCCCCGCTCCACGGCGCCGGTGACGACCGTGCCGCGCCCGGTGATGGTCAGCACGTTCTCGACCGGCAGCAGGAACGGGGCGTCGGTGTAGCGGTGGGGCATCGGCACATGGGTGTCGACCGCGTCGAGCAGCGCCTCGATCGCCGCCGTCCACCGCGGGTCGCCCTCCAGCGCCCGCAGCCCCGATACCCGTACGACCGGCAGCGTCTCGCCCGGGTATCCCTGGGCGGACAGCAGCTCACGCACCTCCAGTTCGACCAGGTCGATGAGCTCGGGGTCGCCGGCGTCGGCCTTGTTGAGCGCCACGACGATGTGCTCGACGCCGACCTGGCGGGCCAGCAGCACGTGCTCCGCGGTCTGCGGCATGACGCCGTCGAGGGCCGAGACGACGAGGATCGCCCCGTCGAGCTGGGCCGCGCCGGTGATCATGTTCTTCACGTAGTCGGCGTGTCCCGGCATGTCGACGTGCGCGTAGTGCCGGGTGTGCGTCTCGTACTCGACGTGCGCGATGGTGATCGTGATCCCGCGCGCGGCCTCCTCCGGGGCCTTGTCGATCCGGTCGAACGGCACGAACGCGGCGGAGCCGCGGGCGCTGAGCACCTTGGTGATGGCGGCGGTCAGCGTGGTCTTGCCGTGGTCGACGTGACCCATGGTCCCGATGTTGAGGTGCGGCTTGGTGCGCACATACGCCTGCTTGGGCATGCTGCTTCCTCGGTAAGTCGATTCATCGCCTTGCGTGCGGGACCCCTGGACCGCGCCGACCCTCCCCCTGCGGGGTCCGCCGGACTGTCCGGGAAGGGTCAGATTCGGGCGCCGTCGAACGCGTCGGCCGAGAAAGCCGGTGCCGGGGCAGCCCGCAGCGCGTCCGCGACTGCGGACGTATCTGCGCTGAGGGCGTACCGGAACATGCCGTCGATGATCGGGCACACCACAGCCGCTGGTCGAACCATTTTCCGGCGGGGCGCGCTCCGGCCCGGTGAACCGCGCGTCCGCGATGCTCCGGTGCCACCCGGCGCCGGCCGGTGCCGGCCGGTGCCGGCCGAGGGCGAGTCGGGCCCGCCCTACGGCATCGGGCCCATGGAGGACGACGAGGAGAGGACCGGCCCGGTGGTCTTCGGCGGGTTCGCCGACGCCCTGCCCGGGGACGCCCGGTCGTCCTGGGCGCAGGGCGACCCGTGGGACGTCGCGCTGCGGGAGAAGCCCGGCGAAAGGGCCCGCTTCATGCCCCGCCGGCGCGGGCGAGGACGTAGACGCGCCGGGTCTCCGCCTCCTGCGGGTACGGGGCCCGCTCCATCCTCGCCTCGATCTCGAACCCGGCCCCGGTCAGCGCCCCGGAGACCGTCGCGGCGTCGTGGAAGTGGAAGTCGACGTCGACCTCGTGCCCCCACCACTGCGTCACCCGCCGGGTCTCCTCCCCGGTGTGGAAGGCCACGAGCGCCCGGCCGGACGGCCGCAGCACGCGCCGCATCTCGCCGAAGGCGGCGCCCAGTTCACCCGGCGTCAGGTGGATCACCGAGTACAGGGCGGCGACCGCCCCGAACTCGCCCTCCGCCGCGGGGAGACGCAGCAGGTCGCCCTCGCGGAAGTCCGCCCCGGGGTGCTCGCGGCGGGCGAGCGCGATCATCCCCGGCGACAGGTCGATCCCGACGGCCCGCACCCCGCGCGCCGCGAGCCACGCGGTGACGTGGCCGGGGCCGCAGCCCAGGTCCGCCACCGGCGCGCCGTCCGCGGCCTGTTCGGCGAGGGCGGCCAGCAGAGCCCGGTCCAGGGGCTTGTGGGCCAGCTCACCGCCGACGCGCTCCCGGTACTCCTCGGCCACGGTGTCGTAGCTGCGGCGCAGACGGCCGCGCCCGCCGGTCCCGTTCACAGGTGCTTGCCCGCCTCCCGCACCGACAGCGGTGACAGCCGCTCCCCCGCCTCGGCTAGGAACGCCCGAACGGCGCCGGGATCGGTGCGGGCGTACTCGCGCAGGGCCCAGCCGATCGCCTTGCGGACGAAGAAGTCCCGGTGGTCCGCCTGCCGCAGGCAGTAGCGGAACAGCCGCCCGGGGTCGGTGTCCGCCTTGTACGTCAACTGGTGCAGCAGCGCGGTGCGGGCCAGCCAGAGGTCCTCGTCCTCGATCCACTCGTCCATCGCGCCCACCAGGGCGGGGTCGGCGGCGACGAGCCGTCCGACGACGTGCGCGGCGAGCAGGTCGACGGTGTCCCACCACGGTTCCGTCGTGATCAGGTGCCGGGCCGTGGCGAGGAAGTCCGAGGAGCAGCGACCCACGTGGCGGCGCAGGTAGTCGACGGCGAAGTAGCGGTACTCCCGTTCGGGGAGCGCCCAGCAACGCAGGCCGACGGCCGTGCAGTCGGCCTCGTCGGGCCGCGGTGTGCCGGTGAGCACGGCGCGGGACAGGGTACGCCGGGCGGGCGTGGCGATGCCGAGGAACGGGAACGCGTCCCGCATGTACGCCGCCGCCGAGGCCGCCCGCTCCGGATCGGCGGCGGCGCCGTACGCCGAGGTCAGACGCGGCAGCACGAGGTCCGCGAGGGCGCTGTCCGGCACGACCGGGGCGTCAGGGGCCATGGCCCCACGGTACGCGGCGGCACCGGAGCGACATCCTCCTCCGCTAGGCTCGCGGGATGTCCGAGGTCACCACCCTCTCGCGCCCGCGCCCGGCGTCGTGGGCCCGGCTGGCGCTGCTGGTCGTCCTCCTGTCCGGGGCTGCCGCCTCGGTGCTCGTCTGGGAGCCGCAGCGGCTGCTCGCGCACGGCTGGCCCGCCCGACTCACGGGCGCCGCCGCCGTGGTGCTCTTCGCCGCGGGCTACGGGCTCTGCGCCCTCGCCTTCGTGCCGCGCCCGC
The DNA here is from genome assembly GCF_000373665.1 of Streptomyces sp. BoleA5. Classification (NCBI taxonomy): domain Bacteria; kingdom Bacillati; phylum Actinomycetota; class Actinomycetes; order Kitasatosporales; family Streptomycetaceae; genus Streptomyces; species Streptomyces sp. BoleA5. The sequence goes on from NZ_KB892095.1 coordinate 45,101, forward strand.
TGCTCAACGTCGGCGCCGGGGCGCTCTTCGGCGCCCAGGCGGGACTGCCGGCGGCCCTCGCCGGCACGGTGCTCGGCGCCGGTCTCGCCTTCGTGCTGGGCCGCGTCCTCGGTCGGGACGCGCTGCGTCCTCTGCTGCGAGGACGGGTGCTGCTCGCCGCGGACCGCCAGCTCAGCGAGCACGGCTTCCGCACGATGCTGGCGATGCGGCTCTTCCCCGGCGTGCCCTTCGCGGCGGCCAACTACAGCGCCTCGCTCTCGCGGATGCGCCTCGCGCCCTTCCTGCTGGCCACGGCGCTCGGCAGCGTGCCGAACACGGGGGCCTACGTCATCGCCGGCAGCCGCGCCGCGACGCCGACGTCACCGGTCTTCCTCGTCGCGATGGGCTTCATCGCGGTCACCGGCCTCGCCGCCGTCGTCGTCGCCGCCCGCACCCGCCGCAGGCGGTGACCCCGGGCTGGACCCCGGGCTGGGAGGCTCCGCCTCCCAGCAGGGAGGGAGCCGGTCGTGGCACCGGTGCCGCCTCCCGGCCCATGATCGGCATGCGGACTCCGGCGCGGGGCACTCCGGCGCGGGCCGGCACCCGGCCGGACGGATCCCCGCACATCCGTCGTCGCCGAGGAGTTGCGCTGTGCACCGGACGTTCTTCATCACCGCCGTCGGCAGCGGCCTGGGCCGCGCCTTCGCCCAGGAGGCGCTGGGCGCCGGTCACCGGGTGATCGGCACCGTCCGCAGGCCGGACCAGGTCGCCGGGTTCGAGGCCCTCGCCCCCGGCCGCGCCACCGGCAGGGTCCTGGACGTCACCGACGAGGACGCCGTCGTCTCGGTGGTCGACGAGGCCGAGCGGAACATCGGCCCCATCGAGGTGCTGATCAGCAACGCCGGCTACGGCCTGGAGGGCACCGTCGAGGAGTCCTCCATGGACGACCTGCGGCGCCAGTTCGACGTCAACGTCTTCGGCAGCGTCGCGGTCATCAAAGCCGTGCTGCCCCACATGCGCCGGCGCCGCGGCGGCCACATCTTCTCGGTGTCGTCCATGGCGGGCCTGACCGCACTGCCCGGCGTCGCCTTCTACGGGGCGAGCAAGTTCGCCATGGAGGGCGTCGCCGCGTCCCTGGCCCAGGAGGTCGCGGGCTTCGGCATCCACGTCACCTCCCTGGCGCTCGGCTCGTTCCGTACCGACTGGGCCGGCCGCTCGATGGTCCGCGCGCCGCGCACCGTCCCCGACTACGACGCCCTCTTCGAGCCGATCCGCGCCGCCCGCCGTGCCAAGAGCGGCAAGCAGACCGGTGACCCGGCCCGCGCCGCCCGCGCCGTGCTCCGGGTCCTGGAGTCCGACGACCCGCCGCTCCACCTCGTTCTCGGCACCGACGCCCTGCGCCTGGTCGAGCAGGGGCAGCGGCGACTGGCCGGCGACCTCGCCGCGTGGAGCGACGTGACGGCGTCCACCGACTTCCCCGCCGACGCCTGACCCGCCGAACCGCCGGCCGGCGCCTCGGGCAATTCCACGGCTTTCCCGCGCCGGGCGCCGGCCTTTCGCCGGACAAAGAACGTGGCGTCGACGTGGGCACTCTTTTCCACGAGAATGTCCGGCGGTTTCGGTGCGGGCGCGCCGGGCCCGCCGCCGAAGATGAGCGCGGTATGTCTCCGCACCTGGCGTCCGTGACGGAGCCGCGGATCCCCGGCCGTCGGAGATCCGGCGCGGATGAAAGGCCGGTGAATTCCCGAATTCGGCGGCGGCGGCGGGATTTCCCGTTCCGAAGAACGATGCGCGCCCGGGCCTCCCTATACTTTGGTATAGAAGTCCTCCGAGGCGGCCCGTGTTTTTTGTCGCGGGCCGGGAGGGGCGCTTACGGTTGCGTGCGTGATCGATGTGAGACGGGCCCTGCAGGGGCATCCGCGGGTCGCGGACGCGTGCGTGGTCGCCGCGACCGCGGGGCTGACGCTCTTCGTCATCCGGGTCCAGCAGACCGGCCTGCAGGTGTACCCGCGGTTCTCCAGCGGCGCCTACGTCCTGTCACTGCTGCCGCCGGTCTGGCCGCTCCGGGCGTCCCTGATCCCGCTGCTGGCGTGCGCGGCCCTGTTCTGGCGCCGGCGTCACCCGGTCGCGCTGGCCTTGGCCCTCGTGGCCTCGGCACTTGTCTGGCCCGTGGTCGTCCCACTGCTGGTGGCGCTGTTCACCGTGGCCGCCACCTGTGCGCCGCGCACCACCGTCCAGGTCACCGGCGTGGCGCTGCTTCCGGTGCCGGCGCAGTTCGTGTTCACCTCGTACTCCGGGCCCCTGCCCTCGGCCACGGCCGTGTCCGCCGTGGCGTTCGTGGGCGGCGCCGTCGGCTGGGGCCTGTACGTGGCCGGGGTGCGGGAGCGGGCGGAGCGGGCGGAGCGGGAGGCGGACCTGCGGGCGGAGCAGGCGCGGCAGCACGCCCGGGAGGAGATCGCCCGGGAGATGCACGACGTGCTGGCCCACCGGCTGACGCTGCTCAGCGTGCACGCGGGGGCGCTGGAGTTCCATCCCACCGCGTCCGCTGACCAGGTCGCCGAGGCGGCGGGGGTGATCCGGCAGAGCGCGGGCCAGGCCCTGGAGGACCTCCAGGACGTGCTGCGGGTGCTGCGCACCCCCACGGTCAACGCGCACGCCGAACCCCCGCAGCCGGCCGTGGCCGACCTGGACCGGCTGGTCGAGGAGTCGCGCGCGGCGGGCGCCACCGTGGAGGTGCACCGCGACACGGAGGACCTGACGACCATGGACCCCGCGACGAGCCGGGCCGCGTACCGCATCCTGCAGGAGGCCCTGACCAACCACCGCAAGCACGCGCCGGACGGCCCGCTGCGGCTGTCCCTGACCGGCGGGGCCCGTGCGGGGCTCACGATCACCGCCCGCAACCCGGTGCGGCAGGACCACCCCGAGCGCCCCGGCGCCGCGGGCCAAGGCCTCGTCGGGATGAACGAAAGGGCGGCCCTGGCCGGCGGCAGCATGCGCCGTACCCGCACCGCCACCGGCTTCTCCCTGGAGATCTGGCTGCCATGGACCCGGTGACCCGCGTACTGATCGTCGACGACGACCCGCTGGTGCGCTCGGGCCTGCGCATGATGCTGTCAGGGGCGGCGGACATCGAGGTGGTCGCCGAGGCGGCGGACGGTACGGAGGTCCTGCCGCTGGTCGAGGCGCACCGGCCCGACATCGTCCTGATGGACATCCGGATGCCGCGGATGGACGGTCTGGCGGCCACCGCCGAACTGCGGCGCGGGCCGCGGCCGCCCGAGGTGCTGATCCTGACCACGTTCACCACGGACGGCTACGTCCTGGAGGCGTTGCGGGCCGGGGCGGCGGGCTACGTCCTCAAGCACACGCCCCCCGCCCAGATCGTCGCCGCGGTGCGGAACGTCGTGGCGGGCGAACCGGTCCTCTCACCGGCCGCCGTCAAGCAGCTCATCGGCGCCGTCACGGCCGCCGGCGACGACGCCGGGGCGCGCCCCGACGACCGGGGCGGGGCGGAGCGGCTGCTGGGGCTCCTGGGGGACCGGGAGCGGGAGGTGGCGCTCGCGGTGGCGCTGGGCAGGACCAACGCCGAGATCTCGGCGTCGCTCTACATGAGCGTCCCCACGGTGAAGGCGCACGTCTCGCACATCCTCACCAAGCTCGACCTGAACAACCGGGTCCAGATCGCCCTGGTGGTGTACCGGGCGGGCCTGGTCTGACAGCGGCTCAGTCCGCCTGGCGCAGGCCCGCGACGAGGAGGCCGACCAGGCGGCGCGCGTCGTAGCGGGGATCGCTGTCCGCGCCGATGCAGAGGTTCCCGACGCCGCGCATGAGCGCGTACGCCTCCACGTCGGAGCGGATCTCCCCGGCAGCCGCGGCGGCGTCCAGCAGTTCGGCGCACACGGGCAGGAGGCGGTCGAGGAAGTAGGCGTGCAGCGTCTCGAAGCCGGCGTTGTCGGACTGCAGCACGGCGGCGAGCCCGTGCTTGGTCACGAGGAAGTCGACGAAGAGGTCGATCCACCGCGCCAGCGCGGTGTGCGGGGTCGCGCCGCCCGCCAGCAGCGCGGGGCCGGCCTCGGCGCAGGCGTCGACCTGGTGCCGGTAGACGGCGATGATCAGATCCGCCCGGGTCGGGAAGTGGCGGTAGATCGTGCCCGTCCCGACGCCCGCGCGGGCCGCGATGTCGCGCACCGGGGCCTCCACTCCCGACGCGACGAAGGCCGCCGCGGCGGCCTCGAGCAGGCTCTCCTCGTTGCGCCGGGCGTCCGCCCGTCTGGACCGCTCCACCACGGTGCCGCTCCTTCCACGATCCGCCCTTGCTAAACGGAACCGCGTTCCGTATCGTTAACGGAACAAGGTTCCGCTTCCTCATGATGCCAGGGCGCACGCCCCGGGACCAAGTCGCGCGCGCTTGTGCCGCGCAGTGCCACCACACCCCACCCGCAAGGGAGAACACCGTCATGCAGTACCGCACCCTCGGCCGCACCGGCGTACAGGTCGGTTCCCTCGCGCTCGGCGCCATGAACTTCGGCAGCATCGGGCGCACCACCCAGGACGAGGCGACCGCCCTCGTCGACGCCGCGCTCGAGGCCGGGATCAACGTCATCGACACCGCCGACATGTACGGCGCCGGGGAGTCGGAGGAGATGGTCGGCAAGGCCCTCGCCGGCCGCCGCGACGACGTCGTGCTGGCCACGAAGGCCGCCATGCCGATGGGCGACGGGCTCAACCACCGCGGCGGTTCGCGCCGCTGGCTGGTCACGGCCCTGGAGGGCAGCCTGCGCCGGCTCGGCGTCGACCACGTCGACCTCTACCAGATCCACCGGTGGGACCCGGCGACCGGCGACGAGGAGACCCTGTCGGCCCTGACCGACCTGCAACGCGCGGGCAAGATCCGCTACTTCGGCTCCTCCACCTTCCCCGCGTACCGGATCGTGCAGGCGCAGTGGGCCGCCCGCGAGCACCACCTGGGCCGGTACGTCACCGAGCAGCCCGGCTACTCCATCCTGCAGCGCGGTGCCGAGACCCATGTGCTGCCGGTGACCGAGGAGTACGGCCTCGGCGTGCTGGCGTGGAGCCCCCTGGCCTCGGGCTGGCTGTCCGGCGCGATCCGCGAGGGTAGGGAGATCACCACCAGCCGCTCCGCGTTCATGCCGGAACGCTTCGACACCGCGCTCCCCGCCAACCGGGCCCGGCTCGACGCCGTGGAACGGCTGGCCGCCGTCGCCGCCGAGGCCGGCCTGACCATGATCCAGCTCGCCCTGGGGTTCGTGACCGCGCACCCCGCCGTGACCGCCGCGATCATCGGCCCCCGCACCCCGGACCACCTGCGGGCGCACCTCGCCGCCGCGGACACGGTGCTCACCGCCGACGTGCTGGACGCGATCGACGCGATCGTCGCCCCCGGCCTCGATCTCGCGCCGCACGAGAAGTTCGACACGCCGCCGGCCCTGCTCGACCCGTCCCTCCGCCGCCGGCACCGCGCCTGACGCCCGACGGTCCGGCCCGGCCGGCCCGTACGGCCGGCCGGTGCGCCGGTCAGCCCTGGGTGACGCCGGGCCAGTCGGCGTAGCGGATGCGGGAGATCTCCAGGACCTCGCCGGTCGTGCCCCATTCGTCCTTGCCGAGGCGGGCCAGCGGGCGGAGCCTGCGGACGTCGGGGTGGCCCTCGACCATCGCGGCCTCGGAGACCGCGGCATGGACGACGCGGCCGAAGACCACGGTCGAGTCGCCGAGGGTGACCGTGCTGTGGAGCTCGCATTCCAGGGCGACGGGCGAGGCGGCGACGCGGGGCGGCTTGACCGCGCGGCTGGGCTCACGGGCGATGCCGACCGCGTCGAACTCGCTGACGCCGCGCGGGAAGTCGGTGCCGGTGGCGTTGATCTGCTCGAAGAGGTGCTCGGGCGCGAGGTTGACCACGAACTGCCGGGTCTCCTCGATGTTGCGCAGCGAGTCCTTCCGCCCCACCGAGGTGAACTGCACGACCGGCGGGCTGACGCAGGCGACGGTGAAGAAGGAGTGCGGTGCGAGATTGGCCGTCCCCGACTCGCTGAGCGTCGAGACCCATGCGATGGGGCGCGGGACGACCACCGAGGTCAGGAGCTTGTAGAACGGGGTCCGGCCCATGGCCTCGGGATCGAAGTCGATACGCATGGCGCCCAGTATCCCCCTCGGCGGGTGCGGCCGCTGTCGTGGCACCATGCGATGCGAGCACGCGCCGCGGGAGCCGCCGATGAGCGGATCCGCCGCGGCCGGGCGCCCCCGCGAGGGAACTGCGTCCTCGGCCGACCCGCCGTCACGAACGCTTCAGGGGCGCGGGTCGCGACCTCGGCCGCATGCGGCCCACCGCACCGGGCCGGAAGGCCGTGCGGGGCGGGCGCAGGCCCGCCCCGCACGGCTCGCGGCCGCTGCTACATCGTTGCGGCCTGGAAGGAGGCCGAGTCGAACTGGTTGATCGCCGACTGGGTGGTGTCGTGGGACGTGGAGAAGATTCCCGCGTCCTGCGTCGCCGCGGCCGAGGCCAGCGTCACGGGCTGACCGATCGGGACGTAGTTGGCGCCGTCGTAGGAGTACGAGGCGCTGAACGCGGTGCCCGACCGGGTGAGCTTCACCCAGATCGGGCGGTAGACGTCGACGGCGGCGCGGGCGTCGGTGTCCAGGTAACCGTCGCCGTTGGCGTCCCACTCGAACACGACGCCGTTGCGGGCGGTCACCGCGACGACGGCGTACCCGGCCGACTGCCCCGCCTTGGTCATGTCGTTGCGGACCATGACCCCGGACTTGGCCCAGGCGTTGGCGTCGTTGACCGACACGACCCGGGTGGACACGCTGGAGTCGGCCTTGAACGAGCCGGACCGGTAGATCGAGCCGAACTGGTCGTCGCGCTGACCGCCGGCACCCCACACGTCGGCGCCGGCCGCCGCGATCCCGAACGCCTCGCCGCTCTGACCGAAGTACGAGCTGACGGCCGAGCCCCCCGCGGTGCGCAGGCCCGGTGCGACCGGTCCGCCGGCCGGGCACCCGCCGAAGCCGAACTGGTTCGCGTTGAGCGACGTGCGGTACTGCGGCGCGACACCCGCCTGGCAGATCACGTCCCGTGCGCCCGCGGGCCAGCCGGCACCGGCGACCTTCACATTGTTGATCAGCTGGTTGTTGTGCGCCGCGGCGTTCGGCGTCGAGGCTCCGCCCGAGTTGTACCAGTTGTTCTGGATGACGTTGTCACTGGTGTTGTTGCGGAGGCTGTACGCGTTGGTGAAGAGGAAGGAACCGCCCTGGACCACGTTGTTCTCGTACGTCGTGGAGCGCGTGCCCTCGTCGAGGTAGAGGCCGACTCCCGAGATGTTGAACAGGTAGTTCCTGGAGACGACGGTTCCGGGGCTCGCGGAGAGGTTGTAGACCGATCCGCCGTCGGCGAAGCGGGCCTTGGTGTTGTGCACGAGGTTGCCCTCGACCCGGTTGTCCTTGAGCGTCGTCGGCGTCGTGTACTGCGTGTTCCACTTGTAGTAGCCGCGGTCCACGTAGTCGTTCGATCCCCCGGCGTCGTTGATGCCCCAGCCGTAGCCGGTGTCGATGCCGTCGTAGGGGACGTTGGAGACCTCGTTGTGCAGGATGCGGGCGCCCGTGACGTAGGTGCTGAGGATCCCGCTGTTGTCCTTGTAGTCCACCGCCACGCGGTTGATCGTGTTGTTCTCGATCAGGATGTCCCGGTTGGTCATCCTCGGGTCGCTGGGGTGGTGCGCGTCGGGCAGTACGCCGCCGACCGCGACGCCGTGCCCGCTGTTCTCCATGAACCGGTTCCCGACCACGTCGATGTCGCTCGCGCCCAGCCCGACGCCGGTCGCCGCGGCGTTGGCGTCGTTGCCGATGCCCAGCGCCGACTGGCCGAGGTTGGTGAACGTGTTGCCGGTGAACGAGACGCGGCTCGCGGCGGAGACCTGCACGGCGGCGGGCTCCTGGTACCAGCTGGTGCGCGCCCGCTCGAACATCTCGCAGCCGCGCGAGCAGTTGGTGAAGGCGTCGGCGGGGCGGTAGTCGTAGGCGCCCTTGATGAACAGGCCGTTCTGCTGGTCCGCGTACCCGTCGGTCGAGGGGCCGAGCCAGGAGGTCCCGGAGAACTGGATGCCCTCGAAGGCGAGACCGGTCACCGGCTCGTCGTACGTCCCGCCGATGCTGACCAGCGTCTCCAGGCGGGGCAGCTCGATGTCGAGCCGGTTGGGGTCGACCCCGTCCGCCGGCTTGTAGTAGAGCTTCCCGGCGTCCGGGGATATGTACCACTGGCCGACCTGGGTGAGGAAGCTCAGTGAGTTGTCGAGGTACCAGCTCGGACCGGCCAGGAACGAGTTCTGGACGGTGTCCCAGCCCCACGTGTTGTTGTCCCAGGCCGGCTGCGCCATCGTGATCTCGGTGGCGCTGATGCTCTGCACCGGCGAGTAGCGGTTGGTGAAGTCGCCGAGGGACTCGAACTCGATGCGCCCCTGGTCGGGGAGCGTGGCGAGGTAGCTCAGGGCCGGGTTCTTGATCGTGAGACCGGTCGCGGTGGGGGTGACGTCCGCGTTGGCCAGGCGGATGGCGGCGCGAGGGGCGATCACGCCGTTCACGTAGAGCTGGCGGGTGTCGAGGCCGCTGGGGGTGTCCGCCTCCCAGATGCCGGACCCCGCCTCGGACTTGGACCAGCCGGAGACCTTCGAGGCACCGGTGACGACGGGATGGGCGCCGGGTGCGGCGGTCCAGTGGACCGTGTGGTCGCCGCCGTCGTCACCGGGTCCGAACCGCAGGGGCTCGGAGAGCCGGTAGGTGCCGTCGGCGAGGTGGACGACCACGTCACCGTGCTTGACGGCGGGGCGGACGACATGCTGCGCCCGCTCCAGCGAGCACGGCTGCGACTGACTGCAGTGCCCGGCGTCCTTGCCGTCCGGCGCCGCGAAGTACTCGGCCCGGGGTGCGGCTTGAGCCTGGAGAGGAATGAGCGCCGATGCGATGACGGCGCAGGCGCCGAGGACCGCGAGGGTGCCCGTCCGCCGTCTCCATCGTCTGCTCACCGAGCGTGTCGAGTCTGACGTCGATGTCATGTTCGATCGCTTCCTGTGATGGGGGCGTTGATGCCCGCCACAGAGGTAGCATACGTATGATGTTTGTTACAAGATACGTATGACGTTTAACTCAGGTCCTGGAGAAGCGACTTGTCCGGACCGGGTCGGGGACGAGCCCGGTGACATGCAGTTCCTCCCACAGCGCCTCCGGGATCACCGCCCGGTACCGCGCGACGTTGCTTCGCACGTGTTCCCGAGTGCGCATCCCCGTCACCACCGAGACGACCGCGGGATGGCGCAACGGGTACTGGACGGCGGCCGCGGGAAGCTCCACACCGTGCCGCTCGCAGACCGCGGCGATGCGGGCGGCACGTTCGACGAAGGCCCGCGGCGCCACCCCGTAGTCGTAGGGCGCCGAGCCGTCCACGGCCGCACTGCTCAGCAGTCCGGAGTTGTACACCGCCGCGGCGACGACGCCGACGCCGCGGGCGCCGGCGACGGGCAGCAGATCGTCCAGCGCGGACTGGTCGAGAAGGGTGAACCGCCCGGCGACCATCACCACGTCGACGTCGGTCCGCCTCACGAACTCGGCCGGCATGGCGGCCTGGTTCATGCCGACGCCGATGGCACCCACGACACCCTGGTCCCGCAGCTCGGCCAGAGCGGCGATCCCGCTCGACGACGCCGGCCCCCAGTGGTCGTCCGGGTCGTGCAGATACGCGATGTCGAGCCGGTCCGTCCCGAGCCGCGCCAGTGACTCCTCAACGGAACGAAGGACCCCGTCGCGGCTGAAGTCCCAGACCCGTCTCTTCGCCGCCGGCACGACGAACCCGTCGTCGTCGAGCCGGTGAGCCGTCTGTGGGCTGTCCACGAGCAGGCGGCCGGCCTTCGAGGAGATGACGGCGCCCTGCCGAGCGGTCCCGTGCAGGGCGTCGCCCAGGCGGCGTTCGGAGAGCCCGAGGCCGTAGTGCGGCGCGGTGTCGAAGTAGCGGATCCCCTCCTCGGCCGCGGCTTCGACGGCGTGACGCGCCTCGTCGTCGGTCGTCTCGGTGAACAGGTTGCCGAACTGGGCCGCGCCCAGGCCCAGTTCCGTGAGCCGGTGCCCGGTTCGCAAGGCCCGGGTCGGCAGCGTCTGCTTCGTGGATGTGTGGTCGCGCGATGGCGGCTTGCTGGTCACGGGGCCGACTATAGCGGCGACAGCATACGTATGATGTTTCCTGCTAGGGTGCGCGGGACTGTGGGCCGCCGCGGCCCGCGACAGAGCGAGGAGGGGCCGATCGGTATGTTGGCGGCGAGTTACGTGGGCGCACGCACGATGACGGTCGAGGAGCGGGAACCGGCTGAGCCGCGGGCGGGGGAGGTCCGGGTCGCCGTGGCGTACGTCGGGATCTGCGGCACGGACCTCCATGTCTTCCACGGGGACATGGACGGCCGGGTCAGCAGGCCGGCGACGATCGGGCACGAGATGTCGGGCACGATCGTCGCCCTCGGCACCGGCGTGGAGGGCTGGTCGGTGGGTGACGCGGTGACCGTCATGCCGCTGGCCTGGGACGGCACGTGCCCGGCCTGCCGCGCGGGGAACGAGCACATCTGCCAGAACCTGGACTTCATCGGCATCGACAGCCCCGGAGCCCTCCAGGAGTACTGGAACGTACCGGCGTCGACACTCGTGCGGCTGCCCCCCGGGATCTCCCTGCGGGACGCCGCGCTGGTGGAGCCCGTCGCGGTGGCGGTCCATGACGTACGCCGTTCCGAACTCGCCGCGGGCGACAAGGCCGTCGTCATCGGTGCGGGTCCGATCGGCGTTCTGATAGCGAGCGTCGCCGCCGCGGCCGGTGCCGAGGTCGTGATCGCCGAGATCGACCCGAACCGGCGGGCCGCCGCCGAGGAGATGGGGCTGACGACGCTGGACCCCTCGTCGGTCGATCAGGTCGCCTGGGTGAACGAGTGGACGGACGGCGCCGGAGCGGACGTCGTCTTCGAGGTCTCCGGCTCGGCCGCCGCCGTGCTCGCCGCCACCGGCTTGACCAAGGTCCGCGGCACGCTCGTGGTGGTGGCCATCCACTCGCAACCGCGACCCATCGACCTGCACCGCGTGTTCTGGCGGGAGCTGAGGTTGCTCGGTGCGCGGGTCTACCAGCGCCACGACTTCGAGCGCGCCGTCGAGCTCCTGGCCGAGGGCGCCATCCCGGCCGGGAAGCTCATCACGGGCATCGTGCCCCTCAGTGAGGTCGCATCGGCCTTCGGTGTCCTGGAGGCCGGGCAGGCGATGAAGCTGCTCGTCGAGGTGAGCGCGTCATGAACCCGTTCGACCTGACCGGGCGCCTCGCCGTCGTGACGGGGGCCAAGCGTGGAATCGGGTTCGCCGTCGCCGAGGCGCTGGCCGCCGCCGGTGCCGACATCGTCGGGGTCTCCGCCACCCTCGATCCGGCGTCGTCGGCGATCGGCGACCGCGTGCGCGGGCTCGGCCGTGAGTTCTCCGGACACCGCGTCGACTTCGCCGACCGGCGGCAGGTGACCCGGTTCGGCGAGGAACTCGCCGCCGGTGACCGCCCGGTGGACATCCTGGTCAACAACGCCGGGACCATCCGCCGCGCTCCCGCCGCGGAGCATCCCCTGGAGTGGTTCGACGAGGTGCTCGAAGTCGATCTCACGAGCGCGTTCGTGCTCAGCCAGGCCCTCGGGCGGCGGATGCTGGACGCAGGGTACGGGCGCGTCGTCTTCACCGCCTCCCTGCTCTCGTTCCAGGGCGGGATCAACGTGCCGGGCTACGCGGCAGCCAAGTCCGGCGTGGCGGGACTGGTCCGGGCGCTGTCGAACGAATGGGCCGGGCACGGCGTGACCGTCAACGGCATCGCCCCGGGCTACATCGCGACCGACAACACGCAGGCGCTCCAGGACGACCCCGACCGGTCCCGCGCCATCCTCGAGCGCATTCCGGCGGGGCGGTGGGGAACGGCGGAGGACATCGCGGGCGCCGCTGTGTTCCTGGCGTCGGACGCCGCGCGCTACGTCTCCGGGACGATCGTGCCGGTCGACGGCGGCTGGCTCGGCCGTTGAGGGTCCTCCGGCCCCCGACGGTGGTGGCACCGCTCCTGCGGGGGGCGGTGCGGGAAGGCTGACGCGCGGGCACGCGCCGCCCCTCGGGGTGACGGCGGGGCTCTTCCGCGCCGCCGGCGTCGGCGACCTCACGGAGGTGGCCGACGCCCGCGCCTCGACCGGCGGGCGGCGTCTCGGCCTGTCCTTCGTCGCCGTCGTCGGGCGGCGACGTTGCCGTGGGCCTGCGCCCGCGCGGCATGAGCCGGTGCGGGTGGGAGGCGCCGGCGCCGACCCCCTCGGTCGGCGTTCGTCGACGGCATCGGAGGGCACGGTGCCGGCGCATCACCCGCTCGTTCCGCAGGCGCTCCCGGACCGCTTCGGGCTCCGTCAAGGACCCTTGACGTGGCGGGACATGGTCGTCGCGGTCGGCATGGGCGCGGTGCCGGCGCGGGGGAAGGCACCGCGGTCGAGGCCGAAGCGCCGGGTCGTGCGCGGCGGTTCACCGAGGGGGCGCCGGCCCGGCACGTTCCCTTCCCTCTCGCGGCTCGGCGCGCAACCGGACGTGACGTGGAACTCCCCCTCCGGCCGCCGATCGCGCCATCGGCGGAGGTCGCACGGACCCGGTCCCGGTCCCGGCGCGGGAAGTCGTGGCCGGTATCGCCCGGCGGCAGTACGCCTTTGGCCGCCCGCCCTTGCCGGGCACTCGATCACCGCATGATTCAGCCGAGTTGAACCGCGCCGGCGGAAGTACCCGCGGCGCGGCGGCGGCAGTTCCTCCCGGACCTCGTCCGGCTTCAAGACCCCGAACCACCAGGCCCCCGACGGCAACTGCTCAAGACGATGCGGCTCCAGCTCGTGACAAACATCATACGTATGCTCTACAGTCCTCGCGCGGAGTCGTCAAAGAAGTCGACAAGACAAGGACATCCCATGGCCGGAATTCATACTGTGGTGCGTTCACGCCGTAAGGCGTCGACCATCGCCGTGATATGCGCCGCAACGGCGCTGCTGACGCTCGCCGGTTGCGGCGGCCAAGGCAGCTCGGCGAACGGGTCGTACGGCTTTCCCGAGGCCAAGCAGGAGGCCTCCTCGACGATCACCGTCTGGGTGGACGCGGACAGACAGGCCGCCGCGAAGGCGTTCCAGACGGCCAACCCGGACACCAAGATCAAGGTCGTCACCTATGACGGCTCGGCGAACGGGTCCAACTCCTTCCGGACGAAGATGCAGCTCTTCGACCGCGCCGGTGACGGCTGGCCCGACGTCGTCTTCTCCAGCCAGAACAACGACGCGTCGTGGGCCAGCCAGAAGAGCGCCGGCAAGCAGGCGTTCGCGGCCGTGCTGGACAAGGGCCTGGTCCCGAAGGAGACGCTCGGCAACTTCACCCCGGGCTCGCTCAACCCGTGCACGGTGGAGGGCCGCGTGTACTGCCTGCGCAACGACCTCGCGCAGGCGGTGCTCTGGTACGACAAGTCCCTGCTGGAGCAGTTCGGCTACGCCCTCCCCACCACGTGGGAGGAGTACCAGGCCCTCGGGGAGAAGGTCGCCAAGGAGCACCCCGGCTACATCGTCGGGACGGCCGGGGACGCCTGGACGCCCGAGGTGTTCATGTGGGGGAGCAAGTGCCAGGCCAATGACGTGACCGGGCCCAAGTCCGTCACCGTGAAGACGGACTCGACCGAGTGCAAGCGGGCGGCCTCGATGCTCGACACCCTCCGCGGCAACGGGACGGTGCCGGTGGTCAGCGTGTTCACTCCCGAGTTCCTGAAGAAGTACACGGGCAAGGTGCTCATGATGCCGGGTCCGGCCTGGTACGCCGGCGCGATCTTCAACAACCCGCAGTCGCTCAATGTGAAGGCCGGGCAGCTCGGCGTCGCCGCGCCGCTGCCGTGGAAGGGCGAGAGCCAGGCCGCGACGGGCAACGTGGGTGGCGGAACCTGGTTCATCTCCAGCCACTCGAAGAACCTGAAGGCCGCCGAGAAGTTCGTCGAGTTCGCCACCACGGCCGACGAGTACCAGGTCGACGTCGCACCGGGTTACCCGGCGTACGCGCCCGCCGCGCAGAAGTGGGTCGCCAAGCAGGAGGCGAGCAAGTACTACGCCACCCCGCTGGAGCCGGTGGTGACCGCGGCGTCGCAGGTCTGGGACGGCTGGGGCTACCCCACGTTCAGCCAGGAGGCGATCTGGGCGAAGACGATCACCCCGGGGGTCACGGGCGGCAAGTCGATCGTGGACCTGCTTCCGGACTGGCAGACGGCGATCGAGAACCAGGCCAAGGTCAACGGATACCAGGTGAAGTGACATGACCCTCGCTCCTCCGAGTGGTGGGCCGGCCGTCGACCCCTCCGGGCGCCGGCGGTCGGGCCGGGGCGGCGGCCGGCCGCCCGGCCGCGCGTTCGCCCGCACTCCGATCGGCTATCTCTTCGTCTCGCCCTACGCGTTGCTCACCCTCGCCTTCGGGATCGTCCCCTCGCTCTACGCGGTGCTGCTGGCCTTCACCGACGCGGACGGCGCATTCGCGGGCTTCGACAACTTCACCAAGGTCGTCGGCGACTTCCGGTTCTGGCCAGCCGTGTCCCACGTGACCGTTTATCTCGTCATCTGGCTCCTCGGGCTGCTCGTCTTCGTCGTCGGCCTGGCGCTGGTCGTCCACGCCGTCAGTGTGCGGTGGTTGAGCACGACGCTGCGCTTCGTCTACTACCTGCCCGGCGCGCTCGCGGGCGCGTCCAGCGTCCTGTTGTGGCTCTTCGTCCTCGATCCGACGGCGAGCCCGGTCAGCGGTCTGCTCGGGGCGATGGGGTTCGACAGCTTCGTGCAGGTGATCCAGCCCGGGCACCTTCCGGTGATCTTCGCGATCATCGCGTTCTGGACCGGGGCCGGCGGATGGATCCTCATCATGTACGGCGCGCTCAACAACATCAGCACCGAAGTGATCGAGGCCGCCCGCATCGACGGTGCGAACGCCGTCCAGATCGCGTTTCGGATCCAGCTCCCGATGCTGCGCAAGTGGGTGGCGTACATGGGCGTCATGTCGCTCGCGGCCGGCACCCAGCTGTTCGTCGAGCCTCAGTTGCTCAGCCAGGCCAGCAACGCGGTGGTGCCCAACGACTACTCGCTCAACCAGCTGGCCTACCAGTACGCCTTCCAGCAGAACGACTTCAACGGCGCGGCCGCGATCTCGCTGATCCTGCTGGTCGTCGCACTCCTGCTGTCCTGGGTGTTCGTGACCCGCGGCGGCCTCTTCGAGAAGGAATGACCATGGCAGCACTCTCCGCCGAACGCCGCCGGCCGAGTCTGAGCGGGTGGAGCGGCCGGTCCATCATCGGCGTCCTGCTCGCCGTCTTCGTCCTGTTCTTCGCCGTCCCGATCGTCTGGCTGCTCCTCGCGGTCACGAAGTCCTCGAAGACGCTCGTCGTGGCCAACCCGTTCTCGATCGGGTCCTGGTCGGACCTCACCGCCAACTGGCACCAGCTGTTCGACTTCCAGGACGGCGCGGTGACGACCTGGATCGGCAACTCCGCGCTGTACGCGATCGGCGCTCTGGTGATCACGCTGCTCGTGAGCATCCCCGCCGGCTACGCGCTCGCGCTCACGGAGTTCAGGCTTCGGCAGGCACTGCTCGTGCTGACACTCGTCGTCATGCTGATCCCCAACACCGCGCTGGTGCTGCCCATCTTCCTCGAGCTGAACAGCGTCGGCCTGATCGGGAGCCCGCTGTCGGTGATCCTGCCCATGTCGTTCTTCCCGTTCGGCGTCTATCTCACCTACATCTACTTCTCCACCAGCATCCCTCGTGACATCCTCGCGGCCGCGCGCATCGACGGCTGCACCGGGTTCCAGGTCTTCACCAAGGTCGCCCTCCCGCTGGCCGCCCCGATCGTCGCCCTGGTGGCGTTCTTCAGCTTCGTGCAGAACTGGAACAACTTCTTCCTCCCGTTCGTGATGCTGCCGTCGAGCGACGGCTACCCGGTCCAGGTCGGGCTCACCTCGCTCCTGGCGTCAACCCCGGCTTTCAATCCCAGCTCCGCGGGATCCGACTCCGTTCAGCTGCCGACCTTGGCGCTGGGGACGATCGTGTCGATCCTGCCCGTCCTGGTCGTCTTCCTGTTCTCCCAGCGATTCCTGGTCGCGGGAATGACAGCAGGAGGAACCAAGGAATGACCTCTCGCACATGCAAGGAGAACCACCGCCGATGAAGATCACCGGGTACCGCAGTCTGAGCACCGTTCACGACTGGGGCAGAATCACCGGGGACGTCAACGGTGTCCAGTCCGGCCACACCACGCCGGTCCCCGTCCTCGTCATCGAGACCGACGCCGGAATCGAGGGAGTCGGCCTCGGGTCCCACGCCGACATCGCCCGCGTCTTCCCCGCGATCGAGGGCGGTGACCCGCGGTCGGTCGTGGCCCTGTACGACCGGATGCTCGACTGGGTGTTCAAGGCAGGTCACTCGGGATCCACCTTCGGCACCGTCGGCGCCGTCGACATGGCCCTGTGGGACATCAAGGCCAAGGCCGCCGACGAGCCGCTCTGGCGGACCCTCGGTGGCCGCGAGCGCTTCGTCCCCGGGTACGCGTCCGGTCTCGAGTACGGCCTGGACGACGACGACCTCGCCGGCCTCTACGGCCGGTTCGCGGACCGCGGGTTCAAGGCCGGCAAGCTCAAGGGCGGCCGCGACCTCGACCGCGACCTGCCCCGGCTGGAGATCATGCGCGATGTCCTCAGCCGCAACTCCCGCCGGCCGGGGCTCATGTTCGACGCCAACGAGTCGTGGAACCAGGCCCAGGCGGCCCGGTACGTCGCGGCCATCGAGGAGCGCATGGACCTCACCTGGGTGGAGGAACCGCTGCGCCGCTGGGACGCGGCCGGCATGGCCACGCTGCGCGGGAAGGTGCGCGCGGCGATCGCGACCGGCGAGAACCTCACCGGACTGGAGCAGTACCGTCCCCTGCTGGACGCCAACGCGGTCGACATCGTGCAGGTCGGCAACGTGTGGGGGATCACCCACTTCCTGCGCGTCGCGACGCTCGCGCACGCCCACGACCTGCCGGTGAGCCCCGTCGCTTACAACGCGAACCCGGTGGCGCACGCCGCCGCCGCCGTGCCGAACCTCCTGACCTTCGAAGTCCAGGATCTCCACTTTCCCGTCGGTCTCGACGTCGACCAGCAGTTCGACGACGGAGGCATCGTCCTGGGCGATCGCCCGGGCATCGGGATCGTGGTGGACGAGTCCCGGATGTCACCGGCAGGCGCCGCGGCGCCCCTGCCCGCGGCGACCGGACCGCACATCCGGCCCGAGCGCGCCGCCCTGCGCATGGTGGCCGAGCCGGACGTGATGGACGACCCGTTGCACACCGGAGGCCGAACCTCGTGACGCGTCGACCTGAGCGCAGGGCCCTCGTCGTGGGTGTGCGGCCCGAGAAGCGCGAGGAGTACCTCGCGCTGCACCGTGCCGTGTGGCCGGGCGTCGAGCGCAAGCTCACCGAGTGCAACGTGCGCAACTACAGCATCTTCATCTTCGGCGACATCCTGTTCGCCTACTACGAGTACGTCGGCGACGACCACGAGGCGGACATGCGCCGGATCGCCGAGGACCCGGTGTCGCAGGAGTGGTGGACGCACACCGACCCGTGCCAGATGAGGATCGCCGAGGAGCGTGATCCCGGGGCGCTGTGGCAGCCCCTCGAGGAAGTGTGGCACCTCGCATGAACGCAGGCATCGACGCCCATGTGCACCTGTGGGACCGGGCCGTGGACCCGCAGGACTGGATCGACGCGGAGACCATGGCGCCGATCGCCCGCGACTTCGGGCCCCGCGATCTGAGCGGGATGCTGGCCTCGACCGGACTCGGCGGCGCCGTGGTCGTGCAGTCGAGCAACAGCCTCGACGAGAGCATCCGGCTCGCCGGGCTGGAATCGTCCGCCATCGCCGGCCTCGTCGCGTGGGTCGATCTCGCGGCCGAGGTGGGACCTCAGCTCGACAAGATCCGCGAGAACGCCGCTGTCCCCGTCGTCGGAGTGCGGCATCCGGCCCACATCGACCCGGACCCGGAGTGGCTGACACGCGAGGAGATCAGCGCGGGCCTGGCCGAACTCGAGCGTCAGGGCCTCTGCTTCGACCTCGTCGTGCGTGAGTGGCAGCTCCCCCAGGCGACCCGCCTGGCCGCGCGCCACGGCGGGCTCCGCTTCGTGCTCGATCACCTGGGCGGTCCACCCGGGCCCGGGCAGGACAGGAGCACGTGGGCGTCGCACCTGCGGGAGCTCGCCCGGCGACCGAACGTCGTCGCGAAGGTCTCGGGACTCACGTCGGGCCTCGCCCCCGGATCGTGGCGTGCGGCCGATCTCGCCGCCCTGGTGGCGACCGCCCTGGAGTCCTTCGGCCCCGAGCGTCTGCTCTACGGCTCCGACTGGCCGCTGGCCGAGCTCGGCGGCGGAGCGGCGCCGTGGAAGTCCGCTCTGGAAGCCCTGCTCGACGGGCTTTCCGCCGCGGAACGCGCGCGGGTGTTCGGCGGCAACGCCGCCGGCGTCTACTCGCTCTTCTGATCGAGCGCCCGACCACGTGCCCGCGGCGCGTGGTCGGGCAGCCGGCGGCGCTCCCACGAGATGTGGATGTGGTCGTGCATCGCCTTCTGGGCCCCGGCGACGTCCTTCCTCGAGATGGCGTCGACGATCGCCGCGTGTTCCTTCATCGTCAGTGCGAACGCGTCAGGCGGGTCGATGCCCTGGTAGCGGCTGGACTCCACGGCTCGCTTGTACAGATGCTTGGCGATGTTCTCCGCCAGCCGGTTGCCGGAGATATCCATCAGCGCGTAGTGGAACAGCACATCCGCCTGCCGGAAGGAGTCCGTCTCGAACTCGCTCTCACGCATCGTGGTGAGGGCGTTCTCCAGCCTCCTCAACCCCTCCGCGCTGCGGGAGGCGGCAACCGCGCCCGCCATCGCCGACTCGAGGCTCGCCCGCACGATCGTCAGCTCGTCGAGAACACCGAGCGTCTCGTCGTTGTCGATCAAGGCGGAGAGCACCACCGGATCGAGCATGTTCCAGTAGCCCGGCGCCCGCACCTGGGTACCGCGGCCCTGGGCGACGATCACCAGGCCCTTCTCCTCGAGCCGCTTCACCGACTCACGCAGCACCGTGCGACTCACGCCGAAGTGTTCGCTCAGCGGACCCTCCGGGGGCAGCAACTGGCCTTCCTCCAACTGGCCCGTCACGATCAGGTCGACGAGCTCGGCGACGACGGCGACACCCAAGCGGCCGGCGGGCAGACGCGGCGGGAACAGACGGGTTGCGGGCTGCGGCTCGGCTGGCATACGTATGACCTTATCGCTCGATCCATCCGCGGTCGAAAGGTTCCGTCCACGACGTGTCAAGGGTCCGGTCGCCGTCCGCGCCCGGTCACCAGGACACCTCGCGGATGGTCGCCTTGCTCTGCGGGGTGGCGGTGGCGACGATCTCGGAGCGGTGCCGGTCACCGGAGAAGGTCACCGTCAGCTGCTGCGCCCCGTCGCGCCGGGTGGAGACGGTGAACCCGCTGGCGGGCACGGCCGAGACGAGGCAGACGGCGTCCTGTCCGAAGCGCACCGCGGCCTGGCCGCCCTGGGACTGCAGGGTGTGGACGCCGGCGCCGCCGGTCCCGCAGTCCACGGGCGTGGCGGACGGGCGGGGGGCGCGGGCGGGCGGCGCGGTGGTGGCCGGCCGGACGGGGGTCCGGGTGGGCCGGCGGACGGTGGTGGGGGTGGAGGCGGGGCCGGGGGTCTTCGCGGCGGGGGACGCCGGCGCGGAGCGCGAGGGGGACGGCTTCGCGGCGGACGGGGCGGCGGTGGCGAGCGCGTTCTCGGGGACGTCCCGCGCGACGGGCGGCGTCGGGCGCGTCGATCCCACCACGAAGCCCACGGTGAGCATGACCGCGGTCACGCTGACCGCGGTGCACGAGAGCCATATGACGACGTAGCGCAGGTACCGGGGCACCCCGTCATCCTTCCCGACCGGCTACTGTCCCTCCACATGGCATCCGTACTCCTGGTCGAGGACGACCCCGCGATACGCGCGAGGCTGGTCGAGGTGCTGACCGCGCACGGCCACATGGTGCACAGCTCGGCCTACGGCTTCGAGGCGTTGCGGCAGGCCGCGCAGCGTCCACCGGACGCCGTGGTGCTCGACCTCGGACTGCCGGACCTGGACGGGGTGGACGTGCTGCGGATGCTGCGCGGCATCTCGCGGGTCCCGGTCCTCGTCACCACCGCGCGCGACGACGACAGCGAGGTGATCCGGCTGCTCAACGCGGGTGCCGACGACTACCTGGTGAAGCCGTTCTCCGGGGGCCAGTTGGTGGCCCGGCTGACGGCGGTGCTGCGCCGGTCGGCCATGGCGCCCGCGCAGCCGCAGGGCCCGGCGGCCCCGGAGGGCGCGGCCGGCGCGCTGCGGGTGGGCGGTCTGCTGATCGACGTACCGGCCCGGGCGGCGTACCACGACGGGCGGGAACTGCGGTTGACACGCCGCGAGTTCGACCTGCTCGTCTATCTGGCGGAGCACGTGGACCGCGTGGTGGCGCGCAGCCGCATCCTCGCGGACGTGTGGCAGCAGGCCTACGTGGAGGACCAGACGATCGACGTCCATCTGTCGGCGCTGCGCCGCAAGCTGGGCGAACGGGCCTCGCAGCCGCGCTACCTGCACACCGTCCGGGGCGTCGGCATCAAACTGGTGACGCCGCGGTGAGACGCGCCCTGGCCGGGGTGGCGCTGGCGGTGACGTCGATGGTGGCGCTGTCCTTCCTGATCCCGCTGGCACTGCTGGTGCAGTCCGAGGCCCGTACGCGGGCGACCACGGTGGCCGAGCAGCGGGCCGCGGCGCTGGCGCCGGTGCTGGCCCTCACCACCCGTCCCGCGGACGTCCAGCAGGCGGTGGCCGGGCTGGACTCGGGGGACCACCTGAGCGTGCGCCTGCCCGACGGGCAGCTGGTCGGTACGGTGCACGCCTCCCAGGAGGCCCTGGACCGGGCGGCCGACGGGCGCCGGACCATGGCCTCGGACACCTCCGCCGGCTGGGTCTACCTGCAGCCGGTGATCCTGGCCCGGGACCGGGTGGCGGTGGTGGAGGCGTTCGTCCCCCGCGCCGACCTGGACCGCGGGGTGAAGGCGTCCTGGGCGATGATGGCGCTGCTGGCACTGGGCCTGGTGGCGGGGTCGGTGCTGGTCGCGGACCGGCTGGGCGCGCGCGTGGTGCGCGCCTCCCGGGGCCTGTCCCGCGCGTCGCGCTCACTGGGCGCCGGGGAACTCGGCATCCGGGTCGAGCCCGCCGGGCCGCCGGAACTGCAGGAGGCCGGGACGGCCTTCAACACGATGGCGGACCGGGTCGTCGAACTGCTCGCCATGGAACGGGAGCTGGTCGCGGACCTCTCGCACCGCCTGCGAACCCCGCTGACCCGTCTGCAGCTGGAGGCCGAACGGATCGCCGCCGAGGTCCCCGGTCACCGGGGCGAGGACCTGGAGGCCGCGATCGCGCACCTGGAGAGCGAGCTGGACTCGATCATCGACGCGGCCCGCACACCGCTGTCGGCCTCGCCCGAGGGCCCGGGCCGCCCGCAGGAGTGCGACGCGTCGGCCGTGGTGCGCGGCAGGGTCGAGTTCTGGTCCGTCCTGGCGGCGCAGCAGGGGCGGGAGTGCCGCCTGGAGGCCGCCGCCGAGGCGGCCGCGGTCCCGCTCGGCGAGGACGACCTCGCAGCGGTCGTCGACGCGTTGATCGGCAACGTGTTCCGGCACACCCCGCAGGGCACGGCGCTGGCGGTGACGGTGGAGCGGACCGACCGGGCGGTGCTGCTCACCGTGGACGACGCGGGGCCGGGGATCGGCGATCCGGACACCGCCCGGGCCCGCGGGGTGAGCGTCGGCGGCTCCACGGGCCTCGGTCTGGACATCGTGCAGCGGGCGGCGTCCGCCGCCGGAGGCGGCATGGAGATCACCGGGAGCCCGCTGGGCGGGGCGAGGGTGCGGGTGACACTCGGGCTCGCCGGCGGGCCGCCTGTGGGGGGAAGGAAAGCGGCCCGACGCGCGAGGCGTCACCCGCACCCCGCCTGAGGCCGACCGGCCGCCCCAGCTGACCGGCCGGTCGGCTGTTCAGCGGGGCGTGCCGAAGTCCTGGGTCCACCAGGGACCGTTGGACGACGTGTTCACGCCGACTCCGATCTGCTCGAAGCTGCAGTTGAGGATGTTCGCCCGATGGCCCTCGCTGTTCATCCAGGCGTCCATCACCGCGGCGGCGGTCCGCTGACCGACCGCTATGTTCTCGCCGAGCGTCGACCACCGGTAGCCGGCCGCCTCGACGCGACCGGCCATGGTGGACCCGTCGGGCCCGGTGTGGGAGAGCGCACCCGAGCGGGCCATCACGTCCGTGTAGTCCTGGGCGGCCTCGGTGAGCCGCTCCTCCAGCGTCACCGGACGGCAGCCGGCCGAGGCCCGTTCCTCGTTGACCAGCCGGACGATCTGCTCGACCACCGAATCCTCGCCGTCGTCGGACCGCGGGGGCTGCGCCGCGATCGTCGTCCTGGCCGGTGAGGGGACCACCGTGCGGGTCGGCGTGGCGGAGGGCCGGGGTGTGCGGGTGGGCCGCGAGGACGGCTTGCGCCGTTCCGGGGTGGGGGACGCGCTGGGGCTCGCGGTCGTCGGGCTCGGGCTCGCGGTCTCCGGGCGTACGTCGGAGGCGACGGGGTCGTCGCTCTCCCGGTCGCCGGCCGCCAGCGACGCCTTGTCCTTTCCGGCGTTGTTCCCGAACTGCGCACCGGCCCCGACCAGGGCGCCCGCGGCGACCGTCGCCACCGCGGCGGCCAGCGGCCAGGACCGCGCCGAGGGGGCGCGGCGGGCGCGGGGTCGTTTCCTGTGGGAACTCATGCGCGGGGTACCTCCGGACGACGGGAACTCCACCGGGCACGTCCGAACGTGACGTGCCGGGCACTGCGACCCTAGGCGCCCCGGGCGGAGAACTCCCCGGTCGGGAGCGGATCTTCAAGAACACATAAGGCTGCGCTCAGGTACGACCGCGGTTCCACCGGCCTTTTCCGTCCGGGGTGTGGGAACCGTCACACGGGCCCGCGATGGGTGTCAGCACCCATACCGGCCCGGTTCGACCGGATGAAAGGATGAGGATCCACAGGGGGCGAAACGGACAAGCAACCGGGCGGCTGCGCGCCGTCCGTGAAGGGATTCGAGCTGTGCCTGCTCCGCGGATGAGCACGACACCATTGCCGGGCATCGGTGTCCGGTACGACCTCACCACGCGGGACCGGCGCCATCTGTCGGTGGTCGCCCACCGCGACGGAACGCGGACGGTGAACGTGTACCGCGCCGACGACCCGGACGCGTGCGCGCAGTCGCTGCGCCTGACCGGGACCGAGGCGACATCGCTGATCGACGCGCTGATGCCGACGCACCACAGCCCGAACCTGCTGCACACGACCGACCTCGGCCTGGTCGCCGAGCGGATCGAACTGCCCGTCACCTCGCACTGGAACGGCCGCCTGCTCGGCGAGACGCGGATGCGCACCGACACCGGCGCCTCCATCGTCGCCGTGCTGCGCAGGGCCGACGCGATCCCCTCCCCCGCACCGGACTTCCGCCTGTCGGGCGGCGACACGCTGATCGTGATCGGCACCCGCGAGGGCGTCGAGGCCGCCGCCGCGATACTCGGGCGGGAGTGAGCCCTTGCACTCCGCGGTCTTCCTCATCGAATTCGGCGCCATCATCCTCGGTCTGGGCCTGCTCGGCAGGTTCGCCGGCCGGTTGCGCTTCTCCCCCATCCCCCTGTACCTGCTGGCCGGTCTCGCCTTCGGCGAGGGCGGGATCCTTCCGCTGGGCACCAGCGAGGAGTTCGTGGCGATCGGCGCCGAGATCGGCGTCATCCTGCTGCTGTTGATGCTCGGCCTGGAGTACACCGCCAGCGACCTGATCGGGAACCTGAAGACGCAGTATCCGTCGGGCCTGGTCGACCTCGCGCTCAACGCCCTGCCCGGCGCGGCGGCTGCGCTGCTGCTCGGCTGGGGCCCGGTGGCCGCGGTGGTCCTGGCGGGTGTGACGTGGATCTCCTCGTCCGGGGTGATCGCCAAGGTGCTGGGCGACCTCGGACGGCTCGGCAACCGCGAGACGCCGGTCATCCTGAGCATCCTGGTCCTGGAGGACCTGGCGATGGCGGTGTACCTGCCGATCCTCACCGCCCTGCTGGCCGGGGTCGGCTGGGCGGCGGGCAGTGTGACGCTGGCGGTGGCGCTGGGCGCCGCGGGCCTGGTGCTGCTGCTGGCGGTCCGCTTCGGGCGCGTGATCTCCCGGTTCGTCTCCAGCGACGACCCGGAGAAGCTGCTGCTCGTGGTCCTGGGGCTGACGCTGCTCGTGGCGGGTATCGCCCAGCAGTTGCAGGTGTCGGCGGCGGTGGGCGCGTTCCTGGTCGGCATCGCGCTGTCCGGGGAGGTCGCCGAGGGCGCGCACTCGCTGCTGAGTCCGCTGCGGGACCTGTTCGCGGCGGTGTTCTTCGTCTTCTTCGGTCTGCACACCGACCCGGCCAGCATCCCGCCGGTCCTGCTGCCGGCGCTGGCGCTCGCGGTGGTCACCGCCCTGACCAAGATCGCCACCGGGTACTGGGCGGCCCGCCGTGCCGGGGTCGCGGTGCGCGGCAGGTGGCGGGCGGGCGGGGCACTCGTCGCACGCGGCGAGTTCTCCATCGTCATCGCGGGCCTGGGGGTCACGGCGGGGATCGAGCCCGCGCTGGGCCCGCTGGCCACGGCGTACGTCCTGCTGCTGGTGGTCTTCGGCCCGCTGACGGCCCGCTACACCGAGCCGCTGGCGCGCGCCCTGACCCGGCGCCGCGCCCCGGCGCCCACGAGCAAAGCCGAGCTGGAACGGACCCCGTCCCCCGTCGCCGGGGACTGACCGCCCGGCCCCCCGGCGGGCACCCGTTCGACCCGTTCCCGCGCGTCACCCGGAGAGGAGTCCCTGGGCCGTGTCGCTGTTCTGGCGGATCTTCCTGCTCAACGCCGTCGTGCTGATGGTGGCGACGATGCTGCTGCTGGGGCCGGTCACGGTCTCGTCCCCCGTCCTGCCGGCCGAGGCGGCGGTGGTCGTGGCGGGCCTGGTCGCGATGCTGGTCGCCAACGCCGTACTGCTCCGGGTCGGGCTGGCGCCGCTGCGCCGGCTGTCCCGGGCCATGGCGGCGGCGGACCTGCTGCGGCCTGGGAGCCGGCCGGCGGCCACCGGGCACGGGGAGATCACCGAGCTCATCACGGCGTTCAACACCATGCTCGACCGGCTGGAGAGCGAGCAGGCCGCGGGCAGCGCCCGTGTGCTGTCCGGCCAGGAGGCCGAGCGCCAGCGCGTCGCGCAGGAACTCCACGACGAGGTCGGGCAGACGCTCACCGCCGTGCTGCTCCAGCTCAAGCACGTCAGCGAACTGGCGCCCGGCCCGCTGCGCGAGGAGCTGCACCAGGTCCGCGAGACCACCCGCGGGAGCCTGGAGGAGATCCGCCGCATCGCGCGCCGGCTGCGGCCCGGGGTGCTGGAGGAACTCGGGCTGCACAGCGCGCTGCGGGCGCTGACCGCCGAGTTCACCTCCCCGGCGCTGGCGGTGGCGCTCCGTCTCGACCCCGGTCTGCCCGCCCTGGACGAGCAGACCGAGCTGGTCCTGTACCGGGTCGCGCAGGAGGGCCTGACCAACACCGCGCGTCACGCGGGCGCGGGCCGGGTGGACCTCCGCCTGGAACGCACCGACGGCGGTGCGCGCCTGACCGTCCGCGACGACGGCAAGGGCCTGGGCGGGGCCCCGGAGGGCGCCGGCATCCGGGGGATGCGCGAACGCGCCCTGCTGGTCTCGGCGCGGCTCACGCTCGGTCCCGGTCCCGGCGGCGGCACCGAGGTGCGGCTCGACGTCCCCGTGCGCGAGGAGGACCGCTGACCGTGACCGAGGCGGCGAAGACCCGGATCCTGCTCGCCGACGACCACGCGCTGGTGCGCCGCGGCGTGCGGATGATCCTCGACGACGAACCGGACCTGACCGTCGTGGCGGAGGCCGGGGACGGCGCCGAGGCCATCGAGCAGGCCCGCGCCCACGAACTCGACCTGGCCGTCCTCGACATCGCCATGCCCCGCCTCACCGGCCTCCAGGCGGCCCGCGAACTGTCCCGGCTGCGGCCCGGGCTGCGCATCCTCATGCTGACGATGCACGACAACGAGCAGTTCTTCTTCGAGGCGCTGCGCGCCGGGGCCAGCGGCTACGTCCCGAAGTCCGTCGCCGACCGCGACCTGGTGGAGGCCTGCCGGGCAGCGGTGCGCGACGAGCCGTTCATCTATCCGGGCGCGCTCACCGCGCTGGTGCGCAACCTCCTGGAACGCGCCCGGCAGGGCGAGCCGCTGCCGGCGCGGGCCGTCACCGACCGGGAGGAGGAGATCCTCAAACTGGTCGCCGAGGGCCACACCTCCAAGGAGATCGGGGACATCCTCTTCATCAGCGCCAAGACGGTCGAGCGCCACCGTGCCAACATCCTCCAGAAGCTGGGCCTGCGCGACCGGCTGGAACTCACCCGGTACGCGATCCGGGCCGGGCTGATCGAACCGTGAGCGGAGGGGCGACGGGCGGCTGGGGCAGCGGCGACTTCGACGAGGACACGGCGGCCGACCATCTGTCGCTGGTCACCGGGCGGCTGGTCCGCGAGGTCGAGAACGCCGTGGCCGGCGCCCCGGGGACGCTGGAGCCGGACGAGTACCGGGGCGTGGCCGTGCCCCGCAACGTGGAGCTGCTGCACCTGATCGCCTCCCGGGGCTGGGCGGGCGCGGTGCTCCCCGCCGCGGCGAGGGTCCGGGAGTGGAAGGCCGCCTTCCTCGCCGCCTGGGACGGGGCGATCGACGGCCTCGACCCCTCGCCGGAGTACCGCGCGCAGCGGCGCGGGGTCCTCGTCGCCACCTTCGACGCGCCGGCGGAACTCGCCGAGCGCGGGGCGCGGTCGTGACCGGGCGCGCTCGGTCACGGGCCGGCGCGCGGAGGATCGCGTCAGGCGGCCTCCCGCACGGGCGCCGCGGTCCCGCCGTCGCGGGGCGTGCCCGCCGCGGGGCGGTGGGGCAGCGTCACCAGTGCCGTGCCGACGGCGAAGGCCAGTGCCGGCAGGGTGGGGAAACGGCCGTCGGGGGCGAGGCCGTGCACCGACCAGTAGGCGAGGGCCGTCACGCAGCAGGCGAGGCCCGCCCACAGGAGGCCGGGGCGGTCGTGGCGAGCGCCGGGCGGCGGGGCCAGGGC
This sequence comes from Streptomyces sp. BoleA5, assembly GCF_000373665.1. NCBI lineage: Bacteria > Bacillati > Actinomycetota > Actinomycetes > Kitasatosporales > Streptomycetaceae > Streptomyces > Streptomyces sp. BoleA5. The sequence continues at coordinate 72,411 of NZ_KB892095.1, forward strand.
TCCGGACAGACGGGCCAGTGCGCGTTCGAGCGGGCGCAGTACGGCCAGCACGCCCGCCAGGAGCACCGCGAGCACGAGCAGCCAGGGCACCCGCAGCGCCCACCACGCGGCGCTGCCGAAGGGGGCGCCGGGGGCGAGACCGGCCAGGTAGAACACGGCGGCGAGCAGCACGGGCAGCATGTGCCACAGATACAGGGTCATGCTCGCGCCGCCCAGGAAGGCGACGGCCCGCCCCACGCGTACGCCCCGCAGGGCCCGGCGGGCGGCGGGCGCCGCCAGCAGGCATCCGCCGGCCTGGGCCACCACCCAGGCCAGCATGGCCGGCGACGGGGGGTCGGTGTTGCCGACGGTCTCCCCGGTGACCCTGATCAGGCTCACCGGATACGGCCCGAGGGTGATCAGCGCCGCGAAGGCCAGCGCACCGCCGACCGCCATCGCGGCGGCGAGCGGGCGTCTCAGTTGCCCGTCGCGCCAGCAGAACCCCAGCTGGTAGGCCACGCCCCAGACCAGCACGTAGTTGACCGGCCCGAGGGAGGCGGGGGCGCCCGCCGTCACCAGCGTGCCCGCCGCCACCGCGACCGCGCCCATCGCCGCCGGGACCCGCAGCCCCCAGCGCCGGTGTGCCGCGTGCAGCACCGGGGTGAGGGCGCTGAGCAGCAGATAGACCGGAAGGAACCAGAACTGCATGGCCATCGCCCATCCCGCGAGCCGGAGCGTGCTCCGGTCCACTCCGGCCGCCGAGCAGATCCCGACGGCGAGCAGCACCAGCCCGCAGTAGGCGGCCACGGGCAGCAGCAGACGCAGGGCCCGTCGCGCCAGCCAGGGCGCCGCCGTGCCACCGGCCGCCCGGGTGCGGGCCCAGGAGCCGCCCGCGGCATGGCCGCCGGCGAGGAAGAACAGCGGCATGATCTGAAAGCCCAGGGTCAGCCACTGCGTCCAGGGGATCTCCGCGAGGAGCTCGGGAGCCGCGATCCCGCCGCCGGGCTCGCGGACGAGGGCGGTGATCAGCCAGTGGCCGAGCACGACCACGCAGATCGCCAGGGCGCGCAGGAAGTCGACGTACCGGTCTCGCTCCATGCCGGGTCATGCTGCCCGACCCCGGCGCGCCGCGCCGCGATTGGCGCCGGCCGCAATCGATTCGTGGCCGCGGCGCAACCTGCCCGGGGTAAATCGCTTGCAGGGCCCACGCTTCGGGGCAAGGCTGGCCGGCCGGTCGCGAGGAGAGGAAGGCGCGGATGACGGTCAAGGAGCAACGGGACGTGTCCCTTTGGCGGTTGGCGGATCTGGTGACGCCGATGGCGCTGCGCACCGCGGCGACGCTCGGGCTGGCGGACCATCTGGTGGAGGGGCCCCGTACCGCCACCGAGCTGGCGCAGGACACCGGGGCGGAGTCGGGCGCGCTGGACCGCCTGCTGCGGCACCTCACCGGTGTCGGGGTGGTCGCCCGGGACGGCGGCGGGCGGTACGCGCTGACGGCACGGGGCGAGGAACTGAGGTCGGGCCATCCGGGCGGGCTGCGGGAGTGGCTGGACACCGAGGGCGGCCTCGGCCGGGCCGAGCTGGCCTTCGTGCAGCTGCCCCACAGCGTCCGCACGGGCACGGCCGCCTTCCCGCGCCAGTACGGCCGCGGGTTCTGGGAGGACCTGGCGGCCGACGAGGAGCGGACCCGCTCGTACGACCGGGCGATGGGGGCCGACGTCGCCGGGTGGGCGACCGCGCTGGTCCCGGCGTACGACTGGGGCGCCCTCGGGCACGTGGTCGACGTGGGCGGCGGCGACGGGACACTGCTGGCGGCGCTGCTCACCGCCTTCCCCGGGCTGCGCGGCACCGTGCTGGACCAGCCCGCCACGGCCGGCGCGGCCCGCGCGACGCTGGCCGCGGCCGGGCTCGACGGGCGCGGTGACGCGGTCGGGGGCAGCTTCTTCGACGCGCTGCCCAAGGGGGCCGGCGGCTACCTGCTCTGCGCGATCCTGCACGACTGGGACGACGACGCGGCGCGGACCGTCCTGCGCCGTTGCGCCGAGGCCGCCGGGGAGCACGGCCGGGTGCTCGTCGTGGAGAAGGTGGGCGCCGACCGGGAGTCGACCGTGGCCGCCATGGACCTGCGCATGCTGGTGTACTTCGGTGGCCGGGAGCGCGGAGTGGCCGCGCTGACCGCGCTCGGCGCGGACGCCGGGCTGCGGGTGGCCTCGGTGCGCACGGCGGGGGACATCGGGATCGTGGAGTTCACGGCCGCCTGACCGCGCCGCGTTCCCCCTTCACCGCAGCGTCGGTACGGCACCGCCCTCCGACCAAGTCACCTCGACCCCGGGAAGGCCGCGGCTCCACGCACCCGTGATCCGTGCGAGGCCGGCCGCGTCCGGCGGGGTGGGGCCGAGGCCGATGGCGTAGTGGGCGGCACGGGTGCTGGTACGGAAGGGACGGGGCCAGGCGTGGACGCCGCCGGTGCCGGCGTCCTCCAGCGCGGTGAGAAGTGCGCGGACCCGGCCCCGGACCCGGCCGAGGGTGGCCTCGAACTCCGCCTCCGTGGCCGCCTGGACGGCCAGTACCGCCCAGGCCGCGTGGCGGCGGTGGAGCGGCGGCGGGGCGGTGAGGGCCGGCCGGGGATCGGCGCCCTTTCCGGCCGCGGACTCCAGCAGTTCCCAGGCGCGGTACAGCTCCTGGACGAGCAGGTCGCGTCCGTCCGGGCCGACCTGCGCGCTGCACGGGCGGACGGGCTCGGTGGGGGTCGCGATGGAGACCGCCGGGCCCGGCTGCCCGGCGGCACCCACCGGTCGACGCCAGTCCCAGGCCGCCCAGGTGGCGAAGAAGTGCCGGAGCAGTTCGGCGCCGGCCAGGCCCGGGGCGTCGTGGACGGTGCGGGCGGCGAGCAGCGCCCAGGCCAGTCCGGGCAGGCCGCCGAAGGGGGCGGAGTCCAGGCCGCGTGCCCGGGCCCACGCCTTCACCTCCCGGGCCAGGCCCGCGAAGCGGTCGTGGTCACCAGCGAGTTCGAGGACCGCGTCGGCGTCGCTGACGGCGCTCAGCGCGACGGCGGCGGCCTCGCCGAGTCCGGCGCGGCGGGCCACGGCCTCGACGGGGTCGAGGCGGCCGGTGGCGACGACCACCAGGTCGACGTCGAGCGCGCCGACACGGAAGCGCAGTCCCGGCACGCGGGCTCCGGCCACCTCCCGTACGCGGGCGGCCTCCGGCAGCGCGGCCGTCACCCTGGCCGTGACCGCGCCCATGTCGGCGGGGCCCGGGAGCGCCGCGACGAGGTCGAGGTCGGCGCCGGGCAGCGCGCAGCCCATGCGGCGGGAGCCGGCGAGGTGGACCACGCCGTCGCCCAGGGCGCCGGCGACGCGCCGCGCGGTGTCCTCGGCGTGCGGGAGGTCGTCCTCGCCCGCGACGGGGTCCGCCTCGGCGGCGTCGGGCACCCAGCGCAGCTCCCCCGTGCCGAGTGCGACCGTGGCCCGGACCCTCATCGGTTCGTCCCCCCGCCGGGAGAGCAGGGCGAGTTCGCCGACCTGTGCCGTGCTCCCGCGCAGCCGGGCCGCGCAGTCGGCGGCCACCCGCAGGGGGTCCCGGGTGCGGCCGAGCGACAGGTGCGGGGTGAAGCCCTCGGCGCGGCCCCGGCAGCGGGGGAAGCGGCGCGCGAGGGCGTGCCGGAGGGCCGCCCAGGAGGTGCCGCCGTCGGCCGCCGGGTCGAGCCAGACGGTGGCGTCCTCGCGGTGCCCGAAGGTGTGCACCCCGTCGAGGCGGGCGGTGAAGGGCGGGACGCCGGCGGCGGCCTCGGACAGCAGGGGTGCGGCGCGCTCGAAGGCGGACTCCGGCACGAAGCCGAAGAGCAGGTTGACGTGCGGCGGCCAGCGGTGGATCTGCGGATCGTGGTCGCGGCGGACCGCCTGGACGGCGGGCCACAGCTCGTCCGGTGGCAGCCAGGCCACGGCGGTGCGGACGGTGGGCGGCAGGTCCAGGACGTCTTCGGCCTCGTCCTGCGCGCCCGCCGTGAGGGCGAGGGTGGCCTCCACGCCGTAGTGGTCGGAGATGTACAGGCCGTCCTCGGCCGGGGTGTCGCCGCGCAGCCGGGCACCCGTGACGCGGGGTCCGCCGCCGCGCAGCAGGACGCGGTCGAGCCGGGAGGCGCGGCCGCTGAGCGAGGAGACCGCCGCCAGCGGATTGACCGTCGGGTCGAAGGTGGGGGTGCGGTCGTGCGGCCCGTGCGCCTCGGTCCACGCGTCGTGCAGGCCGAGGGCACGCGCCGGCCCGTCGCCGCCGTCGTTGAAGTCGCCGAGCAGCAGCAGACCGCCCTCGATACCCGCGAGTCCCTCGGCGAGCCGGGCGAGTTCGGCCCGCCTGCGGGCCGGGCCGTCGTCGGAATGGTCGCTGCTGAGGTGGGTGGCGGCGACCACCAGCGGTCCGGCGGACGTCTCGACGGTGACCGCGGCGACGGCCTTGTGCGGGCCGAGGGCGTGCTGGGCGGCCTCCCGTACGGGCAGCCGGCTGAGCAGCAGGACCCCGGTGTCGTCGGTGTCGGGTCGGGCCGGGTCGGTGCCCAGGGTGTAGCGCGAACGCACCCAGCCGGTCCGCAGCAGCATGTCGAGCAGCGCGGGCTCGACCTCCTGCAGGGCGATGACGTCGGCGTCCGCCTCCTCCAGTGCGCGCAGCAGCAGGGGGCGGCGGCGGGCGGTGCCGATCCGGTGGCCGTCGTACCTGTCCCACAAGGTGTTCCAGGTCAGGACGCGCAGCCGGCCTCCGTCCGCCGGTCCGGTCCGGACGGCGGCCGGCCGCTCGGCCGGTCGCCAGGTCTGCCCGTCCTCGTCCCAGGCGTGCGGGACACGGGCGGCGAAGAACGGCGGGCGCAGCAGGCGGGGGTCGCGGACCCGCCCCGCGCCGGTGGCGTCGATGCGGTCGGTGCCGGTGGCCCGGTCCCAGACGAGTTCTCCGTCCGCCTCGACGAACAGCACGCGGTGCCAGGGGATGTCGCCGCCCGGCACGAAGGCGGGCAGCGGGATCCGCTTGGGCGCGGCGTTGCGCTGGTGCACGCCGATCACGAAGCGCGCCGGGTCGAACCGGGCGTCCCAGCGGACCCGGTGGTAGATCTCCTCGCTGGTGCGCATGTCACGCCTCCTGTCCGGTCGCGGTGCCGCCGAGCGAGCCGTCGGTGTCGCCGACGGCTCCGTCCGCGCCGACGTACCAGGTGCGGTGGGCCTCGCCGGGGTACGGCGGGGCGAACCGGCGGGCCTGCGCGGTCAGTACGGCCGGCGGCACCGGGTGGGCGCGCCGGGCGTTGCGCCGGGCCAGCTCCTCCTCGCCGGCCAGGGTCACCACGTGCGTGACCAGGGCGTCGCGGCGGCGGGCCACCGCGTGCACCAGGGAGCGCTGGTGCGGGGTGAGGGACGTCGCGTCCCACACCACCGTCGCACGCCCGGCCAGAGCGGCGTCGAGCCGGCGCAGTCCCTCGCGCAGGACGCCGGCGTTGGCGCGCTGGTCGGCGCGGGAACCGCGGGCGAGGCGCAGGTCGTCGAGGGCGATGCGGACGACGCCGGCGGGCAGGGTGCCGGCGAAGGTGCTCTTGCCGCTGCCCGCGGGTCCCGTCAGGTGGATCAGGCGGGGGAACTCCCCGGTACGCCACCGCCAGGTCGCGGCCACGGCCTCCTGCGCGCCGCCGATCCGCCCGGCGGCGTACGCCGCGCGGGCCTCGGCCCAGCAGCGGTCCGCGGCCTCGTGGTCGAGGTCCGCGAGGGCCGCGCGCAGTCCGTGGCGCAGCGGGCCGAGCGGGTCGGGGCCGAGCAGGCCCGCCTCCTCGGCGTGCAGAGCCGACCACTCGGTCTGCTCACGGGCCTCGCGGTCGGGCGCCGCCGCGGCCGCCACGGCGTGCAGGACGCCGAGGTCCGCGGCGAGCGCCATGCGGGCGAGACCGGCCGCCCGGTCCTCGTCGGGGTACGGGCGCTGCAGCGCCGGGTGGAGTCCGGCCAGGTCGGCCACGCGCCGGGCCTGCGGCATGCCGAGCGGTCCGGCGAGGCGGGCCGCCAGGCGGGCGCGTGGGATGTCGTGCAGCAGGGCGGCGAGGACCCCGGACAGGCGGGCGTCCCCGGTGCGGCGAAGGCCGTCCAGCCGGGCGGAGACGTCGGCGGCGCGGTCGGCGGAGCCGGGGTCGCAGTAGGCGTCGGCGTGGGAGCCGGAGCCGGAGCCGGAGTCGGTGACGGCGAGGCCCACCGCAGAGGCGAGCGCTCCGGCGTCGGGGGCCGCGCCGGAGCGCACCGCCCACAACGGGGCGGCGGGGCCCAGCCCGTTCTCGACGACGGGGGCGTGCATCCAGTGGGTGCCGGTCGTCACATGGCCGGCCCGCACCCACTTGGCGACACGGCGGCCGAACTCCTCGTAGGGGAAGCCCTCGACGGTGCGGACGACGTAGCCCTCCTGGCGTGCGGTGTCCAGGCGCAGGGCGCGCAGCGCGCGTTCGTCGTACGTGCCGCGCCACAGCACGGGCGGCACCGGGATCCCGAGCCCCCTCAGGAAGCGGACCGTGCGGTCCCAGTCCAGGCACCGGTCGCCGTCCCAGACGGAGAAGCCGTGGAACCAGCTGTCCAGGCCCTCGTAGGCGAGGGAGTGCCGGGCGTACAGATTCTCCCCGCACACCCGCAGGCCGGGCGGGAGGAGCGGGCCGATCCGTCCCTGGAGCGCCTTGACCCACGCCCGGGAGGGGTGGTGGGCGGAGTCGAGCGACCGGGCGTGCATCCCGTCCCGGTAGAGGGTGGTGTTCTCGCCGTCGAGCTTCTCGGTGACGACGACCTCGCGGCCCCGCAGCGCGCCGGGGTCCCCGGCGCGTACGTCGTCGGGAGTGGCCCCTGGCGACCAGGGCAGATGCGGTGTGCGTGGATAGTGCGTGCGCATGGTGCCGGAATCCCCCGTGACGTTCTGGTGCGCGCTCACTGTAGAAGCGCGGGAACCAGCGGAGCCATCGCTTAATCGGGGGCGCCCGCGCGGAGCGGGAGGACTCCTGGACGCGACGGTCGATGCGGGCGCGGCGCTTTCGCGTCCCGCGCACGATGTCGCCGTCCTCGCGACGGATGCCGGGAGGGGCCGCAAAATGCGTGGTGGCGAAGGGGGGCGGACGCGATGATGGGCGCGTGACGTTCCTGGAGGTCGCCTGCGACGAGTCGGGCTCGGACGGCGAGAACCTGATCAGCGGGAACACGGATGTCTTCGCCCACGCGGGTGTGTGCGTCGCGGGAGACGCCGCCGCCGGGGCGCTGCGGGAGATACGGGAGCGCATCAGGTCGCCCGCGGAGGAGTACAAGGCCAACCACCTGCTGCGGGAGAAGCACCGGGCGGTGCTGGAGTGGCTGCTGGGACCCGCGGGCCCGTTGCACGGTCATGCGTCCGTGCACCTCGTCGACAAGTCGTACTTCGTGCTCCTGGCGGTCCTCGACGTGCTGGACGGCGGCCCTGCCGCGGCGGCCACGGCGGCGGCGCTCTACCGCGAGGGGCGCGGCGCCGTGGAGCCCTCGGGGTGGCGGGCGTTCCTCCGGGCCGGCAACGACCTGGTGCGCCGCAGGAACCACGAGGACGGGGAAGCGCCCGTCGACGCCTTCTACCGGGCGCTGGAGGAGTTGCGTCCGGCACCCGGCGGGGACCCGGGTTCGTCCGGGGTCCTCGCGGTGCTGCGGCGGGCGAGGCCCCGGGCGGAGGCGTTCCGGGCGCGGCTCGCGGCCGAGCCGGGGGCGGTGGAACCGCTGGATCCGCTCTTCCCCGCACTGGAGCGCACGGTCGCGCGCTGGGGTGAGGGCGGCGCGCCGGTGCACATCGTGCACGACCGGCAGAACACGCTCACCGAGGAACGGATCACGCGCCTCGGCGCGTCGCTGCCCGCGGGCCGTCGTCTGGCGGGGCTCCGGCTGGCCGAGTCGCGTCATGACGCGCGCATCCAGCTCGCCGACTTCCTCGCCGGGGTGGCGCGGAAGCTGGCTTCGGACGAACTCGCGGGCCGCGGTGACCCGGTGCTGACCGGTCTGCTGCGCCCCTACGTCGATCCGCTCTCGGTGTGGGGCGACGAGCGGAGCTGGTCGCGCCTGGGGCCCGCGCCGTCGGCGACCGGGGTCCGGCCGGCGCCGCCCGAGCCGGCGCCGCTGAGCCTCGTCGCACGGTACACGGGCACGGCACCGCTCCCGGCCTCACCGGTGCCCGTGGTGACGTCCTCGGGCGACCGGCCCTCCGCCCGGAGTCGACCGCGCGAAGGCGGGGACCGTTCCGCGCGGCCGGAACCCGGCGACGGCCGGGGAGCCACCGTTGACGCACACGATCCCGTGGCGGGGTTCCGGCCGGGGCAGGACACGGCGGAGGGCCGCGTTCAGCACTGCCAGAGGAAGGCGGCCTCGCCGCAGGGCCGGCAGGCGAAGACGTAACCGCGGCCCCCGCCGCCGAAGTTCGCCGAGGTCGTGTGGTCGGCTCCCTCCTCGAGCTGGGCCGTGAACGTCATCGGCGCGGCGCAGGAGGGACAGTGCGGGGTCTCGTCGCCCTGCAGCCAGCCGGGCTCGCCGCCCAGCCGCCCGAGCGCCCGCTCCGGGGCGGGACCGCCGTCCGGGACGGCGCGCAGCGCGGTGACCGCGCCCAGCTGCGTCTCGCCCTCCACGGGGACGGCGGCCGGGGTCAGCGCCCCGATGAACGCGTACGCGCGGTTGCCGCCGGCCGCGGGGTCCCAGTCCTCGCACGTGCCGGGATCGTTCTGGCAGAGGAAGACCGCCACGGCGCTGTCCCCGGCGGGCAGGTGCGCGAGGAACTGCAGCGCCCCCTCGCAGGTCCGGCACCGCGGCCAGACGAAGCCCTCCGGCACGAGCGGGACACCGCCGGTACGGAGGACGGGCGCGTCGGGGGCGGTCCCACCGCCGTCGATCAGGTGCACGGGGGCAGTCTAGGACTTCCGGGGGACGCACCGCAGGGCCAGGGCGGCGGCGGTCAGGTAGGCGAGGGCGCCGGCGGCCATGGACAGGCGCAGGCCCCTGCCCTGGTCGGCGGCGGTGGCCAGGAGGGTGCCGCCGAGGGCCACACCTGCGGCACTGCCGATCTGGCGGGCGGTGTTGAACAGCGCGGAGGCCGTGCCCGAGCAGCCGGGGGGTGCGGCCGCCATCACGGTGGTGGTCGTGCCGGTGAGGGCGAAGGAGGTGCCGAAGCCCGCGGCCATCATGGGGGCGACGAGCAGCGGGTAGGCCGGGGCGGGGCCCGCCGCGGCCCAGCCGGCGAGCCCCAGTGCGCCCAGCAGCATGCCGCTGACGACCAGCGGGCGGTCCCCTGTCCTGCGGGCCAGCCGCCCGGACAGGACGGAGGCGAACATCGTCGTCGCCACGGCCGGGAAGAGGGCGAGGCCGGTGCCCAGCGCGCTGTAGCCGCGCTGGTGCTGGAAGGAGAGGCTGGCGGTGAACACCATGCCGTAGAAGGCGAAGTTGAACAGCAGCCCGGTCAGCGAGCCGCCGCCGACCGCCCGGGAGCGCAGCATGCGCGACGGGATCGCGGGTGCGCGGGCCAGCCGCTCGCGCACCGTGAACGCCGCCGCGGCGAGGAGGGCGAGGCCGGCGCCGGCGAGGACCGCCGGATCGGTCCACCCGCGCCGCCCGGCCTCGTTGAGCACGGCGGTCAGCAGGGCGACCGCGGCCACGACGGCGCACTGCGCGGGCCAGTCCAGCGCCCGGTCGGCCCGCCGGGGCGAGGGCGCCACGTGCCGCAGCGTCAGCACCAGGCAGGCGACGCCGACGGGGAGGTTGACCAGGAAGACCCACCGCCAGCCCACCGTGGACACGAGCAGCCCGCCGAGCAACGGCCCCGCGGAGGCGGCGATGCCGGCCATCGAGCCCCACAGCCCGACGGCCCGCGACCGCGCGGCGGGGAGCGGGTAGGCCTGCTGGAGCAGCGCCAGGGAGCCGGGCACGACGAGTGCGGCGCCGAGTCCCTCGGCCAGCCGGGCGGCGACCAGGGCCGGGGCGTCCCGTGCGAGCGCGCACGCCGCGGAGGACACGGTGAACACGGCCACGCCGGTGCAGAAGACCCGGCGGTTGCCGAGCCGGTCGCCGAGCGCCCCGCCGGTGAGCAGCAGGCCCGCGAACACCATCGTGTACCCGTCGGTGATCCACTGGATCCCGGTGAGGGAGGCCGACAGCTCGCGGCCCACCACGGGCACCGCGACGTTGATGACGGTCACGTCGAGGATGACCATGAAGTAGCCGGCGCACACCGCGAGCAGCGGCGCCCGCGACCACGGCCCGGCACCGGGGCCCGGCACGGCGGCGGACGCGGGCCCGCCACCGCCGGCCCCCTCCGCGAACGGCACGTCCTCGACCTCATCCCGTACACAGGGGCTCAGTACCGGATGTCACAGTAAGGGCTGGTACACCCGTATCGCAGGACCGTACGCCGCGCGCTGCGCATGGCTCAGCCCGGCTCGTCGGTGCGGCGGCGCAGCAGGTAGGTGTCCATGATCCAGCCCTTGCGCTCCCGGGCCTCGGTACGGGCGCGGAGGATGCGTTCGGAGGTCTCGGCGAGCGGTCCGGACAGGAGGATCTCGTCCTCGGTACCGAGGTAGGCGCCGTAGTGGATGTCGAGGCCCTCGGGGTCGATCCCGGCGAAGGCGGCGCGGCCGTCGAGCATCACGACCACGTCGTCGGCGTCCTCGGGAAAGCCCTCGGCGAGGCGGCGTCCGGTGGTGATCTGCAGCGGGCGGCCGACCCGGGTGAGGGTCAGGCGGTGGCGGGCGGCGAGGGCGGCGACGCTGCTGATGCCCGGTACGACCTCGTGGGTGAAGGAGCCGGGCCGGCGGGCGAGCACCTCCTCGACGACGGCGATCACGCTGTCGTACAGGGAGGGGTCGCCCCAGACCAGGAAGGCGCCGGTCTCACCGGGGCCGAGGTGGGCGTCGAGGAGGCCCGCCACCAGGTCGGCGCGGCGGCGGCGCCAGTCCTCGACGGCCTCCGCGTAGCCGGGTGCGCCGCGGTCGCGCTCGGCGTCGGGGACCTCGACGAGCCGGTGGCCGGGGCGGGCGTGCTCGTCGAGCATCCGGCGGCGCAGGCGGATCAGGTCCTGGCGCTCCTCCGGTTTGCCGAGGACGAGGAAGACGTCCGTACGGCCGATCGCCTTGACCGCCTGAAGGGTGAGGTGTTCGGGATCGCCCGCGCCGATGCCGATGACGAGGATGTGTCGCATGCGGTGATTGTGCCCTGCGGTGCGTCCGTGACGGCCACCGCGGCAACTGTTCCCGGGAGGCCCTGTGAGGTCCCTCACGCTGGATTGGGTGGTTACGGTGCGACTTAGTAGCCGGCTCCCACGCGGCATATAACCTCTATCCGGAACGGAATGGGGCATTATTCGCACAGGGGAGCGACGGTATCCGATCCGTACGGCGTCATGGGCCGCTTCCGGGGCGGGAAAAGCGAACTGAGGGCCCATCAGGTCTTGTCCGGGACAGGGACACGAAGGCGCGGCACGCCCACCCGCCGGGCGCAAGAGCCGTCGCGGCTACGAGTCCGCGTAGTACCGATCTTTCATTGCCCGATGTTCGGGACGGTCCACACAATGGGCGGGCCCGCCAGCCGTCATGGCAGCTCAGGCGGGTCGTGAACACGCACACCGAACCTTCGAGTGAGGTCACGCAATGACGAAGCACCGCCGGACGATGCGCTTCCGGAAGACAACGGTCGCAGCCCTCGCCGTCGCCGCCGTGGGTGTGCCCTCGGTGGCCATGGCCTGTGTCGGCGGCCAGCAGGGCCCGCGGTACGACGGGTCCCAGGCGCAGGGCCAGGGCCGCTGGAACCACGGCTCGTGGGGCGGGTCCTGGAACGGATCCGCGAACGGCTCCTCCGACGGGACGTGGACGAAGGGCGGCCAGGGGGGCGGGAAGCCGTCCTGGGCTCCCTCCGCCGCGCCCTCGGCCCCCGCCTCCGCGCCGTCGTCGGCGCCCTCTTCGGCACCGTCCGCCGCACCGGCCGCGGGTTCGGGCGCCACGCTGACGGGAGCCTCGGCCACCGTGCTCGACCTGGTGAACCAGGAGCGGGCCAAGGCCGGCTGCACGGCCCTGAAGGTCAACGCCAAGCTGAACGAGGCCGCGCAGGACCACAGCAAGGACATGGCCTCGCACCGGAACATGTCGCACACCGGCTCCGACGGTTCGTCACCCGCCGACCGTATCTCCTCGGTGGGCTACGACTGGAGCCGCTACGGCGAGAACGTGGCCTACGGCTACTCCTCCGCCTCCAGTGTGATGAGCGCCTGGATGGCCAGCCCCGGCCACAAGCGGAACATACTGGACTGCTCCTTCAAGGAAATAGGGATCGCGCTGGCGCAGCCCGGCGACTACTGGACGCAGGACTTCGGCGCCGGTCGCTGAAGCAGAACGCCGTGAGGCCCGGCCGCCCCCGTGGCGGCCGGACCTCACGACGTGCGTGCGGTGGGATCAGCGCAGGCCGCGGCCGAGCGCGTTGATCAGCTCACCGTCGGCGGTGTCGCCGCTGAGCTCCCAGAAGAAGGCGCCGCCGAGTCCCTGCGACTTCGCCCAGGACGCCTTGCCGCGGAGGGTGAGCGGGGTGTCGTAACTCCACCACTCGTCGCCGCAGCGGCCGTACGCGGTGCCGGCGACCACCCGCGTGGCAGGGCAGCGGGTCTTGAGGACCTTGTAGTCCTCGCTGCCCGCCTCCCAGGTGCCGGGCGCGGGGCCGGTGGCGTCGCCGCCGGGCGCCGTCCGCGTCACACCGGTCCAGCCGCGGCCGTAGAAGCCGAGGCCGAGCAGGAGCTTGCGGGCCGGGATGCCGAGGCCGCGCAGCTTGTGGACGGTCGCCGCCGCGTTGGCGCCCTTCGCCGGGATGCCGCGGTAGGACGTGAGCGGCGAGTGGGGGGCGGTCGGGCCGGTGGCGGACCAGGTGCCGAAGTAGTCGTAGGTCATGGGGTTGTACCAGTCGACGTACTTCGCCGCGCCCGCGTAGTCGGCGGCGTCGATCTTGCCGCCGTCCGAGGCGTCGGCCGTGATGGCGGCGGTGACCAGGTTCTTCTTGCCGAAGCGGTGGCGAACGGCGGCCATCAGGTCCTTGTACGCGCTCGGGCCGCTGGTGTCGCACGACATGCCGCAGGCGTTGGGGTACTCCCAGTCGAGGTCGATGCCGTCGAAGACGTCGGCCCAGCGCGGGTCCTCGACCACGTCGTAGCAGGAGTCGGCGAAGGCCTTCGGGTCGGCCGCGGCCTGGGTGAAGCCGGGCGACCAGGTCCAGCCGCCGAAGCTCCAGAGGATCTTGATGTGCGGGTACTTCTTCTTCAGCTTGCGCAGCTGGTTGAAGTTGCCGTGCAGCGCGCCTTCCTCGGTGCCGTCGGCGACGCCGTCGACGCTGCCCGCCGCGTCGTAGGGCTTCTGGTGGTCCGCCCAGGGGTCGCCCACGGCGCACTTTCCGTCCGTCACGTTGCCGAAGGCGTAGTTGATGTGGGTGAGCCGGGAGGCGGCGCCCGAGGTGACGATGTTCTTGACGTGGTAGTCGCGGGCGTAGACGCCCCAGTCGATGAAGTAGCCGACGACTTTCGGCGAGGCTCCCGCGGTGTGCGGGGCGTGGTGGCCGTGGGACGCCGCCGCCGCGGGGGCCGGCTGGGCCACGGCGGGACCGGTGACCGGGCCCGCGGTGAGCAGCGCGGTGCCGGCGGCGACGAGGCCGACCATGGCTCTGCGGAACCGTGATCCCTGCTGTCTGGGCATGGAGTCACCTCTGGTGAGGAAGCGGTCGTGAGCGCGCGTGGGTGCGGGGACACCCTAGAAGGACTAGACCAATGAGGTCAATGGTCTGCACCAATCCGGAAGTCCCCGCTCCCCACGTGCCGGTGACCGCCATGATGTCGCTCGCGGACTGCGGCTCCTCCCAGGCGTCCTTGATCGCGCCCTCGTACTGCACGGGCCGGGAGGGGTCGGTGCGCCGCAGCCGGCCCGCGGCGGCGTCGTGGTTGGCGCCGTAGTCGCTCTCGTTGCCCGGCGACCACACGACGACACTGGGGTGGTTGCGGTCGCGCAGCACCATCCGGGCCACGCGGTCGGTGAACGCCCCCAGGTAGCGGGGGTCGTCGGCCGGCTCGTGGGCGTGGTCGTGGGTCTCGATGTCGGCCTCGTCCACGACGTACAGGCCGAGTTCGTCGGCGAGGCGGAGCAGCGCGGGGTCGGGTGGGGGGAGGCAGGACCGTTCCGGGCGGTGGGGCGGTCACGCGCGCGGCGTGAGACGCACGGTGAGGATCTGGAAAGGCCGCAGGGACACCCGGACGCCTCCGTCGGGCCCGAGCTGCGCGCTCTCCCCCTCCAGCGGGCGTTCCAGCAGGTCGGTCACCCGCACCCGCTCCACCGGGAACGAGGCGCGCAGGGTGGTCGCGGCGCGCCCGCCCAGCGATTCGTACAGCCGCACGACCACGTCGCCGGACCGGTCGTCGGCGAGCTTGACCGCCTCGATCACGGCCCGCGTGCCGTCCAGGGTCACCAGGGGCGCGACCGGCCCGGTGCCCGCCGTCCCGGCGGTGACGCGCAACGGCAGGTTGAGCTCGTAGCCGCCCGCCACGGCGTCCTCCACGGCCGCGCCGGGCAGCAGCGCGTACGTCATCCGGTGCGTGCCCTGGTCGGCGTGCGGGTCGGGCACGCGGGGCGCCCGGACGAGGCTGAGCCGCAGCGTCGTGGTGGTGCCACCGTCCTCGCGGGAGGCGCGGGTGACGTCGTGGCCGTAGGTGGAGTCGTTGAGCACGGCCACGCCGTACCCGGGCTCCGCGACGTGCACCCACCGGTGGCAGAAGACCTCGAAACGGGCCGCGTCCCAGCTGGTGTTGGTGTGCGTGGGCCGGAAGACGTGCCCGAACTGGATCTCGGCGGCACTCCGGTCGGCGTGCACGTCCAGCGGGAAGGCCGCCTTGAGGATCTTCTCGCTCTCGTGCCAGTCGATCTCCGTCTCGAAGTCGATCCGCGGGCTGCCCGCGCGCAGCCGTACGGTCTGCGCGAGGCGGGAGCCGCCGAAGGACCTCTCGACGCGGATGGCGCCGACCAGCGGGCCCTCCTCCACGACGGTGATCGCGTCCGCGGACGTCAGGTCGGTGTACTGCCGCCGGTAGTGCCGGTCGATGTCCCAGGCGTCCCACTGGTTGGGCAGGTCGGTGTGGAGCCGCAGCAGGTTGCCGCGCGCGCCGGGGGCCAGCACCTCGCGGCCCGCTGTCAGGTCGAACACCGAGGTGAGCAGGCCGTCGTCGTCGAGTTCGACCCGGACCAGCCCGTTGTCCAGGACACGGCCGGTGACGGTCACCTTGCCGCCCGGCTCGGCCGCCACGACCGGCCCCGCCCCGGAGGCGGGCAGCTCGGCGAAGACCGCCACCCGGCCGTCGGCGAGCGGCTGGCCCCCGGCCCCCTCCGGCGCCGCCGGTACGGCGACGACCTCCGCCCGGGGCCGGGGTGAGGTGTTGAACACCCACGGCGCCGACGGCCCGGTGCCGGGGTCGCCGGCCACCACCGCTGCGGCGGTCGCGGTGATCGCCTCCAGCTCCTCCTTCAGGCCGGCGTAGGTCGCCTCGGCCTCGCGATGCACCCAGGCGATGGAGGAGCCGGGCAGGATGTCGTGGAACTGGTGGAGCAGGACCGTCTTCCACAGCCGGTCGAGGTCCTCGTACGGGTACGCGTACGAGGGGTCGCGCAGCGCGGCCGTGGCCGCCCACAACTCGGCCTCGCGCAGCAGGTGCTCGCCCCGCCGGTTGCCGGACTTGGTGCGGGCCTGGCTGGTGTAGGTGGCGCGGTGCAGCTCCAGGTAGAGCTCGCCGGACCACACCGGGGCGTCCTCGTACTCCGCCCGGGCCTCGCGGAAGAAGGTGTCCGGGTCCTGGACGACGACCTTGGCCGAGCCCTCCAGGTCGCGCAGGCGCCGGGCCTTCTCCAGCATCTCGCGGGTGGGGCCGCCCCCGCCGTCGCCGTGCCCGAAGGGGACCAGGGAGCGCGTGCCGCCGCCCTTGTCGGCGTAGTTGCGCACGGCGTGGGCCATCTCCTCGCCGGAGAACACCGCGTTGTAGGTGTCGACGGGCGGGAAGTGCGTGAAGATGCGGGTGCCGTCGATGCCCTCCCACCAGAAGGTGTGGTGCGGCATCTTGTTCGTCTGGTTCCACGAGATCTTCTGCGTGAGGAACCACTCCATCCCGGCCAGCCGGGCGATCTGCGGGTACGCGCCGGTGTAGCCGAAGGAGTCGGGCAGCCACACCCCCCGGCACTCGACGCCGAACTCCTCGGCGAAGAAGCGCTTGCCGTGGATCAGCTGGCGGGCCATCGCCTCGCCGCCCGGCAGGTTGCCGTCGGCCTCCACCCACATGCCGCCGACCGGCACCCAGTTGCCGGCCTTCGCCGCCTCCTGCATGCGCCGGTACACCTCGGGGTTGCGCTCCTTGACCCAGGCGTACTGCTGGGCCTGGGAGCAGGCGAAGACCAGCTCCGGGTAGTCGGCGGCGAGCGCGGTGACGTTGGAGAAGGTGCGGGCGGTCTTGCGCTTGGTCTCGCGCAGCGGCCACAGCCACGCGCTGTCGATGTGGGCGTGGCCGACCGCGGACAGCGTGTGGGCGCTGGCGTGGGCGGGCCGGGACAGCACCCCGGCGAGTTCGGCGCGGGCCGCGGCGGCGGTGCCGGCGACGTCCGCGATGTCGAGGGCGTCGAGCATCCGCTCCAGAGCGCGCAGCAGTTCGTGGCGGCGCGGCTCGGCCGTGGACAGCTCACGCATCAGCTCACCCGCGACCTCGATGTCGAGGACGAGGTGCCACACGTCCTCGTCGAGGACGGCGAGGTCCGCGCGGGCCATCGTGTACAGCGGTTCCGCGGGCGCGGTGAGCCGGTCGCCGAGCGGGGTCGGCAGGAAGCCCTTCGCCAGGATGTCGGGGTTGGCGGCGGCCTCCAGCAGCAGTTCCACCGGCTCGCCGCCGGCCGCGGGGTTCGCGACGGGCACGTACTGGTTGCGCGGTTCGATGCCCTTGACCGGGGTGCCGGAGGCGTCGTGCACCAGGGCCTCGGCCTGGCCGCCGGGCCAGTCGCCGATGAAGCCGAGGTCGAAGACGGCCTCGACGCGCCGGCCGGCCCACTGCTCGGGGACGGTGCCCAGGGCGCGTATCCAACTGGTCGACCAGGGGGTGCCCCAGCGGTCGCCGACCGCGAAGGGCTCGTACCCGGCGGCCAACGCCTCCGCCACGGGTACGGGTTCGCCGTCCACGTGCCACGCGGTGAGCGTCAGCGGCACCGACGCGGCGTACACCGCGGGGCGCAGGCGCTGTTCGAGGACGCGGTCGAGGCGCGCCTCGACCTGCTTGCGGTCGTCGTGCATGGGTGCTGGTCCCCTCAGTCCCGGAGGTAGGCGAGTTCGGATACGTGCTTGCGGTAGCCGTCGAGCAGACGCCGGCCGACGGCGACGGAGTCGACGAGCGGGTGCAGCGCGAAGGCGCGCAGGGCGGCGGCGCGCTCGCCGGTGGTGGCGGCCAGGATGACGTCGCGCTCGACGGCCTTGACGGAGCTGACCAGGCCGACGGCGTGGCCGGGCAGCGGATCGCCGACGATCGGGCGGGCGCCGTTGGCGTCCACGTGGCAGGGCACCTCCACGACGGCCTCGGCGTCGAGCGGCTCCAGGGCGCGGCGGTTGCGGACGTTGAGGATCAGCGTGGTGCGCTCGTCGAGGGCGATGGCCCGCATCAGGGCGAGGGCGACCTTCTCGTAGCCGCCGGACTCCAGGTCGCACGAGTCGCGTTCGCCGGCTCCCGCGGCCTCGCGCACGTCGGCGCCGTAGGTCGTCTCGCGCTCCAGGCGGGTGGCGTCCCAGGCCGCGAAGGGCTCGGTGCCCGGGGCTCGCATCGTCTCGTAGAAGCGCTGCTGCTGCTCCAGGAGGAAGGCGCCCCGGGTGTGCTCGGCGTCGCGCGCGGCGGCCACGGTCTCGCGGTTGGAGTAGTAGTAGTTCAGGTACTCGTTGGGGACCGAGCCCAGGGTGCGCAGCCATTCGGCGCCGAAGAGCTTGCCCTCCTCGAAGGAGGTGAGCGCCGTCTCGTCGGCCAGCAGGCGCGGGAGCAGGTCGACCCCGTCCACGCGCACCGCGCGCAGCCAGCCGAGGTGGTTCAGGCCCGCGTAGTCGAACCAGGCGCGGTCCGGGTCGACCTGCAGGGCGCGCGCCACCCTCCTGCCGAGGCCGACGGGCGAGTCGCAGATGC
The DNA here is from genome assembly GCF_000373665.1 of Streptomyces sp. BoleA5. NCBI lineage: Bacteria > Bacillati > Actinomycetota > Actinomycetes > Kitasatosporales > Streptomycetaceae > Streptomyces > Streptomyces sp. BoleA5. The sequence continues at coordinate 90,591 of NZ_KB892095.1, forward strand.
CGATGACGCGGTCGCCGAGGTGGTGGGACATGGCCTCGGTGACCATCCCGGCGGGGTTGGTGAAGTTGATGACCCAGGCGTCGGGGGCGAGCCGCGCGATGCGGCGGGCGATGTCGACGGCGACGGGGATGGTGCGCAGCCCGTAGGCGATGCCGCCGGGGCCGACCGTCTCCTGGCCGAGGACACCCTCGTCGAGGGCGACGCGCTCGTCGACGACGCGTCCGGCGAGGCCGCCGACGCGGATCGCGGAGAAGACGAAGTCGGCGCCGGTGACCGCCTCGTCGAGGTCGGTGGTGATGGTGATCCCCGGCGCGTCGGGGTACCCCTGCGCCTGCTGCCGCAGCACCCGGACGATGGCGTCCAGGCGTGCGGGGTCGAGGTCGTGCAGGGTGACGTGGGTGACCCGGCCCGCCGCGCGGTCCTCCAGCAGGGCGCGGTGGACCAGCGGGACGCGGAACCCGCCACCGCCGAGAATCGTGAGCTTCATCGCAAACTCCTTGCGTGGGAGCCCCCGGCTGTAACCGGGCTTGGAAACGCATCCATGAATCGGAGTCGCGAAATGGCGGAGCGCACTACCGCGATCGCGCAACAAATCGCATGCGTTCTAGCTGAATTGATAGAGTACGTCGCGTGACGCAGGTCAAACGGGCCTTCAAGTACCGCTTCTACCCCACGGACGAGCAGGCTGCAGAGCTGTCCCGCACGTTCGGCTGCGTCCGCCTCGTGTACAACAAAGCACTGGAGGAACGTACCGCCGCTTGGAACAGCGAACGGCTCCGCATGTCGTACGGCCAGTCCTCGACCCGCCTGACGGAGTGGAAGAAGACCGAGGAATTCGCCTTCCTGTGCGAAGTCTCCTCCGTCCCGCTCCAGCAGACACTGCGTCATCTGCAGACCGCGTTCACGAACTTCTTCGCCGGCCGGGCGCGGTACCCGCGCCTCAAAACGCGCAAGCGGTCGCGCGCCACGGCGGAGTACACCCGCAGCGCGTTCACGTGGCGCAAAGGTCATCTGACGCTGGCCAAGATGACGACACCACTTGACATTCGCTGGTCCCGCCCCCTGCCTGCGGAGGCAGAGCCGACGACGGTGACGGTGTCCCGCGACCGTGCGGGACGATGGTTCGTGTCCATGCTGTGCGAAGACGCGATTGCCCCGGGACCCGACACTGATCTCTCGGTCGGCGTCGACATGGGAATCACCTCCCTCGTCGCCCTCTCCACGGGAGAGAAGATCCCCAATCCCCGACACGAGCGCCGGGACCGAGCGCGCCTCGCGAGGGCCCAACGAGAGCTCGCCCGCAAGGCCAGAAGTTCCCGCAATCACGACAAGTGCCGACGCAAGGTGGCCAGGATCCATGCACGGATCACCGATCGCAGGCGCGACTTTCTCCACAAGCTCACCACTCGACTCGTCCGCGAGAACCAAACGGTCGTGATCGAGGACCTGACCGTCCGCAATATGCTGAAGAACGGCACGCTCGCGCGCGCCATCTCCGACGCTTCGTGGGCGGAACTGCGCTCCATGCTGGAGTACAAGTGCGCCTGGTACGGGCGTGACCTCATCGTCGTCGACCGCTGGTTCCCCAGCAGCAGGATGTGTTCCGCATGCGGAGCCCTGACGGCGAAGATCCCGCTGCACGTCCGGACCTGGACGTGCGGGTGCGGCGCGACGCATGACCGCGATGTGAACGCTGCAAGGAACATCCTGGCCGCCGGACTGGCGGTAGCTGCCTGTGGAGCGGACGTAAGACCTCAACGGGAGTCCTCCCGGACGGGGCGGTCGGCGACGAAGCAGGAAACCCGACGGGCGACCGCTGGAATCCACTGCCTGTAGGCGGTCGGACAAGTCAAACCTCGACCACCTCCACCCCCGCCTCGCGCAGCGAGGTCCGGGTCGTCGCGTCCGCCGGGGCGTTGGTCACCACGACGTCGATGTCCTCGGGCCCGCACACGCGGGCCATGCCGGTGCCGGGGAACTTCCCGGCGTCCGCCGCGAGCACCACCTGGTCGCTCGCCGCGATCATGGCCCGTTTGACGGGCACCTCCACGGCGGTCGTGTCCAGTATCTGCCCGCCCGGGCGGATGCCGCTGGTGCCCAGGACCAGCCGGTCGGCGCGAACCTGGCGCAGGTTGTCCTCGGTGAGGAAGCCGACCAGGGATCGGTACTCTCGGCGCACGACCCCGCCGAGCAGCACCAGCTGGACGTCCTTCTCGTCCTGCAGCTCCTCGTAGACCGCGAGGTTGCTGGTGATCACCGTGAGCGAGCGGCCGCGCAGGTGCCGGGCGACCCGCAGGGCGGTGGTCCCGATGTCCAGCAGCACGGTCTCGCCGTCCTTGATGATCTCGGCGCAGCGGACGGCGATGGCGTCCTTGGCCTCGACGCGGACGGCGGCGACGTCCGGGAACGGATCGTCCTCGCCGGTCAGCGGGACCGCGCCGCCGTAGACCCGCTTCAGCAGGCCTTCGTCCTCGAGCTGGATGAGGTCGCGGCGGATCGTGGCCTGGCTGGCGCCGATCCGCTCGGCCAGCACGGTCACCGAGGTGGGGCCGTCCGACCGCAGTGCGCGGAGGATCAGCCCATGTCGTCGGTCGGGGAGCATGGCACGAACCCTACTCGGTCGCTCTGCAAAGTCAATCAAAGTCGAGCAGGTTTGTGATTGATCCTTGTCAAACCACTGCACAGCATGCAAGCTCTTGCGTACTTCAGGCCGGGCGTCCCCCCGTCCGGGCCTGCACCGGGGGGACACGAAGCACCGGGCGCCCCGCGCCGGTGCCCCTGGAGAGCTAGGTCGCAATGCCGCGGTCGGTACAGAGGGGCAGCACCCGGGAGGAGGCAGCCGATGTCTTCCTGTCAGGGCTGCTCTTCTTCGACCTGGGTTTCACCGGGCCTGATCGGCGAACCGCCGCCCCGAGCACATCACCCTCCAGGTCGCCCTGGCCCGGCTCAACGTCGGCCGCTCCACGGACTACAGCGTCGTGATGGCCGCCGTGCCCCTCGCCTCGGCGCCCCTGGTGCTGGTGTTCGCGCTCTTCGCCCGGGGCTTCATCGCGGGCGCGACCGAGGGGGCCGTCCGGGGTTGACCGCCCGGCTCACGGGGCACCGCCGTTCGCCGCGGTGCCCCGTGAGCCGGGCGGTCAGCCCGTCTGCACCGTGACCATGCCGTTCCCGGTGGTGGCGGTGATCCTGCGCGACGAGGACGCATCGGTCGGCACGCTGACCTGCCTCATCCCGACGCCGGTCCGGGCCCGCACGTCGTAGGCGGTTCCGGGGGGCACGGTGACGGTGACCATGCCGTTCCCGGTCGTGGCGGTGACCTCCTCCGGTGCGGCCTCGAAGCTCGCCTCGACCGTGCCGTTCTCGCTCGTCAGGGACGCCCGGCGGGCGCCGAGGGCGGTGCCGGTGACGCTGCCGTTGCCCGTGCCGAGGTCGACCGCGCCGGTGACGCCGTCCGCCTCGGCCTCCCCGTTGTCCACCCTGACGGTGACGGGCGTCGCGGGGGGAACCCTGACGACGTAGTCGACCCTGCACGGCCGGCTGTTCCCGCACCCGGAGCCGACCAGCCGCAGGGTGCCGCCCTCGACCCGATGGCGGGTGGCCGGCTTCACGGCGCCGTACTCCAGCGTCTCGGTCACCGACATCGGCCCGCTGCCCACGGTGATCCGCACCGAACCGCTCTCGTTGCGCACGTCGAGCGCCTTCGCGCCGGAGATCTCGTAGGAGCGCGGGGAGGACCCGTCGGTCGCGCCGCCGGATGACGTCTGACTCGAGGGGACGACGGACCCGGTGGCATCGGCACCGGGCGCTCCGTCGCCGCCCGTGTCGCAGGACGCCAGGAACCCCGCGGCCGCAAGTGCCAGGACGATCGCCATCGCGCGCCAACTCTTCACCACTGCCTTCTCCTTGTACGTCGTCGACCATCGCCCCATGTGGAGCATAACGCCGCAAAGGAGGCATTCCCGATCCTCCGAAGGGGTGACTGGCCCGTCCGCGCGCGGGCGGCGGATGACGCGTGGCGGTCGCGCGGGCCGCCCGCGCCGCCCGCGTCGGCCGCGGGCGGCGCACCGTGAGGCACGGCTGCCGGTCAGCCGGTCACCGGCCCGGCCACGTCCACTCGGTGACCTCGGGCAGGTCCGTGCCGTGCTCGCGGATCCACGCGTGGTGCCGCAGCCGGGAGTCCTCCATCAACTGCCGTACCGGCGCGGCCCGCACGGCGAGCCCCGGTACGCGGTCGATGACGTCCATGACCAGCCGGAAGCGGTCGAGGTCGTTGCGGACGACCATGTCGAAGGGCGTGGTCGTGGTGCCGATCTCCTTGTAGCCGCGCACGTGCAGGTGGGCGTGGCCGGTACGGCGGTAGGCGAGGCGGTGGATGAGCCACGGATAGCCGTGGTAGGCGAAGATCACCGGCTTGTCGCGGGTGAAGAGCGCGTCGTACTCCGGGTCGGCCATGCCGTGCGGGTGTTCTTCCTTGGGCACCAGCCGCGCGAGGTCGACCACGTTGACCACCCGTACGGCCAGCTCCGGCAGGTGACGGCGGATCAGCGAGGCTGCGGCCAGCACCTCCTGGGTGGGGACGTCACCGGCGCAGGCGAGGACGACGTCCGGTTCGCGGGTGCCGTCCTCGGTGCCCGCCCACTGCCAGACGCCGGCGCCCCGGGCGCAGTGGGCGCGGGCGGCGTCGAGGTCGAGCCAGTCGAAGCAGGGCTGCTTGCCGGCGACGACGACGTTGACGTAGTCGCGGCTGTGCAGCACGTGCTCGGCGGTCGACAGCAGGGTGTTGGCGTCCGGCGGCAGGTAGACCCGCACGACCTCGGGCGCCTTGTTGAGGATGTGGTCGATGAAGCCGGGGTCCTGGTGCGAGAAGCCGTTGTGGTCCTGGCGCCACACGTGCGAGGTCAGCAGGTAGTTCAGGGAGGCGATGGGACGGCGCCAGGGCAGCGCCCTCGTCGTGCGGAGCCACTTGATGTGCTGGTTGACCATCGAGTCGACGATGTGGACGAAGGCCTCGTAGCAGGAGAACAGCCCGTGCCTGCCGGTGAGGAGATAGCCCTCCAGCCAGCCCTGGCAGGTGTGTTCGGACAGGATCTCCATGACGCGGCCGTGCCGGTCGAGGTTCTCGTCGACGGGAAGGACCTCGGCCTGCCACGCCTTGCCGGAGGCCTCGTAGACCGCCTCCAGCCGGTTGGAGGCGGTCTCGTCGGGGCCGACGAGCCGGAAGTCACGGCGCCCGGCGGTGTCGGCCATGACGCGCTCCAGCAGGCCCCCGAGGATCCGGGTGGGCTCGTGCAGGGTGACGCCCGGCTTGTCGACCTCGACGGCGAACCGCTCCAGCGGCGGTACGGGCAGGTCGCGCAGCAGCAGCCCGCCGTTGGCGTACGGGGTGGCGCCGAGCCGCAGGTCGCCCTCGGGGACGCAGGCGAGCACCTGCGCGGTGGGCGCGCCGTCCTCGTCGAACAGCTCCCGGGGCCGGTAGGAGCGCATCCACTCCTCGAGCTGCCGCAGGTGCTGCGGGTTGTCCCGGACCGCGGCCAGCGGCACCTGGTGGGCGCGCCAGGTGCCCTCCACGGGCAGGCCGTCGACCTCGGCCGGGCCGGTCCACCCCTTCGGCGTGCGCAGCACGATCACCGGCCAGCGCGGACGCCCGCGCTCCCCGCCCTCGCGCGCGGCGGCCTGGATCCCGGCGATCCGGTCGAGGGCGGTGTCCATCGCCTCGGCCATGGCGGTGTGCACGGCCAACGGGTCGTCACCGGTGACGTGCAGCGGTTCGTGGCCGTAGCCCCGCAGCAGTTCGTCGAGCTCGCCCTCCGGGACGCGGGCGAGCACGGTGGGGTTGGCGATCTTGTAGCCGTTCAGGTGCAGCACGGGCAGGACCGCCCCGTCGTGGACGGGGTCGAGGAACTTGTTGGAGTGCCAGGACGCGGCGAGCGGCCCCGTCTCGGCCTCGCCGTCGCCGATCACACAGGTGACGACGAGATCGGGGTGGTCGAAGGCGGCACCGTAGGCGTGCGAGAGGGAGTATCCGAGCTCACCGCCCTCATGGATCGAGCCGGGGGTCTCCGGCGCGACGTGGCTCGGCACGCCCCCCGGGAAGGAGAACTGCCGGAAGAGCCGGCCCATGCCCGCGGCGTCACGCGAGACGTCCGGGTAGGTCTGCGCGTACGTGCCCTCCAGCCACGCGTTCGCCAGGACGGCCGGGCCGCCGTGCCCCGGTCCCCAGACGGCGAGCTCCCGCTGCCCGCGGGCCTTGATCACCCGGTTCAGATGGGTGTACACGAGGTTCAGGCCGGGCGAGGTGCCCCAGTGGCCCAGCAGCCGCGGTTTCACGTGTTCGGGGCGGAGCGGTTCGGCCAGGAGCGGATTGCCCATCAGGTAGATCTGGCCGACCGCCAGGTAGTTCGCGGCGCGCCAATGGGCGTCGAGGGCACGGAGCTCCTCGTCGTGCATGGCTTCCTCCGAAGCGTCGGGTACAGGAGACCTCTCCTTCCCAGACTCGCCATGTGCGACAACCGTCCGCTAGGGCCGGATGGGGCCTCTTCCGCCGGTCCGGACGACGGGGGGGGATGTCCGACACGGGCCGTGATCTGGAGTTCCCGTGCCGGAGGAGGACGCAGGGAAGATCGACCGTTGAGCGGTTCCGGGCGAACCGGACCGCTTTCGGCGCATCCCCGGCACGGCCCGTCCCCAGGCCCTACGGTCCCGGAACCGGCCCCGTAAGGACGCCCGGATCGACAGGGAGACCACGATGCACGAGACCCGGACCGACTCGGCGGCCCCGGCGGTCGGCGACCCGGCCGCCGAGGAGATGTTCCGCGCGCTGCTCGAGGCGGCCCCGGACGCGATGGTCATCGTGGACGGCACCGGTGTCATCAGACTGGTCAACGCGCAGACCGAGTCCCTGTTCGGCCACACCCGGCAGGAACTGCTGGGCCGCCCCGTCGAGGTGCTGGTCCCCGATCGCTTCCGCGGCCACCACCCCGACTACCGGCACGGCTACGCGCACAACCAGCAGGTGCGCCCGATGGGCGCCGGACTGGAGCTGTACGGACTGCGCAAGGACGGCCGGGAGTTCCCCGTCGAGATCAGCCTCAGCCCGCTGCAGACCGCCGACGGCCTGCTGATCTCCGCCGCGGTGCGCGACGTCAGCGAGCGCAAGGCCGCGGAGGAGCGCATCAACGAGCTGGCGGTGCTCGTGGAGTCGTCCCAGGACGCGATCCTCGCCAAGACCCTCGACGGCCGCATCACCTACTGGAACGCCGCGGCGCAGCGGCTGTACGGCTACTCGGCGGAGGAGGCGATCGGCCGGCACGTGTCGATGCTGGCCCCGGAGCACCTGAAGGAGGAGATCGCGACCCTGCTGGAACGGCTCGCCCGCGGCGAACGGGTGGAGCACTTCGAGATGCTGCGGGTGACCAGCGCCGGGCGGCTGCTGGACGTCGACGTGACCCTCTGGCCGATCCGCGGCCGGGACGGGGACATCGTGGGCGCCTGCTCCATCGTGCGCGACATCGCCGACCTCAAGCGTGCCGAGGAGGAGCTGACGGAGCTGTACCGGCAGCAGCGGCACATCGCGCTGACCCTGCAGCGCAGCCTCATGGGGTCACCGCCCGAGCCGCCCGGCATGCGCACCGCGAGCCGCTACTTCCCCGCCACTCAGGGCGCGGGCGTCGGCGGCGACTGGTTCGACCTCGTCCCGCTGGGCGGAGGCCAGGTGGGCGTGCTCATCGGCGACGTGATGGGGCGCGGCCTCGAGGCCGCCGCGGTGATGGGGCAATTGCGGTCGGCGGCCCGCGCGCTGGCCAAGACCGGGATACCCCCGCGGCAGTTGATACAGGCCCTCGACGCCTTCGTCGCCGACCTGCCCGACCAGCTCGTCACCTGCTGCTACCTGGTGGTGGACCCGGACGCGGGCGAGGTGACGGTCTGCTCGGCGGGCCATCTGCCGGTACTGCTGGTGGATCCCGGTCCCGACGCCGCCGTGCGGGAGCTGCCCGCGCCGATCAGCGTGCCGCTCGGTGTCGGCGACGTGCCGCACCAGCAGGTGTGCCTGCCCGTGGCGGCGGGGTCGACGCTCGTGCTCTACACCGACGGGCTGGTCGAGACGCCCCGCTCCGACATCGACGAGCAGCTGCGCCGCCTGGGCGCGGTGCTGCGTACCGCCTTCGCCCGCGCCCCCGGGCTGGAGGAGGCCGCCGACATGGTGCTGGCCTCGCTGCGTCCCGACGCCGACGGCCACGCCGACGACGTCACCCTGCTGCTGGCCCGGCTGCCCGAACCACCGCTCGCCTCGACCGCCATGGAGGTGACGGCCGTCCCCTCGGCGGTCGCCGACGGGCGCGGCTTCGTCCGCGAGACCCTGGCGCAGTGGGGCTGCGCGGACGTCTCGGACGCCGCCTGCCTGCTGGCCTCGGAGGTCCTCACCAACGCCGTCCGGCACGCCCAGGGGCCGCTGCGACTGCGGCTGCACCGTACCGACCGGGAGATCACCGTCGAGGTCACCGACCACAGCACCCACATCCCGCAGCGCCGTCCGGCCGAACTCGGCGACGAGTCGGGGCGCGGCCTGCTGCTGGTGGAGGCGCTGGCCACGGGTTGGGGCACGCGGCCGTCGAGCGAGGGCAAGACGGTGTGGTTCACCCTCCGGCTGGCGCAGGGGTGACGCCGGGGGGCGCCGCGGCCATCTCGGCGAAGTGCGGGTTGTACATCACGCCGAGCAGGTTCCCGAAGGGGTCGACGGCCGCGCCCGCGACGAAGCCGTGGCCGTGGTCGCGCGGCGCCTCGCGCGAGCGGGCCCCCAGGGAGAGCAGTCGCTCCCAGACCGCCCCGACGTCGTCGACGTGCCAGTAGGCGACCACGCCGGCGGGCGCCGAGGGCGTACGCGAGACGCCCAGCTCCTGGCTGTGGTCGCCGAGACGGAACTCGACGTAGTCCGGGGTGTCGAAGTAGGGCTCGACGCCGAGCAGTTCGGAGTACCAGGCCTTCGCGGCCGCGAGGTCCTCGGCGTGGTGGCGGATGGTGGCCAGGCCGCGGAATGTCGATGTCACACCGTCATGCTCGCGCGGCTCGCGGTCAGTTCCGGTCCGCATTGCGCGAGTCCCGGCGCCCGGACGGCGGTGCGGGCCCGCCCCAGGGCCGCGCGCCGCCGGTCCCGCTCCGGGGCCCGTCCGTAGCATCGGGTCCATGGCAACCCTGTGGGAGCTCATGCGCGACTGCATCCCCGACGACCACGCCCGCCAGGTCACGTCGCGCTTCTACCTCGACGAGGCCATGACCTCCCCCCGGGCACCGGACCGGGTGGTGGACCTCGGCTGCGGCCGGGGCGGCTCCGCCGCGCACTTCCGCCGGCACAACCCGCGGGTGCGCTGGGTGGGCGTCGACATCAGCGGCTCCCCCGAGGCACGGCAGCGCACCCCCGGCGACGACCCCGTCCTGTACTACGACGGCGTCCGGCTGCCCTTCCGCAGCGGCGCCCTCCCGCTGGTCTACTCGCACCAGGTGTTCGAGCACGTCTCCCGCCCGAGGGAACTGCTGGCCGAGATCGGACGGGTGCTGCGGCCGGGCGGGGTCTTCATCGGCAGCACCTCGCAGTTCGAGCCCTACCACTCCTTCAGCCTCTGGAACTACACGCCGTACGGCTTCCGGGTGCTGGTCGAGGAGGCCGGGCTCGTCATGGAGGAGATCCGGCCCTCGCTGGACGGGGTGACCCTCATCATGCGCTCGTACCACGGGCGGCCGCCGGAGTACGGCCGTTACTGGGACGAGGCGTCACCCCTGAACGCCGAGATCGACACCTGGGCGCATCGGACCGAGCGCGGCGCCGCCCTGGCGAACCTGCGCAAGCTCACCTACTGCGGGCAGTTCGCCTTCCGCGTCCGCAAGCCCGAGGACGCCGGTGCGAAGGCGCCTGCCTGAGGCCCCGCCGCCTACGGGACCTGCTGCAGCGACTGCGGGCCGAGTTCCCCGGGGCGGGAGTGGCCCGACAGGGCGAGGGTGAGGTCGAACTCGGCGAGCAGGCAGCGTACGACGTGCTCGACGCCCGCCCTGCCGCCGAGGCCGAGGCCGTAGGCGTAGGGGCGGCCGAGGAGCACGGCGGACGCGCCGAGCGCGAGGGCCTTGAAGACGTCGTCGCCGGTGCGGATGCCGCTGTCGAAGAGGACGGCGAGGCGGTCGCCGACGGCGCGGGCCACCGCGGGGAGGGCGTCGGCGGCGCCGATCGCACCGTTGACCTGGCGGCCGCCGTGGTTGGAGACGACGACGCCGTCCATGCCGGCGTCGGCGGCCAGGCGGGCGTCGTCGGGGTGCTGGACGCCCTTGAGGACGATGGGGCCGTCCCAGTTCTCGCGCAGGAAGGCGAGGTCGGGCCAGGTCTTGCCGGGGTCGGCGAACATGCCGACGAAGTGCAGTACGGCGGCGTTCAGGTCCTCCTCGACGGGCTTGGCGAGTCCGGCGAGGAAGGCGGGGTCGGTGAAGTAGTTGGCGGTGCCGATGCCCTTGAGGAAGGGCAGGTACGCCTGGTCCAGGTCGCGGGGCCGCCAGGCGAGCAGCGGGGTGTCGAGGGTGACGAGCAGCGCCGTGTACCCGGCGGCCTTGGCGCGGCCCAGGAAACTGCGCGTCACCTCGCGGTCCTTGGCCCAGTACAGCTGGAACCAGCGTTCGGCGTCGCCCATGGCCTCGGCGACGTCCTCCATGGGCGTGCTGGACGCCGAGGAGAGCACGAACGGCACCCCCTGCGCCGCGGCGGCCCGGGCGGCCGCGCACTCGGCGTCGGGGTGCACGATCGACAGGACGCCGACCGGGCCCAGCGCGAGCGGGGCGCTCAGCGTGCGGCCGAGGACCTCCACCGACAGGTCGCGCGACGACACGTCGCGCAGCATGCGCGGCACGATCCGCAGCCGGTCCAGGGCCTCCCGGTTGGCGCGTTCCGTACGGCCGCTTCCCGCACTGCCGGCGACGTACCCGAAGGGGCCGGGGGCCAGGCGCTCGGCGGCCAGTGCCTCCAGCCGCGTCAGATCCGTGGGGAGCGCGGGCAGCACGCCGGCGAGCCCGTTGAGGTAGATCTCGTACTGGTGGTCCGCCCGGTCGCCCATCCCTGTCCCTGTCCCGTCTGTCGGTGCCGAGAGCAGGACTGTGTCAGGGCCCGGCCGCCGCGTCCACCGTCCGGTCAGGCTTCTTCCGGCAGCTCGGCCGCCATGTCGGCGCGTACGGCGGCGTTTCGGCGGGAGATCACCAGCGCGGCGGCGGCGGCGCTGGCAGCGAAGGAGGCCGCGACCGTCCAGGGGCAGTCCAGTACGCCGCCGGTCAGGTGGTCCAGGGAGTACCGGCCGGGTCCCGCGAGGCCGATCGCGGCCGCCGTGAAGCCCAGGAAGGCCGGGAACTCGAAGCCGCCCGAGGCGGAGAAGAAGCCCGCCGGCAGGTGAACGGAGACCGCGCCGGCCATCCCCCCGGCGGCGGCCGCGCCCGCGGCCGGGGTGGCCAGCCCGAGCGCCAGCAGGGTTCCGCCGCCCGCCTCGGCGAGGCCCGAGGCGAGCGCGCTGCGCCGGCCGGGCCGGAAGCCCATGGACTCCATCGCCTCGCCGGTGCCCTCCAGGCCGTGACCTCCGAACCAGCCGAAGAGCTTCTGGGAGCCGTGCGCGACGAGCACCGCGCCCGCCCCGAGGCGCAGCGCGAGCAGTCCGAGGTCCTTGCGGCGGCTGTTGAGCATGACGGGGTCCTTCCGGGGCGGTGCGGACGCGTACGGCCAGTCTCGGCGCCCGCCGCGGGGCACGCCGCCCGCGATGGGCCGTCCGGGCGGTCAGGAGGCGATGGCCACGGCCTGCCGTACGCAGTCCTCGGAGCCCAGGGCGCGGAGCATGAAGTCGGCGAGGTCGGCCCGGCTGACCCGGGAGACGAGGCCGAGCCGAAGATCGGGTCCGGTGCGGTAGACGCCGGAGTAGCGGCCGCCGGTGATGACCGCGGGACGCACGATCGTCCACAGGTCGCCCTCGGCGCGGATCACCTCCTCCTGACGGTCCTTGTCCCGCATGATGGCCGGGATGACCAGCGAGGTCGCGACCCGGTACGCGCCGCGCCTGCCGGGTCCCGACCCGTACGCCCCGACGGCCACCAGCCGCCGTACGCCGAGTGCCCGCATGGCGGGGAGGATGCGCCGCATCGCGTCGGCGCAGACGGTCCCGCCGCGCGGGGAACGCGTGCCGAGGGCGCTGAGCACCCCGTCGGCGCCCGCCACGACGCGGCCGACGGCCTCGGGGTCCCGGACGTCGCCGGGCACCACCGTCAGCCGTTCGTGCGGGGGGAGCGCGGCGGGGTCGCGGGCCAGGGCGGTGACCTCGTGGCCCGAGGCGAGCGCCTGCGCGACGAGTTCGCGTCCCACATGGCCGGTGGCTCCGAAGATCGCGATACGCATGTCGGCACGGCTCCGGGTCGGGGACGGGTCACCGGCCATCCTGGTCCACCGCCCGCCGGGCGGCTACTTCAGCAGCCGCGACATCCTGCGGTCGGCGAGCGGCTTCCCGCCGGTCTGGCAGGTGGGGCAGTACTGCAGGGATGAGTCGCTGAAGGAGACCTCGCGGATCGTGTCGCCGCAGACGGGGCACGGTTCGCCGGTGCGCCCGTGCACCCGCAGCCCGGTCTTCTTCTCGCCCTTCAGGTCGCCCGCGGCAAGACCGTGGGAGCGTTCGACGGCGTCCTGGAGGGTGGTGCGCAGCGCTTCGTACAACCGGCTGACCTCCTCCTCGGAGAGGTTCGCGGCGAGCGCGTACGGCGACATCCGGGCGGCGTGCAGCACCTCGTCCGAATAGGCGTTGCCGACACCGGCGATGACGCCCTGGTCGCGCAGGACGCCCTTGATGCGGCGGCGTTCGCCGGAGAGGAGGGCCGCGAAGACCTCGCGGGTGAAGGCGGGACCGAGCGGCTCGGGGCCGAGCCGGGCGATGCCGGGGACGTCCTGGAGGTCCCGGACGCAGTGGACGGCCAGCCGCTTCTGGGTCCCCGCCTCCGTCAGGTCGAAGCCGGCTCCCTCCGGTTCCGCCATCAGCAGCCGCAGCGCGAGCGGGCCCTTGCCGGGGCGGGGCGCCGTCGTGGGCAGGTCGTCCTTCCAGCGCAGCCAGCCGCCCCGGGCCAGATGGACGGCGAGGTACGGGCCCGCGCCGTCGTCGGTGGTGAGGACGAGGAACTTGCCGCGCCGCCCCACGGAGGTCACGGTTCGGCCGTGCAGCGCGTCCAGCGGCGGGTCGTAGGTCTTGAGGACGCTCACCGCCACGGGCAGGATCCGGGCGATGGCGTGCCCGGCCATGCGGTCGGAGAGGAACCCGGCCAGGGCCTCGACTTCGGGCAGTTCCGGCATGCGACCAGTGTGCGCCCCGGGGCTGCGGGGTGCGAGCGGCGTCCGGACGGCCCCACCCGGTATCGGCGTTCAATACCGCGCCGTGAGCGGACAGTTGGATCTTCGGGAGAACTGGACATCGGGCCGCCGGATGTGAATGATCGCAGCCATGGCCGATTCTCTCCCCCTGCCCGCCGAGGCACCGAGCCACCCGGACCCGGGTGCGCTGGACCCCACCGAGGTGATACCCCGGCCGCAGCCGGTGGAGGCTGGTGAGGCCTCGGAGGTCCGGGTGATCAGCGGAGAGGTCGTCGGCGGCCGCCACCGCGGGCAGCGCCGCGGGCCCGGCCGCAGCTCGGTGGGCACGGCCGTGCTGACGGCGACCGGCGCCGTCGCGGGGCTGTCCATGCTGATGCCGCACGGCGGCTCCGGCGACGTCGCGAAGGCCGCCCAGGAGCCGGTCAGGACCGTACCGGACGGGGTCGTCGGGGAGACCATGGTGCCGACCGCGGCGGGCGCCGCCGTCGCCGCCGAGACGCCGAAATCCAGCCCCGAGGCGGTCACGAAGTCCGCGTCGAGCGGCACGGACACCGGCGCCCCCACGAGCGGCACGGGTACGGGATCCGGCACCCGCGACGCCGCGCGCGCGGACGTCCCGGACGGCCCTCCCGCCCCGGGACGCCACGCCCGCGTCAGCGGCGACTGGGACAGCCAGGACTGGCAGGAGGCCGTGGCCCGCGCCGTCGCCGCGCACCGCTCCGGCGAGCAGGGACACCTCGGCGGCCGGCACCGCGCCGGCGGCGGCTCCGGCCGGCACGGCGATTCCGGCGGTGACCGGTGGGGCGGCGGCCGGCAGGGGGACTGGTCCCGGGGCGGCTGAGCCGCTTGCGGGCTGACACGGCTTCAGTGCGGCGCCGCACCGAGGCGGGTGACGCACCGGGGAGGGGTTCCGCAACGGGGCCGGGCGCGCTCAGGGACGTCAGGGCAGTGCCTGCTCGGCCCGGATCGTCTTGCCGGTGGGCGTCCGCCGGGATCCCCCAGCGCTTCGTGAGCTGGGCGACGAGCGGCAGCCCGCGGCCGCCCTCGTGGAAGCTCCGGGCACGGCGCAGGTGCGGGGCGGTGCTGCTGGTGCCGGAGACCTCGCAGATCAAGGTGGCGTCGCGGAGCAGCCGGAGCTGGATCGGGCCGCCGCCGGCGTAGCGGATCGCTTCGGTCACCAGCTCGCTGACGACCAGTTCGGTGATGAACACGGCCTCCCCGAGCCCCCGTTCCCCGCGGTTGCTCCCCGGCCGCGCCGCGGCGACGACGACGACCGGGGCGTCGGGCAGTTCCCATGTGACGACCTGACGCGCGTCGAGCGCCCGGGTACGGGCGATCAGCAGGGCGATGTCGTCGCCGGGCCGGTCCCGCAGCGGCCCGTACAGCACGTTGTCGCGCAGTTCCTCCAGGCTCCCGGCGGGCCGGGTGGGCGTCCGGCGAGCAGCGTGAGCCCCGCGTCGACGTCGTGTCCGGCCGACTCGATCAGGCCGTCGCTGGAGAGGGCCGGCAGGCTGCCCTCGGGCGGTTCGAGCTCAGCCGACGCGAAGGGCGGTCCGCCCGTGGCGCTCCTCCCCTCCCCGTGCTCCCCGGGGCCGGTGCGCCTTCCCATGGGTACGTCCTCGTCCTCATGGCCGTTCCCCCCTCAGCACGGTCCCCCGCAGGGGCACTCTCGACCGGCGTGCGCCGCGGGGCGGCGGCGCGCACCGCACGGGACCGCCGGCTCACGCGCTGTCGCCCTCTGGGCAACGCCGTCCCGACGAAGGAGACTGAGGCCAGGCGAGTGTGAGGAGTGGCGCAGGTGACGCTGAAGGTCGATGACCCGCTGACGGCCTCCCCCCGGCCCGCCGCCTCGCCGTGGACGCGCGGCGCTGCGGCCGCGGCGGCGGGGGCGCTGCCCGCGCTGGCGTTCCCCACGCCGTCGCTGTGGTGGCTGGCGTACGTCGCCCTGGTGCCGTGGATGCTGCTGGCGCGCGCCGCGCCGACCGGCCGGCGGGCCGCCCTGGACGGGTGGCTGGGCGGGGCCGGGTTCATGGTGGCCGTGCACCACTGGCTGATCCCGAGCCTGCACGTCTTCATCGTGCTGATAGCGCTGCTGCTGGGGGCCTTGTGGGCGCCCTGGGGGTGGCTGGTGCGGCGGCTGCTCGGCGGCACGCCCGGCCGCCGCTCGGTGGTGGCGGCGACGGTCCTGGTGCCGTGCGCCTGGCTGCTGGTCGAGCTGGTGCGGTCGTGGGAGTACCTGGGCGGGCCGTGGGGCCTGCTGGGGGCGAGCCAGTGGCAGGTCGCGCCGGCGCTGCGGCTGGCCTCGATCGGGGGCGTGTGGCTGGTCAGCTTCCTGGTGGTGGCGGTCAACACGGCGCTGGCCGCGCTCCTCGCCGTGCCCTCGTCCCGGGCGGCCGCGGGCTCGGTGCTGGCGGCCGCGGCGGTGGGCACGACGGCGGTGTGGGCCTGGGCACCGGTCCCGACCCGTGGCGGGGAGTCCGTGCGGGTGGCGGTGGTGCAGCCGGGGGTGATCGACGGGCCGCAGCCGCGCTTCGACCGTGGGGAGCGGCTGACCCGTGCCCTCGCGGGCAAGGGCGTGGACCTGGTGGTGTGGGGGGAGAGCAGCGTCGGCTTCGACCTGTCGGCGCGCCCCGATCTGGCGAACCGGCTGGCCGCGCTGTCCCGGGACGTCGGCGCCGACATCCTGGTCAACGTCGACGCCCGGCGGACGGACGGCCTCGGGATATCCAAGACCTCGGTGCTGATGGGCCCGGACGGGCCGGCCGGCCCGAGCTACGACAAGATGCGGCTGGTGCCCTTCGGCGAGTACGTCCCGGCCCGCACCGTACTGGGCTGGGCCACGTCGGTGGGCAGGGCGGCCGGTGAGGACCGGATCCGGGGCGGGCACCAGGTGGTCATGGACGCGGGCCCCGTGCGGCTGGGCCCCCTGGTGTGCTTCGAGTCGGCCTTCCCGGACATGAGCCGCCACCTCGCGGACGACGGGGCGCAGCTGCTGGTGGCGCAGTCCTCCACGTCCTCCTTCCAGGGCAGCTGGGCGCCCGCGCAGCACGCCTCGCTGGCGGCGCTGCGCTCCGCGGAGTCCTGGCGGCCGATGGTGCACGCGACGCTGACGGGGATCAGCGCGGTCCACGACGCCCGCGGCGAGCGGCTCGGCCCGGTGCTGGGAACGTCGCGCAGCGCGGCGCAGGTGTACGACGTGCCGCTGGACTCCGGGCGCAGCCCGTACGACCGGCTCGGGGACTGGGTGCCCCGGCTGGCGGTGCTGCTGCTGGCCGGGGCGGGGGCCTACGAGGCGGCGCTCAGGAGGTCTGCTCGGTCACGGCGGTGACGACGCGCTCGCACAGCTCGTGGGTGAGCAGCGCGTCGCGGGCGTCGAGGGGTCTGCCGTGCCGTACGGCGTCGAGGAACGCGAGGGCGATCCCCTCTATGCCGCGCTGACGGGCGACGGGCACCCAGTCGCCGCGGCGGCGGACGGTGGGCTGACCCTTGTGGTCGACGACCTCGGCCAGGTTGAACACCTGGCGCTTGCTGTCCTGGCCCATGACCTCCAGGACCTCCTCGCTGGAGCCGCTCATGCGGTTCATCACGCCGATCGCGGTGAAGCCTTCGCCGGACAGCTGCAGCGTGACGTGGTGGAGCAGCCCGCCGCGGACCCGGGCCCGGACGTCGGTGTGCTCGACGGGGCCGGGGAGGAGGAAGCGCAGGGTGTCGACGACGTGGATGAAGTCGTCGAAGACGACGGTACGCGCGGTCTCCGGATGCCCGATGCGGTTCTTCTGCATGAGGATCAGGTCGCGCGGGTGGTCGGCGCACTGCACGTAGCCCGGCGCGTGGCGGCGGTTGAAGCCGACCGTGAGCCCGACGCCGCGCTCCTCGGCGAGCCGCACCAGGTGCTCGGCCCCGGCCAGGTCGTAGGCGAGCGGCTTGTCGACGTAGACGGGGACGCCCGCGGCGATGAGGCGTTCGGTGATCTCGACGTGCGTCTCGGTGGGGGCGTGCACGAACGCCCCGTCGAGCCCCTGGTCGAGCAGGGCGTCGAGGGTCTCGTGGCGGTGCGCGACCGGGACGCGGTGCGTGTCGCCGACGGTGTCGAGGGTCGCGCGGGTGCGGGTCTGCAGGTGCAGCTCCACCCCCGGCTGGGCCGTGAGCACCGGCAGGTACGCCTTGCGCGCGATGTCGCCGAGTCCGATGACCCCGATCCTGAGGGGTTCCATGTGCCGCTCCCGCCTACGCCTGCCGTGCCTGACCAGTGCCGTCGGCAGCATACGGGCCGGTCGGCGGGCGCCAGTCGGCGATCCCGTCGAGGCTGCGCAGGGTCAGGCGCGGGCCGGCGGTGTCGTCACCCCGGAGGGCGGACCGATCATCGGCCGGGCCGTCCGGCCGGCGCCCGGGGCCGAGTGCACCCGGCCACGCCGGGACCGGTCGGCGGCCCACGCCGCTCAGCCCTCGCGGTCGGGACGGGGCGGGATGCCGGGGCCGGTAGGTTGCCGTCATGAGCACCGCGCAGACGTCCCGGGCCGAGCTGATCGCCGACACCGCACTCGCGCCGCTCGCCGAGCGCGGGATGCGGGGCCTGAGCCACCGTGCGGTCGACGAGGCGGCCGGTCTGCCGCAGGGCTCGACGTCCGACCACGCCCGGACCCGGGCGGCCCTGCTGGAGGCGGCGGTCCACAGGCTGGCCCTCCGCGAGTCGCAGACCGCCGACGCCTCCGGGACCCCCGCACCCGCACCGGGCCCGAAGGCCTGGCGGCGCTGCTCGCGTTCTTCCTGCACCGCTCGGTCACCGAGGCCCGCGACCTCACCCGCGCCCGGCTGGAAATCGCCCTGGAGGCCACCCGGCGCCCGCGCATCGACGGGGTCACGGGCGACTGACGTCCTGAGCGCCCCCGTCGGTCCGGGCCGGGCGACGACCCCCGTGCGCCGCCCGGCCCGGACCGGGCCTCACTTGCCCAGGTCCGGGATGCGCCAGTCCACCGGGTCGTGGCCCTGTGCCTTGAGCGCCTCGTCGATCTGGGTGAAGGGGCGGCTGCCCAGGAAGAGCTTGGCCGACAGCGGCGACGGGTGGGCGCCCTGGACGACCGCGTGCCGCTCGGTGTCGATCAGCGGCAGCTTCTTCTTGGCGTAGTTGCCCCACAGCACGAAGACCGCCGGGTCCGGCCGGGACGCGACGGCCTTGATGACCGCGTCGGTGAACTTCTCCCATCCCTTGCCCTTGTGGGAGTTGGCCTCCGCCTCGCGCACCGTCAGCACCGCGTTGAGCAGCAGTACGCCCTGCTCGGCCCACGGCATCAGATAGCCGTTGTCGGGGACCGGGTGGCCGTACTCCTCCTTCATCTCCTTGAAGATGTTCCGCAGCGAGGGCGGCGTCCTGACACCGGGCTGCACGGAGAAGCAGAGGCCGTGCCCCTGGCCCTCGCCGTGGTACGGGTCCTGGCCGAGGACCAGCACCTTCACCTTGTCGTAGGGAGTGGCCTCCAGAGCCGCGAAGACCTGCTCGCGCGGCGGGAAGACCTTGTGCTTCCCGCGCTCCTCCTCCACGAACTCGGTCAGCTGGGTGAAGTAGGGCTTCTCCAGCTCCTCACCGAGGACGGCCTGCCAGGACTCGGGCAGCGTGATGGGCACGACGGGAACCTCCGGTACGCGATCCGTTACTGGGGACGAACGTACCGTTCCGCACTGACAATCCGCCCGGCCGGGGGTCCGCCGAGCCGGACGGCGCCGCGCACCCCCGGTGTCTGCCGCCGAAGCGACGGCAGACACCGGGGACGGTGAGCGTCGACGTGCGGACGAAGCCGAACCTCAGGCGCCGACACCGGCGTTGAGGAAGATGCCGCCGTCCACGACCAGGGTCTGGCCGGTGATCCAGGCCGCCGCGTCCGAGAGCAGGAAGGCGGCGGCACCGCCGATGTCCTCGGGCACGCCGAGCCGGCCCAGCGGGTACGCGGACGCGGCCTGCTCCTCGCGGCCCTCGTACAGGGCGGAGGCGAACCTGGTCTTGACGACCGCGGGCGCGATGGCGTTGGCCCGGACGCCGGGCGCCATCTCGGAGGCGAGCTGCAGCGTGAGGTTGACCATCGCGGCCTTGCTCATGCCGTACGCGCCGATGAACGGGGAGGCGCTGATGCCCGCGATGGAGGCGATGTTGACGATCGCGCCGCCGTTCTCCTTCATCCACGCCTTGTAGGTCTGCTGGGCGAAGCCGAGCGCGGAGACGACGTTGGTCTCGAAGACCTTGCGGGCGACGCCGAGGTCGAGTTCGGCGAGCGGGCCGAAGACCGGGTTGGTGCCGGCGTTGTTGGCGAGGTAGTCGACGCGGCCGAAGGCCTCCATCGTGCGCTCGACGACCTCGGCCTGGTGCGCCTCGTCGTGGGCCTTGCCGGCCACGCCGAGGGCCCGGTCGGCGCCGAGGCGTTCGACGGCCTCCTTCAGCGCCTCCTCGTTGCGGCCGGTGATGACGACCCGGTCGCCGCGGGCGACCAGGGCCTCGGCGATGCCGTAGCCGATGCCGCGGCTGGCTCCGGTGACGATCGCGACGCGGCCGTTGTCGGGCTGGGTGCTCATGATGCGGGTCTCCTGTCGCGGGTCAGTCGAGCGGGCCGCCGGCCACGTACAGCACCTGTCCGGAGACAAAGCCCGCGGCGTCGCCGGTGAAGAAGGCGATGGCGTTGGCGACGTCGTCCGGGTTGCCGACGCGCTGCACCGGGATCTGGGTGGCGGCCGCGGCCTGGAACTCCTCGAATCCCATGCCGATGCGGGCGGCGGTGGCGGCGGTCATGTCGGTGGCGATGAAGCCGGGCGCGACGGCGTTGGCGGTGACGCCGAACTTGCCGAGCTCGTGCGCCAGGGTCTTGGTGAAGCCCTGCAGGCCGGCCTTGGCGGCGGAGTAGTTGGCCTGGCCGCGGTTGCCGAGGGCGGAGGAGGAGGACAGGTTGACCACGCGGCCGAACTTCGCGTCCACCATGTGCTTCTGGACGGCGCGGGTCATCAGGAAGGCGCCGCGCAGGTGCACGTTCATGACCGTGTCCCAGTCGGCCGCGCTCATCTTGAACAGCAGGTTGTCGCGGAGCACGCCGGCGTTGTTGACGAGGATCGTCGGCGCCCCGAGCTCCTCGGCGACACGCGCGACCGCGGCCGCGACCTGCTCCTCGTCGGAGACGTCCGCACCGACGGCGACGGCCCGGCCGCCCGCCTTGGTGATCTGCTCGACGGTGTCCTTGCACGCGGTCTCGTCGAGGTCCAGCACGGCCACGGCGCGGCCCTCCGCGGCCAGGCGCACGGCGGTGGCGGCGCCGATGCCGCGCGCCGCCCCTGTCACGATCGCAACGCGCTGCTCGGTGGTCGACATCTGCTCTCCTCAGCCCTGTGGGGAGCGGTCGCGCAGGTGAGCGACCGCTTAGTACGTCCCGTAGCCGAAACCGTAGGAGCGCAGTGACCCTGTGTCAACGCCCACCGCGCCGATGTGGCTCAGCGCACCAGAAGATCCAGCAGACGGTCCACCTCGGCCTCCGGGTCCTCGGTCAGCCCGGTGTGGATGGGGCCCGGCTGCACAATGGTGCTGCGCGGCGCCGTCAGCCACCGGAAGCGCCGCCCCGGATCGTCCTCCGCCGCCTGCCCGGCCCGGTCGCCGCCCGCGCAGATGCCCTCGTAGCCGCGCAGCGCGGCCCGCACCCCCGCGACGTCAACGTCGGGGTCGAGGCAGCGCAGCCGCGTCTCGTCCAGGTGGACGCGGGCGCCCACGAAGGACTTGGCCCGGCAGTAGACCAGCACGCCCGCGTTGATCAGCTCGCCGCGCTCGATCCGCGGCATCACACGCACCAGCGCGTACTCGAACACATCGCGCCCGCTCGCCGTGCTCACTTGGCGGCCTTCCCCTCGACCCAGGTGCGCAGCCACTCCGGCGGCGCCTGCTTCTCCTGCTGCTTCGGGGCGAGGACGATCCGCTCGCCCACGGTGCCGGCGCGCGCCAGCAGCACCCGCTCGTAGGCGCGCCGCACCTCGTCGGGGCCCGCGAAGCCGGGCTCGTCCACCAGCCACTCGTCGGGGATCTGGGCGGTGACCTCGCGCAGCAGCGCCTCGTCCACGCGCGGGGCGAGGTCGCGGGCGGCGGACTCCACGTCCGGGGCGAACCGGGCGAGCGCGTGGTCG
Organism: Streptomyces sp. BoleA5; assembly: GCF_000373665.1. Classification (NCBI taxonomy): domain Bacteria; kingdom Bacillati; phylum Actinomycetota; class Actinomycetes; order Kitasatosporales; family Streptomycetaceae; genus Streptomyces; species Streptomyces sp. BoleA5. Next base: position 112,096 of record NZ_KB892095.1, read on the forward strand.
GCGGCGTCGTACGGCTTGTCGGCGGCCTGGTCGGCGCCCTTCCAGTTGTGGTGGAAGATCAGCGAGGCGCCGTGGTCGATCAGCCAGAGATCCTGGTGCCAGACCAGCATGTTCGGGTTGCGCCACGAGCGGTCGACGTTGCCGACGAGCGCGTCGAACCACACGATCCGCCCCGCCTCGGCGGACTCCACCTCGAAGACGAGCGGGTCGAAGCCGAGCGCGCCCGGCAGGAAGTCCATGCCGAGGTTGAGGCCGCCGCTGGCCTTCAGCAGGTCCTGGATCTCCTGGTCCGGCTCGCCCAGCCCGATCACCGGGTCGAACTGGAACCGCACCAGCAGCGGCACCCGCAGCCCCAGCCGCCGGGCCAGCTCCCCCGCGATCACCTCGGCCACCAGCGCCTTGCGGCCCTGTGCGGCACCCACGAACTTCACCACATACGTCCCCAGGTCGTCGGCCTCGACGACACCGGGCACCGATCCGCCCTCACGCAACGGCGTGACGTAGCGGATACCTGTCACTTCCTCCATGGACGCATCCTAATGACCGGTCTCCGGCGGCCGCGGACCGCCGTCACCCGGTCCCGGCCCTGGTCCCTGCCCCCGGGGGGAATTTTCGAGGGTGGAACTTTCAGGGGATGGCTGAACGGCCCACCCATCTCGTCCGTACGACAGGGCAGGGCGTGACCCACGCTCCCGGGCCCCGGCAGGCGGTCCGGAACGGACGAGGCAACAGGATGTGTGACGCATGGCCGAGACGACTGGCATCGCAGGGGCTCCGACCCGCCGCGCCGTGGTCGCCGGAGTGGGTGCGGCGGGGCTCGCGGCCGCGCTGGCCGCCTGCGGCGACTCCAACGACTCCGCGGGCGCCTACAGCCCCGCGGCGCCCCCGCAGGGCGGCGACCAGGGGGCCGGCGGGTCGGCGCCCGCCGGCGGCGGGGCCGAGGCGGCGCTGGCCAAGACCTCGGAGATCCCGGTCGGCGGCGGCAAGATCTTCGCGGACAAGAAGGTCGTCGTCTGCCAGCCCGAGGCGGGCTCGTTCAAGGCGTTCTCCGCGATCTGCACCCACCAGGGCTGCGCTGTCAGCGAGATCGCGGGCGGCACGATCAACTGCCCCTGCCACGGCAGCAAGTTCAGCATCAAGGACGGCAGCGTGGCCAACGGCCCGGCGACCCAGCCGCTGGCGGCGGCGAACATCAAGGTGGAGGGGGACTCAGTGGCCCTGGCCTGAGTCCCCCGGACCCGGCCCGGACCGTTCCCAGCTGCCGATCACCTCGTCGGTGGTGGTGACCGTGGCGACCAGCGCGAGGGTGTGCCGGAGCATGTCGGCGGTGTACGACTGCGGCACCCCGGCGATGGCGTCGGCGGGCACGACCGCCTCGTAGCCGAGGTTGACCACGTCGAAGACGGCGTTGGGGACGGCCACGTTGGCCGACACCCCGGTGACGACGACCGTGCGCACGCCGAGGTTGCGCAGCACGGCGTCGAGGCCGGTGCCGGCGACCGGCGACAGCCCGTGCAGCCGTCGCACCACGAGGTCGCCGGCACCGACCGCTATCTCCTCGGCCACCTCGACGGCGGGCGTGCCGGCGACCTGCGGTACGGGGAGCCGTTCGGCGGCGCGGAAGATCCGCGCGTTGCGGCTGGACCCGCGGCCGTCGGCGCGGCGTTCCGCGACCGCGTGCACCACGGTGGCGCCCGCCGCGTGGGCGGCGGCGACCAGCCGCCCGGTGGCCTCCAGCGCCCCGGAGGCGCGTACGGCGGCCGCGAGTTCCGGCAGCGCGCCGCCCGGGCGGACCACCCCGCGCCGGCACTCGACGGTGAGCACGGCGGCGGACCGGGGGGTCAGGAGCGCGTCGAGCCGCCGGTGCCGATTGCCGTCCGCCACTCTTGCCCCCTCGCGCTCGGGTGCCCTACCGTCGTCCCGGGTGAACGTACCTGACGACATGTCAGGCTGGGAAGTGGGGGTGCGCATGGCCGTCGCACAGCGCCGCGGACGCCGGATCATGATGACCGCCGAGGAGGTGGACGCCTTCCTCGGCGCGCAGCGCACCTGCCGCGTGGCCACGGTCTCGCCCGACGGCCGCCCGCACGTGGGAGCCCTGTGGTTCGCCTGGGACGGCGCGTCCCTGTGGCTGTACTCGATCGTCCGCAGCCGCCGCTGGGCCGACCTGCGGAGCGACCCGCGCGTCGCGGTCGTCGTCGACGACGGCACGGAGTACGGGGACCTGCGCGGCGTCGAACTCTCCGGCACCGTGGAGTTCGTGGGCGAGGCGCCCCGCACCGGCGAGCCCCACCCGGACCTGGAGGCCGTCGAGCGGTTGTTCGCCGCCAAGAACTTCGGCCTGGAGTCCATGCCCCACGACGGCCGCCACGCCTGGCTCCGCCTGACCCCGGACGCCGTGGTCTCCTGGGACTTCCGCAAGATGCCGGACCCTGGCTAGGGCACGCGCGCGACCGCGTCCCCGAGGGCGGAGCGCCGTCCTCGTGCGGCGTCGCGGAGTTCGGCGAGTGCCTGGTCACGGTCGACGAGCGGGGGCGTGAAACGGCCGCCGGAGGCACGGACGTGCTCCTCCCAGTGGTCCGCCCAGAACTCCACCGTCCACCCCCGCCAGCGCGAGGCCATCAGCGGCGCCCCGGCCTGGGCACCGAGCAGCCACCAGCCCACCCGGCGCCGCGCCGGGTCCACATGGAGGCCGGAGTCCGCGGCGAGGACACATCGCCCGTGGTCGGGCGCCCCCGCGAGCCGGTCGAGCAGCGCCGGGCCTTCGGCCACCGGGTGGTGGTTGGCGGAGGACAGCAGATGGCAGCGGTCGGCGCCGACCGTGACGACCCGGATCATGGGATCGCGCTCGGCCAGTTCCCCGTCACCGGTCGCGAGGGCGCCGTCGGGACAGGTCGAACCGCCGGTCTCCCGTACGGCCTCGGGGTCCAGGCCGAGGTGGGAACGCAGTTCGGCGGGACCGTCGTAGGTCCAGCGCAGCTGCCAGCCGGGCCAGGCGCGTCGCAGCGCCTGCCACACGGCGGCGCGGTGGCGCAGTTCGACGACGGGCCCCTCCCAGGCGAAGAACAGCAGCACCCTCTGCCGCAGGTCGATCAGCGCCGCCGCCTGGCACCACACCTCGTCGCGCCGGCCTTCGGCCCGTGGGCGCTCCCGGAGGACCGGCACCAGGACGTCGGGACCGGCGAGCAGGTCGAGGTCGAGACCGACCGCGCCGAAGCGGGCCTCGTACACCTCGTGCCCGCCGTCCTCGCGCACGAGGACGTACGTCGCCCAGTCAGCCATCCGGGGATGGTCTCAGACGTCGGCGGCCGCCACGTCCTCCCCCGCCCGGCGCAGGGCGTCGACGGCGGCGCGGATGGCGGGGCGGCGGTCGGCGTCGGAGCGCCAGACGGCGTAGATGTGGCGCTTCATGGTGTGCCGCACGCGGATGGCGCGGACCCCGGCCGGGAGGGGGCCGCGGCCCAGGCGCGGGACGACGGCGACGCCCAGGCCGGCGGCGACGAGGGCCAGCACCGTGGGGTGCTCCTCGGCGTGGTGGGCGATGCGCGGTTCCACGCCCTTGCCGCGCAGGGTGAACAGCAGCCACTCGTGGCAGAAGCCACCGTCCGGCCAGGCGATCCAGTCGTCGTCGGCGAGTTCGCCGAGGTCGACCTCGGCACGGCCGGCCAGGTGGTGGCCCTCGGGGACGACGACGTCGGCGATGTCGTCGAGCAGCGGCTCCTTGGCCAGGCCCCCGGGCAGCGACAGCGGCTTGTTGTACCAGTCGAGGACGACCGCGAGGTCGATGTCGCCGCGGACGAGCCGGGCCAGCGCGTCCTGGGGCTCCATCTCGCGGACCATCGCGCGCAGCTTGGGGTGGTCGCGCCGCGTCGCGGCGAGCGCCTGCGGGAACAGCCCGCGCACCGACGTGGGGAAGGCCGCCATGCGCAGTTCGCCGACCGCGGCGCCGCGGTGCGCCTCCAGGTCGGAGTGGGCGAGCTCGACGAGGGAGAGGATGCGGTCGGCGTGCCCGGACAGCAGCCGGCCGGCGTCGGTGAGCCGGACCCCTCGGCCGTTCTTGGCGAGCAGGATCTGTCCGGTCTCACGTTCGAGCTTGCCCATCTGCTGGGAGACGGCGGAGGTCGTCACGTGCAGGACGTCCGCCGCGGCGCTCACCGAGCCGTAGGTGGAGATCGCGTGCAGGATGCGCAGGCGCTCGAGATTCAACATGTAAGCAACACTACGCGATCACCGGCAGGTTTTCTCGCTTGTCCTAAGAGGTTCGATCCGTCATCGTGATGGCCATGAGCGCACCCAGCACCCGCCGCCCGGACGCCGTGGCCGCCCCCTCCACCGCCGGCGCCCCACCGGCCGCCGTCACCGGCGCCCCCTCCGCCACCGCGCGCCGCCGCCTCGTCGTCGACTGGCGCGTCAGCTGGGCGGTGCTCGCGCTCATCTGGGGCTTCAGCTTCCTGTTCATCAAGGTGGGCACCGAGGCCTACGCCCCGCTGCAGGTCGCGCTCGGCCGCATGGCGTTCGGCACCGCGGTGCTGGCCGCCGCCTTCGCCCTGAAGCGGGAGCGGCTGCCGCGCGGCGCGCGCGCCTGGGGGCACATGGCGGTCGCCGCGCTGCTGCTGAACACAGTGCCGTTCACACTCTTCGCGTACGCGGAGCTGACGATCCCGTCGACGCTCGCGGGGATATGCAACGCCACGACCCCGCTGTGGAGCATGGTGCTGTCGGTGGTGGCGCTCTCGGACGACAAGCCGACCCGGCAGCGGGTCGCGGGGGTCGGCATCGGCTTCGTCGGCGTGCTGACCGTGCTCGGCGCCTGGCAGGGCTTCTCCGGGACGGACCCGGCGGGCACCGCGATGGCGCTGGGCGCCTCCGCGAGCTACGCGGTGGGCTGGATCTACGTGCGCCGCACCCTGAGCGGCAGCGGCAACTCGGCGCTGTCGATGTCCTCCGCGCAGCTGCTCCTCGGCACCGTCCAGCTGGCCGTGCTGACGCCGCTGTTCACCTCCGTGCCCGCCTCGTTCCCGCTGTGGCCGACGCTGTCGGTGGTGGCGCTGGGCGCGCTGGGCACCGGGATCGCCTTCCTGCTGCAGTACGGGATCGTCGCGGAGAAGGGCCCGACGATCGCCACGATGGTCACCTACCTGATCCCGGTCATCGCGACCGCGGCCGGCGTCGCCCTGCTGAACGAGCGCCTGACGTGGAACGAACCGGTCGGCGCCCTCGTGGTGCTCGCCGGCGCGGCGCTGACCCAGCGCCGCCCGGCGGGCTGACCGCACGGTCCGCGCCCGGTCAGCCGAAGCGCCCCGCGCGGAGCGGGCGGACCGCGCCGGCGACCGCCTCGGCCAGGGCCGGGACCTCGTCCACCGTGACCGGCGAGACGGTCACGCGGATGCCCGGCGGGGAGTCCAGCCGGAAGCGCGCGCCGGGCGCCACGGCCCAGCCCGACTGCAGGAGCCGGGCGACGGCCGCGGTCTCGTCCGGCACCGGGACCCAGACGTTCATGCCGCTGCGGCCGTGCGCCGCGACGCCCCGGTCGGCCAGCGCCCGCACCAGCGCGTCGCGGCGCGCGGCGTAGGCGGCGGAGACGGCCGGGACGTCGACCGCACCGGTGCGCCAGAGGTGGGCGACGGTGTGCTGCAGCAGATGGCTGACCCAGCCGGGCCCCAGCCGGTAGCGGCCGCGGACCCGGTCGACGGTGACCGGGTCGCCGGTGAGCACGGCCAGCCGCAGGTCGGGGCCGTAGGCCTTGGCGGTGGAGCGGACCAGCATCCAGTGCGGGGTGCTGCCGGCGAGCGGATGCAGGGGCAGCTCGGTCAGTCCGTTCACATGGTCGTCGTCGATGACGAGCACCCGCGGGTGGCCCCCCAGGACCGTGCGCAGTTCGCCGGCGCGCGCCGCGGAGAGCGTGGCGCCGGTCGGGTTCTGCCCGCGGTCGGTGACGATCAGCGCCCGCGCGCCCCGCCGGAGGGCGGCGTCGACGTCGTGCGGGAGCGGCCCGTCGTCGTCCACGCCCACCGGGACGGCGCGCAGCCCGAGGGCCGGGACGAGGTCGAAGACGCTGCCCCACCCCGGGTCCTCCACCGCCACCGCGTCCCCCGGCCGCAGGTGGGCGGTGAGCGCGCGTTCCATGGCGTCGAGGGAACCGGAGGTGAGCCCGACCGGCCCGGCCGGCACCCCGTCGGCGTCGAAGGCGGCCCGCGCCAGGGCCGCGAGCTCCTCCTCGACCGGGGCGTGCCCGTACAGCATGGGCTGCCGTGCGTTGCGCGCCGCGGCCTCGGCCAGCGCCTCCGCGAGCGGTGGCAGCAGCGCGGTGTCCGGATTGCCGGTGGACAGGTCCCGCACCCCGGGCGGCACCTCCGGGCGGATCTCGTCGCGCGCCGTGGTCGCCGGCCGCCGCCGCACCCGGCTGCCGCGGCGGCCCGCGGTCTCGATGACGCCGCGGTCGCGCAGCAGGCGGTAGGCGGCGGCGACGGTGTTGGGGTTGACGCCGAGTCCGGCGGCGAGCTCCCGCAGCGGCGGCAGCGCGGCGCCGGGGGCGAGCGCGCCCTCGCCGATGGCCCGTTCGACGCTCGCCGCGATGTCCGCTGCGCCCCGGCCGGTGAACGTATACTCTCCTAGCACAAACAGCATTATGCACTAGTGCAAAGGATCGTGCCATGTCCGCCACGCCCTCCGCTGCCGACGCGTACGCTCCCACCGACCGCACCGTCCCCACCCGCAGCCGCGAGCGCGCCTCGTACGACCGCGAGCTGGTGCACGCGATCCTCGACGCGGACTACCTCTGCCACCTCGGCTTCGTCCGCGACGGGGCGCCGGTCGTGCTGCCGACCCTCTACGCCCGCGTCGGCGAGCGGCTCTACGTGCACGGCTCCACCGGCTCCCGTCCGTTGCGCGGCGCCGGCGAGGACACCGGGCTCCCGGTCTGCCTGACCGTGACGCACCTGGACGGGCTCGTGCTGGCCCGTTCCGCCTTCCACCACACCATCAACTACCGCTCCGTGGTGGTGCACGGCGTGGCCCGCCAGGTCACCGACCCCGCCGAGCGCTCCGCCGCCCTGGACGCCCTGGTCGAGCACATCGTGCCCGGCCGGGTCGCCGACTCCCGCCCGGCCAACGCCAAGGAACTGGCCGCCACCGCCGTCATCGCCCTCGACCTGCACGAGGTCTCGGCCAAGGTGCGCACCGGCGGCCCCGGCGACGACCCCGAGGACCTGGCGCTCCCCCACTGGACGGGAGTGCTGCCCGTCACCCGCGCCTACGGAACACCCGAACCCGCGGACGACCTCGACCCGTCGATCGCCGCCCCGGGCTACCTCACCACGCGCTGAAGGGAGCCCGCGCATGCTCGTCCACCCCTGGGACGCCCCCGTCGACGAGGCCGAGTGGCAGGACTGGCTGGCCGAGCACGACTTCGGCCAGCTCGCCGTCAACGGACTCGGCGGCGAACCCCCGTTGGTCCAGCCGGTGCACTTCGCCTATGACGCCGCACGGCGTGAGGCGGTCACCCACCTCGCCCGGCCCAACCCGCTCTGGAACGCGATCGAGGCCCACCCCCGGGTGACGCTCAGCGTCGCCGGCGACCACGCCTTCATCCCCGGCGCCTGGCACGCCCCCGAGGGCACCCCGCCCGAGCACGGCACGCCCACCAGCTACTACGCCGTCGTGCAACTGCTCTGCGTGGCCCACCTCGTGGACGACCCGCAGGAGAAGGCGGACCTCCTGCACCGGCAGCTCGCCCACTTCCAGCCGCGCGGCGACCACGCCCCCGTCGTCCCCGGCCAGGCGCCGTTCGGCCGGATGCTGCCCGGCATCCGCGGGCTGCGGCTGGAGGTCGCCGACGTCCGCGCCAAGTTCAAGTTCGGCGGGAACCGGCCGCTCGAGACGCAGCGGCGGGTGACCGGCCTGCTGGCCGAACGGGGAGGTCCGGGCGACGACGCCGCCCGGACCCAGCAGTTGCGCCGCCTCGGACAGCCGGGCTAGTCGTCCATCGCCGCGCCGTACCGGGCGTTCTGGTAGGGCGCGCCGAGCGAGCCGCCGCCGTACGTCCAGCTCCCCGGCAGCTTGAGGCCACCGGAGCCGGCCGAGAACACCCACACCACACCGTCGTTGGTGTTCTCCCCCGGTGCCGCGGCGAGCAGACCGTAGTAGCCGTCGCGGTTGGGGTCGGTGAAGGAGACCTGGGCGCCGAACTTGTCGGCCTTCTCGGCGGTGCCCGGGACGCCGGCGGTGTTCTGGTTGACGTCCAGGACACCGGCGGCGGTCAGACCCCGCGCCGAACCGCGCAGCACCCACACGGCCCCCGCGTCGGCGACGCTGCCGATGTCCTCTCCGGGGGAGCCGATCGCCACGTCGGCGTACCCGTCGCGGTTGACGTCGCCGACGGAGAGGTCGGCGCCGAAGCCGTCGCCGCGCTCGGCGACGCCCGGCACACCGGGGTTGTCCTGCGTCCACCAGTACGGCGGGGTGCCCGGTCCCTCCTGGCCCACCAGCCCGTCCCGGCTGCCGTGGTAGACGCCCACCAGGCCACCGTTCACGAACTCGCCGCCGTCGTCGGGGCTCTGCGGCTCGCCGGTGACGAGGTCGTCGAAACCGTCGCCGTTGATGTCGCCGGAGGCGACGACGGGTCCACCGCGCAGGGCGGTGACGGGCAGCGGATCGATGTCGTCGCTCAGGATGACGTACGACCAGCCGTGGCCCGGCTCGTTCCCCAGGCTGACACCGGAGACGACGAGGTCGGCCAGGCCGTTGTCGTCGTAGTCCCCGGTGGTCAGCGACGTGGGCGCGATGCCGGGCCCCTCCGCCTGCCGGGCGAGCGGCGTGCGCCGCCGGTCCTTGAAGGGCGTGAAGGTCCCCGCGTCCCCGCCCTTGCGGGCGGCGGCCTGCGGCACGGACTCGTACTGGAAGATCGACAGCCCCACCTTGTCGATCACGGCGAGCAGGTCACCCGGGACGTAGGTGGTGAAGTGCCCGGCGGCCAGGGCGCTGCCGAACCGGTCGCCCTTCATGGCGCTGACGGACTGCAGCCAGTCGCTCGCGGTGCCGGACAGCCCCTTCGCCGAGCCCCACAGGACCACGACGCCCCCCGCGTCGGCGCCGACGCCGCCCAGGTCCTCGCCGGGGACGCCGACGACGGCGTCGTCGTACCCGTCCCCGTCGAGGTCCCCGCTGGCCACGGCCTGGCCGAAGGCGTCGCCGGTCTCGGCGGCGCCGGGCACGCCGGAGGTGTTCTGGCTGAAGACACCGGCGCTGGTGGTGACCCCCTTGGGGCCGCCGTACTGCACGGTGACGGCACCGGCGCCGGAACGGCCGCCGACCGTGGCGCCGGGCGCGCCGGTCAGCACGTCCTCGTACCCGTCGCCGTTGAAGTCCCGGTTGCGATCGCTCGCGTGGGTGCCGCCGGGGGTCCCGGCGACGGAGGCGGGCGCGGAGGCGATGGCCGCGCCCGTGATGAGGAGAAATGACGCCGCGGTGACCGCAGCCGAGCGGTTCTTGCGCATGAGCGGCTCCTTCGCTCAAAAACGACCGGGCGGTGCGGGGGTATCCGGAAAGAGCCCGTTTCCTTCTCCGGCACCGTCTTTGACACGCCGTGAGAGGAAAGGGTTGTAGGGGGACGCGAGACAGTCGTCGGTCGGGCGTGGTGACGCCGGTGGGCGGGCGACGCCGGCGCTGTGCGCCCGCAGGGCGCGAGACGGCGGGACAGCCGAACTGCCGGCGCTACTGCCCCACGCCGGACACCGGCCTGGCAGGCGCGGCGGTGCCGGTGCCGACGGGGCTGCCCGAGGCCACGACCGTCGTCGGGCCCCGCTTCTTGGCGGTCTGGGCGACGAACGCGCCCGCCAGTACGAGCGTGCCGCCGATGATCTGCGGCGTGCCGAGGTGTTCGCCGAGCAGCACCCATGCGAAGACGGTGCCGACCACCGCTTCCAGGCACGCGACGACGCCGGCCACCTGCGGTGACAGCCGGCGTACGGCGACCACGCCGGTCAGGTACGCGAGCACGGTGGCCACCAGCACGACCCAGCCGACGAGCAGGACCGCGGGCACGTCCGTCTCGCCGAGCGCCGCCTGCCGCGTGAGCACCGACCAGTCCATCGACCAGGGGCGGGAGACCGCGGTCAGCACGACGGCGCCGATGGCCAGGCCGTACGCGATGACGGCGACCGGGTCCGGGGCGTCGTCGCCGTCGCTGCCGTGGTCGGCCAGCACGAAGTAGCTGACCTGGCAGCAGGCGGCGCCGAAGGCGAGCGCCAGGCCCAGCGGGTCGAAGGCGAGCCCGGACCACACCTCGACCACCGCGGCCATGCCGCCGACGGCGAGCACGACACCGATCGCGGCGGCCTTGCTGACCGCCTTGCGCTGGACGAAGCGCACCCAGCCGAGCAGCAGCGCCGGGCCGAGGAACTCCACGAGGATCGCGACGCCGACCGGGACGCGGGATATCGCCGCGAAGTAGAGCGTCTGGACACCGGCGACACCGAGCAGCCCGAAGCCGAGCAGCAGGCCGGGGCGGCGCAGCAGGAGCGCCCGGTGCCGCAGCACCACGGGGAGCATGATGAGCGTGGCGCCGGTCACGCGCAGCCACACCACATGCAGCGGGTCGAGCCCCGCCTCGATCAGCGGCTTGGCCGCCACCCCCGAACCGCCGAACGCGAACGCGGAAACCAGCGCGAGCCAGAGCCCGGCGTTCCTCCCCTGAGACACATGCATCGGGCCATGATGTCAGCTCGCGACAGGACCGTCATCCCGGTAGCGGCTGTCGTTCTCGCCGCGCGGCAGGGGTGGCCGCACGGCCGGGACCTGCGGTTCGACCCCCGCCGACCTCAGCACCTGCGCCGCCCGGCTCCCCTGGTCGGCGACGAGCGCGGCCAGCAGGTCCGTGCCGCCGGCCCGCGGCGCGCCCCGTTCCGCGGCGTGGCCGGCGGCCGCGCGCAGGGCCGCGGCTGCGTCCGGGCTCCAGCCGGGCGCTTCGACGGCGGTGAGCACGGTCCCCGCGCCGGCGTCCTCCACCGCGCCCCGCCCGGGCAGGACGCCGCCCGCGTGCGCGCCGCCGCCACTCCCGCGGGCGTGCGGCACCTGCGGTGAGGCCTCAGGGCCAGAGCAGCGTGCGCGTCCAGCCCCCGGGGACGGCGGGGTCGCGGGTGTAGCGCAGGCGGACGTGGCCCTGGTCGGGGGCGGCCTGCCAGAACTCGGCCTCCTCGGCGGCGAGGCGGTAGACGGTGTGGCCCTCGGGGACGTCGTCGGGGTGGGCGGCGACGTGCCCGGCGGCCCGGCGGCGCGCCTCCTCGTACGCCGCACGGTCCTCCAGCGGGGCACTCGTCACGCCCGTGAAGCCGGCCACCCGGGAGGCTTCACGGCGGCCGAGGAAGTCGCGGCGGGTGGCGTCGCGGCCCAGGGTCTCCACCGGTCCGGTCACCCGGATCTGCCGGCCGTGCCGCGGCCAGTACCAGGTGAGGGCTGCCCAGGGGCGCTCCGCCAGGTCGCGGCCCTTGCGGCTGGCCGCGTCCGAGGCGAAGGCGAAGGCGGGGCGGTCGAGGTCGACGCCGCGCAGCATGAGCATCCGCGCGGAGGGCCGGCCGCCGGCGTCCGCAGTGCTGAGGGTCATCACGTGCGGCTCCGGGACGCCGTCGTCCAGCGCGTACGCGAGCCAGCGGGCGAACAGCGGCCCCGGTTCCGGACCCGCGCCGTCGGGGTCGAAGGAGGGAAGGGGCCCGGCGAGGACGGGCGCGGAGCGCATGCGCTCCCGGAGGGCGTCGGCGGTCACGGGGGCCTGGTCGTCGGTCACGCAACGATCCTGGCATGCGGCCGCCCGGCGCACCGCGGTTCCGCGGTGCGCCGGGCGGCGGCGGTGGGACCCGTCAGGCCGGAAGGTGGAACTGCTGGTTGGTGCCGCCGGCGCAGGTCCAGATCTGCAGCCGCGCGCCGTTGGCGGTGGACTTGTCGGTGACGTCCAGGCACTTGCCGGAGGCGGGGTTCACCAGGGTGTCCCCGCTGCCGGGCTGCCAGGCCTGGGCGCCGGTGCCGTTGCAGTCGTACAGCTGGACCTTGGTGCCGTTGGCGGTGCCGGCGGCGGTGAGGTCCATGCACTTGCCGAGGGCGCGCACGGTGCCGTCGGTGCCGACCGTCCACTGCTGCGCGGTGGTGCCGTTGCAGTCGTACATCTGGACGGCGGTGCCGTTGGCGCTGCTCGCGGCGGCGACGTCGACGCACTTGCCGCCGAGGCCGGTGATCTGGCCGGTGGAGCCGGTGGGCGGCGGGGTGGTGCCCCCGCCGGTCACGGTGTTGAAGACGGAGGAGAACTGCCAGGCGCTCTGCGGGGTGCCGCTGCAGCTGTCGGAGAGCTGCCCGTTGGTGGCGCACGCCTTGTCGCGGCCGAGCGCCCAGAAGGCGAGTTCCTGGATGCCCTTGGACTTGGCGAATCCGGCGAGCGTGGAGGCGTTGCCGGTGGTGAAGATCTCGCTGGTGTCGTCGTTGACCCCGATCATCGGGGTGTTGCCCTCCATCGCCCACAGCTGGGCGTCGGACTTCTCCGGCCAGATGGCGCCGAGCTGGCCGCGCAGGGCGGTGGCGGCGTCGGTGGCCGCCTTGCCCATGTCGCGGGTCCCGTCGTAGTAGTCCATCGTCATGATGTTGACGAGGTTGACGTTCAGCCCGTTGCTCTTGGCGTTGGAGAGCAGCTTCGTGCCGTTGTCGTCCAGTCCGCTGGGCATGGCCGGCAGGGTGTACTGGACGTCGAGCTTGCGCCCGGCCGCCGCGTACTCCTGCTGGAGCTGGGCGAGCGCCTTGTTGCGGCGGTCGTTGGCGGCGGTGTCGGCGATCGCGCTGCCTTCGACGTCGAGGTCGACGCGGGTGAGGTTGAGGGCGTCGACGACCTTCTTGTACTGGGCCTTGAGCGTGGACACGCTCGTACAGGACAGGCCGATCTCGGTGCCGGAGGCGCCGCCGAAGGAGACGATGACGTCGCCGCCGGCGGCCCGCACGGAGTTGACCGCGGAGGTCCAGCCGGCGTCGGTCACAGGCGTGTCGCCGTTGAACATGGCGTTGCAGCCGCCGCCGTCGATGACGAAGGCGAGCGTGAAGTACTTCAGGCCCGTCGCGTTGCGCACGTTGGTCATCGCCGAGGGCGAGTTCCAGGTCTCGACGTAGGGCGCGGCGTAGTGGGCGGGGAAGCCCGGGCCGGGGTTGGCGGCGGCGCTCGCGGAGCCGCCGGTGGCGACGACGGCGGTGGCGGCCATGGCGAGGACGGCGGGGGCCGCGGTGAGGGCTCTGACGGCGGATTTCAGCACGGGACGGCTCCTTCGTGTGCGCACCCGGGGTGCGCGTCGTGGGGGGCAAGCCGTTGAGGGGGTGGTACCGAGGTGAGCGGGGGGGGTGGCACCAGGGGTGGGGGGATCGAGGCAGCCGTTCATGTAGGTGAAAATCGCCTCACTACATGAACAGCTGATGGCCGCAGACGCTATGGACCAGACCAGCCCCGCGTCAAGACCCCGGCGTCATCGGTGCGTTGGGCGCCGCGACGACCGCCGGCGGGCCTGCGGGCATGCCTGGTGGCGGGGTCGCCGCCGCCCACCGTGCGGACGGCGGCGGCCCCGCCTGGTGTCGTCCGGCCGGGGTCAGGGACCGGAGACGAGGTTGGCCACGTTGTTCGCGGAGTTGGACGGGCCTCCGCTGTTGTTGATGACGTGGCTGATCGTGCCCGTTCCGCCGAGCGAGACCGTCACCATGTTGTGGAAGCGGACCCCCGACACCGCGGGCACCTCGAAGGCCCGGTCGGCGACGACGGACGGGTTGACGTTGAAGTAGCAGTAGCTGCCCAGGCCCCAGGCCTCGTGACCGGTCACCGACGGGCTGACCTTGTAGGCGTCGTAGCCGCGCGTGGAGCCGTTCATCCAGGCGGACTGGTTGGGCGGGTCGTACGGCATCTCGTTCTGGAAGAAGTACGTACGGCCGCCGTTGCCGTTCCAGATCACCTGGTGCTGCTGGTAGTGCTCCACGAACAGCCCGTACATCGTCACGTTCGTGCCGTTGACGATCAGGCCGTTGGCGGCGGTGTTGCTGTTCCAGCCCACCCCGCTGCCGTGGTCGGCCCGCCACAGCCACATGTGGTCGCCGATGACGTCCGAGCTGTTGACCACCAGGCTCTGGGAGGCCTTGCCGACGCCCGCGCCGCCGATGCGGAAGAAGACGTCGTGCAGCGAGGTCGGGTCCGCGGTGTGCCGCGCGGACGATCCGGCGGGGCCGACCTGCATCAGCGTCTGCGAGTTGGCGGTGCCCGCGTCGATGAGCAGTCCGGCGATCTTCACGCCGTCGACGTCCGCGACGTTCACCGCGGTGATGCCGTTGTCCGGGATCACGGTCGCGAGACCCAGACCGAGCACGACGGTGCCGGCGCGGTTGACGTTCAGCGTCTGGTTGAGGTGATAGACGCCGGGCGTGAACAGCAGGTTCTTCCCCTGGGCGAGCGCGCCGTTGATGTCGGTGGCGGTCGCTCCGGGCTTGACGATGAAGAACTGGTCGATCGGCAGCGAGCTGCCCGCCGGGTTGCCGCCCGCCCAGGTCGTGCCCTGGGTGTTGGTGCGCAGCGACGGTACGAAGACCTTGTAGGCGCCGGCCGAGTCCACGTACAGGAACGGCTTCTCACGGGTCACCGGGGACTGCGCGACGGTGGTGTAGGGCGGGTTCGGGAAGCTGTTCGAGGGCGCGTTGACGTCACCGACGAAGACCATGTTCCAGTTCGAGCCCGTCCAGCTGCCCCACTGGCTGTTCCGCGACAGCCACTGCTGCTGCGAGCCGGAGCGCACCTGGCCGTCGATCTTGGAGTCGGCGATCAGGCCGCCGCTGGACCAGCCGCCGTCGTCCAGCTGCAGGTTGCCGCGGACGTGCATCCGGCGGTACGGGGCCGCCTGCGAGACCGCCCAGCGGTCGGTACCGCCGGAGGGGTTGACGGAGAGGTTCTCCGCCGAGCGCCAGAAGTTCTGGGTGGCGTTGCCCTGGAACCAGTCGGCCTCGGCGTGCACCGCGCCGTTGATCGTCACGTCGTCCGGCGACAGGCCCAGGCCCGCGACCTGCGTGTAGAAGCCGACGTTGGCGTCGACGTCGTAGCTGCCGGGCTTGAAGAGCAGGGCGTACCGCTGGGCACCGAACTGGTTGGACTCCTGCTGCCCGAAGACCTGGTTGAGCCGGCCCTGGATCGCGGCCGAGGACATCGACGGGTCGAAGACCGAGACGTTCGGGCCGAAGTCGGGGGTGCCCGGCGGGTTCTGCGGGGAGTCGGTGGAGCCCAGGCTGAAGGACTGCGCGCTCGTGCCGTTGCAGGTGTACTGCTGGATGCGGGCGCCGTCGGCGGCCGACGCGGCGGGCACGTCGAGGCACTTGCCGCTGTTGCGGTTCACGAAGTGGTAGGTCCCGCCGGCCTCCTCGACCGGCAGCCACTGCTGGTTGGCGCCGTTCGAGTACGACCAGAGCTGGACCGGTGCGGCGTCCGCCACGGAGACGTCGGTGACGTCCCAGGCCTTGCTCGCGTCGTTGCGGTTGTTGACGCGGACGTAGCCGTCGCTGGTGGGCTGGAACTGCCACTGCTGCGCGGTGGTGCCGTTGCACGCGTACTGCTGGACCGCGGTGCCGTCGGCGGTGCCCGCGGCGGCGGCGTCGACGCACTTGCCGCTGTGCTTGGCGGCGACGGTCACCCAGCCGGTGGGGAGGCTCGCGGCCTGGGCCTGCGGGGCGGTCAGCACGACGGCGGACAGCCCCGAGGCCAGGAGTGCGCCGAGCGCGAGCGGTACGACGCGGCGCCGGACCCGGCCGCGTCCGGTGGCGCCGCGGGGCGGCGCTCCGAGGGTTCTCATGGATGACTCCTGTTGCCGCGCGGGGCGCGGCGCCGTGGGGGGTGGGAGCGGGCATGCCGAAGCGTGCGGCGGCGTGACCGGGCATGGTGGAGGTGGGGGGTGGGGGTCGCCGGGCGCACGCGCCCGGCCGTGCGACAGCGGCTCAAAGGCCGGAACGACCTTTCTTCACGGCGTGAAGTTAGGCTTCTGCAGCGGACACGTCAAGAGGTCGCGCTACGGATTCCGAAGGCCGCCGGATGCGTGGCAGGGCCTGAGCTCATCGGCGGGCAGGGGCATCCGCGCAGTTGGCGACCGGTACGGAACCCCATGGCCGGCAGTTCCGCCGGATCCGGGCCGGACAACACTTGAACGCGCCCCCTCCGCCGGACCGCCGTGCCCGGTCCGCACCCCCGGACCCCTCGTCCGGAACCGCCGATCAACGGAGGCCACCTGCGCGGACATTACTGGTCTGTACCAAAGTCTTGACTGCACCCTTCCTTCACTCCTTAAATCACGAGTTGAAGAAGGCCTCCCCACCGCCTCCCCCCACCACCTCTCCCCACGTCTCCCCCCTCTCCGCTCCCCCACCGGCGCCCCCCACACGCGCCCGCCGACCGGGAAGGACCTCCCCCCATGACCCGTGCCACGACCGCCGCCAGGCGCGTCGCCGCCCGCCTGTTACTGCTGCTCGCCGTCCTCGTCGGAGCCGTCGCCGCTCCCGCCACGGCCGCCCCCGCCGCCACCCCCTTCAAGGTGCTGGCGTTCTACAACGGCACCTGGGACGCGGCCCACATCGACTTCGTCAAGGAAGCCAACCAGTGGTTCCCGCAGGCCGGGGCCGCCAACGGCTTCACGTACACCTCGACGACCAACTGGAACCTGCTGACCGACGCGAGCGCGCTCAGGCAGTACCAGGTCGTCCTGTTCCTGGACGACGCCCCGACAAGCGCCGCCCAGCGCGCCGGCTTCGAGGCGTACATGCGCGGTGGCGGCGGCTGGATGGGCTTCCACGTCTCGGCCTGGACGGACAACGCGCAGAGCTGGCCCTGGTACTACAACCAGTTCCTCGGCAGCGGGAACTTCCGCTCCAACACCTGGGGCCCCACGACCGCCACCCTGCGCGTCGAGGACCGCACCCACCCCTCCACCTCGCACCTGCCGGCGACGTTCACCTCGTCGGTGAGCGAGTGGTACGGCTGGAGCAACGACCTGCGCGCCAACCCGGACATCGACATCCTGGCGTCCGTCGACCCGGTCAGCTTCCCGCTGGGCACCGACCCCGGGCAGTCGTGGTACAGCGGCTACTACCCGATCCTGTGGACCAACACCAAGTACCGCATGCTGTACGCCAACTTCGGCCACAACGCGATGAACTACGACACGAACACCGGCCTGTCGTCGACCTTCGCCAGCACCACCCAGAACACCTTCCTCCTCGACGGACTCAAGTGGCTCGGCACCGGCTCCACGGGTGACCCCGACCCGACCGACCCGATATCCGAGACCTCCTGGTACTCCCTGGTCAACGCCGGCAGCGGCCGCTGCGTGGACGCCCGCGCCGCCGGCACGGCCAACGGCACCGCGATCCAGCAGTACACCTGCAACTCCACCACCGCGCAGGACTTCCGCGTGCTGTCCACCGACAGCGGCTACCGGCGCCTGGCCGCCCGCAACGACACCACGAAGGCCGTGGACGTCACGGACGTATCCACCGCCGACAACGCCGCACTCCAGCTCTGGACGTACGGCGGCGGCGGCAACCAGCAGTGGAAGGCCGTCGCCGAGTCCGGCGGCCGCTACCACTTCACCGCCCGCCACAGCGGCAAGTGCCTCACCGCCCCCACCGGCGACCCGAGCGGCACCCAGCTGGTCCAGCGCACCTGCGACGGCTCGGCCGCGCAGTCCTTCCAGCTCGTCGTCCGTCCCTGACCCGGGCGACGGGATCCCGGTGCCGCCCCGCCCCCACGACGGGCCGGGGCGGCACCTCCGCGTCCGGCACCGCGTACCCGTGCCCACCAGTCCTGACGGTACATCAGTAGTGAAACCTCCGGTCGCGGCGGTTACGTTCCGCTCACCCGCCGACGCGAGGGAGTGCACCGTATGGCCGAGGTCGACGGCGGTCCCGAGCCGCTGGAGGCGGGCGCGACGTACCGGGAGAACATGAAGCCGACGGACCCCGGCCGAGGTGAAATGGGAGGTCACGGCGCTGGACCCCGGCCGCGGGTTCGAGATCGCCGACAGGGGCCCGATGGCCGTGAACCTGCTCACCCGCCACAGCCTGACGCCGGACGGCGACCGGACCGACGTCCGCATCGACGGCTCCTTCAACGGCGCGGCCGTCGCCCTCATGGCGGGCAAGCTCAAGGACACCGCCACCGTGGCCCTCAAAGAGTCGCCGCGCAAGCTCGCCGGTCTCGTCGAGCAGCCCTGGACCGTACGGGACGACCCGGGCGCCGGGGGCCGCGGGTGGCGTGACCCTCGCGGCGCCCGTCGCTGACGCAGCACCGCGTCGGCACTCTCTCCCCCACCGTGAAGGGGTACGTCCCGCGCCCGGCCCCAGCGGAGTTCCCGCAGCGTCGATGCCGCCCGGCGTCATGGGCAGGCCCGCCGCCCCGCGTGCCGGGAGAGCGGTCCTGATCAGGCGTCACCCATAGGTGGATGACGGGGCATTGATCCGTTGTGCCCCGGTACGGTGGTGCTTGCCCCGGCCATGAGGGGCCGACGGACCGACAGGGGAGCCCCGCCCATGCAGATCGCCCGCGCCGCCGCCGCTCTAGCGCTCGCCGCCCTCGCCGCCGCCGCAACGGCCTGCGATCCCGCCGGCGCCAACACGACCGGCGACGGCACGACCGGCGACGGCCGGGCCCCCGCGAGCACTCCCGCCACGGCCGGACCGGCCGACCTGCCCTCGTTCGCCGGCATGGGCCTGCAGGCCGCCCAGGACAAGGCCCAGTCGCTCGGCTTCTACCGCCTGGACTCGCACGACGCGCTGGGCCGGGGCCGCGACCAGATCTGGGACCGCGACTGGAAGGTCTGCTTCCAGCGCCCGGCCCCGGGCAGCCGGACCACCACCGCCACCGTCGACTTCGGTGCCGTCAAGCGCGACGAGTCCTGTCCCGGCCAGGACGCCTCGGCGCCCGCCTCTGCGGGAGCGACGATGCCGGACCTCACCGGCACGTCACTGAAGGTGGCCCGCACGACGCTCACCCCCGCGACCGGCATCACAGTGCAGGACGCCTCGGGGCAGGACCGCTTCATCCTCGTGGAGAGCAACTGGAAGGTGTGCTCGCAGTCGCCCGCCGCCGGACGCGGGCTCACGGGACAGCCGGTCGCCTTCAAGGCCGTCAAGTTCGGTGAGGCCTGCCCGTAGGCCCCGGGTGTGCCGGCTTGATCGTTCGCCGTCCCGGCCTCCGGTTCGCGCGGTCGGATCACGCCTTGAACGACGTCTCGGCGGCGCCGCATCACGACGCCGGTGGTCCGGGACGCATGTGCGTCCCGGACCACCGGCGTACGAAGGGGTCAGTCCTCGTCGGCGAGGATCAGATAGAGCTTCTTGCGGGCCTCGTTGACCACCGTCAGCGCCTTGTCGCGCTGCTCGGGCGTACCGGTCGCCCAGACCTGCCGGAAGGCGTCGACCAGGCCGGCGCCCGCCTTGCGGATCTCGTTCATGGCCTCCCAGTCGATGCCGCGCCCGGCCTCCTCCCAGGGGGCGTCGGCGCCCGCCTCGGCCTCGCTGCGGCCGGCCTCGGTGAGCGTGAAGAGCTTCTTGCCGCCCTCCGACGCGCTGGTGATCAGGCCCTCGTCCTCGAGCAGTTGCAGTGTCGGGTAGACCGAGCCGGGACTCGGCTTCCACGCGCCGCCGCTGCGCTCGGCGATCTCCTGGATCATCTCGTAGCCGTGCATGGGCCGGTCGGCGAGCAGCGCCAGGATCGAGGCCCGCACATCGCCGCGCCTCGCCCGGCCCCGCGGCCCTCCCCTGCCGCCCCGCCCGCCGTGCCACGGCCCGGGCCCCCAGGGCCCGCCGCCGAACGGCGGTCCGAACGGGCCGAACGCCGCGCGCCGCCCCTCCTGCTCATGGTCGCCGCGGCCGTGATGGCCGGGTCCGAAGTGTCCGTTTCCATGGGAACGCATGATGACGCTCCTTCCATCGTCGTACGGTCGCGATACCTCAACGATATATCGGCAACTGTCGCAGAGCAAGGCCCCTCGACCTGCGGAGCCGTGTCCTGTCCCAGCGGAGATGCACCGGCCTCACCGAAGATTGACGACTGGGCTGTTCGTCTCATCGAGGTTTCACCTGACAGGTCTTGTCCGTGTCCGAAGCGGTGGTTGCGACGACGGGCGCGGCCCCGCGGGTACGGCACCCGGGTACGGCATAAGCTCGGCAGATGGCGAAGTACTTCGACGTGCACCCCGAGAACCCCCAGCCGCGCAGCATCTCCCAGGTCGCCGACGCGGTGCGGTCGGGAGGACTCATCGCGTATCCCACCGACTCCTGTTACGCGCTGGGCTGCCGGCTGGGCAGCAGGGACGGCATGGACCGGATCCGTTCGATCCGCCACCTCGACGACCGGCACCACTTCACGCTGATGTGCCGGGACTTCGCGCAGCTGGGCCAGTTCGTGCAGGTGGACAATGACGTGTTCCGGGCCGTGAAGGCGTCCACGCCCGGCAGCTACACCTTCATCCTCCCGGCCACCCGTGAGGTGCCGCGCAAGCTGCTGCACCCGAAGAAGAGGACCGTGGGTGTGCGCATCCCGGACCATGTGGTCACCCAGGCGCTGCTGGCCGAAATGGGCGAGCCGCTGCTGTCCAGCACACTGCTGCTGCCTGACGAGGAGGAGCCGATGACTCAGGGCTGGGAGATCAAGGATCGGCTCGATCACGTGGTGGATGCCGTGGTCGACTCCGGGGACTGCGGCACCGAGCCGACGACGGTGGTCGACTTCTCCGGCGGCGTGGCGGAGATCGTACGGCGGGGCGCGGGAGACACCTCGCGGTTCGAGTGAGGCCGCGAGGCCGGTCACGAAGGTAAGGATCTCGCCTGCAGCATGAGACGTGCATGCCGCGCCGACGGCACCAGGACCAACGCCCACACACGGCCGGTCGGCACGCGGCCCTTGATGGAACTGGAGCCCACCGACCATCCGCTCGCCGTCGAACAGCGCACCGGAATCACCCAGGACCGCGTCCGCGAGATCGCCATGGCCGTGCCGCATCCGTCCTGAGTGACCACAGCGCCGGCTTCCCGTACGGTCCCGCGCGCACCGAACAGCGGGGCGAGTGTCGCACGCACAGGCGGATCAGCCATACTGCCCGCCGTGGAACAGAGCAGAGGTCAGAAAATCCCGCTCGTACAGGCCGCCGGCACAGATCCGGCATACGTCCCCGGCATCCTCGTACCGGAACCGGATGACGACGACACGACCAAGGCCGCGGCCTCCGGGACCGGCAGCGCGTCCGACACCGCGGCGGACGTGACGACCGGCACCGTGCCGTCGCCCGCCACGGCCGCGGATGAGTCCGCCACCGTCACCGCCACCGATGATGACGACGACGCTGACGAAGTCGACGACGACGAAGCCACCGAAGACACCGGCGAGAAGCGGGAGTTCGAGGCGGCGGACCGCAGGGGGGCCATCCGGGCGGACCGGCGCGGCCTCACCTTCCGGCTGGACGACACCGAGGCCGAGTTCCTCTGGAAGGAGATCCGTGCGGTCGAGGTCGACGTCCCCACGTGGGGGCGCCGCTTCGGCGTCACGGTCTACCTGTCCGAGCGCCGCTGGTTCGAGGCGTGGGCCGACGCACCCAGCCGCCGGCAACTGCGGTCCTGGAGCGATGAGTTCGACGCGATCCTAGACGTCTACTTCGAAGCCGACACCGAGAAGCACGACGCCGTGGAGCAGTAGGCGCTGATCCCGGCCGTGAGTCGGGGCCGGCGCGGCCTCGGGAGGCCCGTCGGGCACGTGCGACGAAAGGCCGCCGAGGCGGAAGGCAACGCACATGGCAAGGAGCGCCCGCTCCTTGCCACTTTCAAGCTATAGCCCAGCGGGGGCCTTGCGGCAAGGCCCCCGCCGTGACGCAGAATCACCGCCCTGAGCCAAAACCTACGGGGTCGGGTGTGTTGATGATCGACGTCATCGTCGTCGGCGGCGGGCCGACCGGGCTGATGCTGGCCGGAGAACTGCGGCTGCAGGGTGTGCGGGTGCTCGTGCTGGAGAGGGAGGTCGAGCCGAGCGTCCAGACCCGCTCGCGCGGCCTGCACGTGCGCAGCATCGAGGTGCTGGACCAGCGCGGTCTGCTGGACCGGTTCCTCACGCTCGGCAGGAAGGTCACGTCCGGCGGGTTCTTCGCCGGCCTCGCCACGCGGTGGCCGGACCGGCTGGACACCGCCCACTCGTACGTCCTCGCCATCCGGCAGACCGACACCGAGCGCCTGCTGACCGAGCACGTCACCGGACTCGGCGTCGAGATCCGGCGCGGCTGCGAACTGACCGCGCTGGGTCAGGACGACGACGGGGTGACCGCCGGACTGGCCGACGGGACGTGCCTGCGCTCGCGCTACCTCGTCGGCTGCGACGGCGGTCGCAGCACCGTGCGCAGGCTGCTCGGGGTCGGCTTCCCCGGCGAGCCCTCCAGGGTCGAGACGCTGATGGGCGAGATGGAGGTGGCCGCGCCGCCGGAGACGGTTGCCGCCGTGGTGGCCGAGGTCCGCAGGACGCGGGAGCGGTTCGGCGTCATCCCCGAGCCCGACGGGCGGTACTGCCTCGTCGTGCCGGCCGAAGGGGTGGCCGAGGACCGGGCGGCGCCGACGCTGGAGGAGTTCAGGGAGCGGCTGCGGGCGGTCGCCGGCACCGACTTCGGCGTGCACTCGCCGCGCTGGCTCTCCCGCTTCGGCGATGCCACCCGGCAGGCCGAGCGGTATCGGGTGGGCCGGGTGCTGCTCGCCGGTGACGCGGCGCACATCCACCCGCCGACCGGCGGGCAGGGTCTCAACCTGGGCATCCAGGACGCGTTCAACCTGGGCTGGAAGCTCGCCGCCGCGGTGAACGGCTGGGCGCCTGAGGGGCTGCTGGACAGCTACCACGCCGAGCGTCACCCGGTGGCCGCCGACGTGCTGGACAACACCCGCGCGCAGATGCAGCTGCTGTCCGCCGAGCCGGGTCCGCGGGCGGTGCACCGGCTGCTGTCCGAACTGGCCGGCTTCGAGGAGGTGAACCGGCACCTGATCGAGAAGATCACCGGGATCGGGATCCGCTACGACTTCGGCGAGGGCCACGAACTGCTCGGCCGGCGGCTGCGTGACGTCGGGCTGACCCGGGGGCGGCTGTACGGGCTGATGCACGGCGGCCGCGGTCTGCTGCTCGACCGGGGCGGGACGCTGTCGCCGGCGGGCTGGGAGGACCGGGTCGACCGCGTCGTCGACGTCAGCGGGGAACTCGACGTCCCCGCCGTGCTGCTGCGCCCCGACGGCCACGTGGCCTGGGCCGGCGCGGACGGGTGCGAGCTGCAGGCCGCCCTCCTCCGCTGGTTCGGCGCCCCCGCGCGCTGAGCCGGTGCGGCTGCTCCCGGCACCACCTCACCAGGGGGTATCACGTGGCGCCGCCGAGGAGTTGCCGAAGGTGACCGGTCGGCCGACTGGCATCCGCGACGCCCGGGGCCGAGACTGCGAGTACGGCACACATATCTTCCGATCGCGGACAAATGACCCACCCACTGTTTCCGGATCGCGCGCCCGGACGTCGGCCGGGGCGATGCCGCCCCGGTGCCCGGCTCGATCGCACGCGGTCCGCACCCCTCATGGAGCCGCCATGGCGGACATCCCGGTCGACGTCCTGACACCCGGACCCGATCCCGATCCCGACCCCGACGCCGGTCCCGATGCCGGTCCCGATGCGGACCCCGGTCCGGGCCGCTGTCCCGGCCGGTCCGCGGCCACCGGCCGCGAACGGATCCTCGCCGAGGTCCTGGCCCCGGTCGTACAGGCCGAGCGGGTCCCGCTCGACAGCAACTTCTTCACGGACCTCGGCGCCGACTCGATGGTGATGGCGCGCTTCTGCGCCCGGCTCAGGAAGCGCCAGGACGTGCCTGCCGTCTCCATCAGGGACGTCTACCGCCATCCGACCGTCAGGAGCCTGGCGGCGGCCCTCGTCGACGCCCCGCCCCCGGCCGCCGTCCCGCCCGCCGCATCCCCGGCGCAGGCACCGTACGGACCGGACGCGCCGGGGAGCCCGACCGGCACACCGCGTTACGCGCTGTGCGCGACGCTGCAACTGCTGTTCTTCCTCGCGTACTCCTTCGCGACGGCCCTCGTCTTCGCGGGCGGCGTGGAGTGGATCTCGGGCGGCTCGGGGCTGCTCGGCACCTACCTGCGGGCGGTCGTGTTCGGTGCCGCCGTCTTCCTCGGGATGTGCGTGCTCCCGGTCCTGGGCAAGTGGGTGCTGGTCGGCCGGTGGCGACCACGGGAGATCCGCCTCTGGAGCCTGGCGTACGTCCGCTTCTGGTGCGCCAAGACGCTGATCCGGGCGAATCCGCTGGCACTGTTCACCGGGTCCCCGGTCTACTCCCTCTATCTGCGGGCGCTCGGCGCCAGGATCGGGCGGCGCGTCACGGTCCTCACCCGCCACGTACCGGTCTGCACCGATCTGCTCACCGTCGGCGACGGCACGGTGATCCGCAAGGACGCCTTCCTCAACTGCTACCGGGCGCAGTCCGGGGTGATCCGGACCGGGCCGGTCACCCTCGGCAGGGACGTTCTGGTCGGCGAGGCGACGGTGCTCGACATCGATACCTCCATGGGCGACGGCACCCAGCTCGGCCACTCCTCCTCGCTGCACGCCGGCCAGTCCGTGCCCGACGGGGAGCACTGGCACGGTTCGCCGGCGCAGCCGACCACGGTCGACTACCGCCGCGAGGCCGGCCCCGCCCGGTGCGGGGCCCTCCGCAGGGCCCTCTACGCCGTGACGCAGGTGCTGACGGCCCTGATCCTGTACGTGCCCCTGGCCGTCGGCGGCGTCGTCCTGCTGGTCTCCGCCGTCCCGCAGTTCGGCTCGCTGCTGCAGCCCGGGCCGACGGCGTTGACGAGCTGGGTGTTCTACGCCGACGCGCTGGCCGCGTCCGCGATGTTCTTCTTCGGCGTCGTCGTCCTGGGGGCCCTGCTCTCGGTGACGGTCCCGCGCGTGCTGAACCTCGTCGTCCGGCCGGACCGCGACTACCCCTTGTTCGGCTTCCGCTACGCTGCGCACCGGGCCGTGGGCTTCCTCACCAACCGGCGCTTCCACAAGGTCCTGTTCGGCGACAGCTCGGCGATCGTGCCGTTCCTGAGCCGGCTCGGGTACGACCTGGGCGAGGTCGAGCAGACCGGCTCCAACTTCGGTCTCACGGTGCGGCAGGACACGCCCTGCCTGACCAGCGTGGGCCGGGGGACGATGATCGCCGACGGGCTGTCGGTCATCAACACCGACTACACCGGTACGTCCTTCCGGACCTCCGAGGTGACGATCGGCCCCCGCAACTTCCTCGGCAACTACATCGCCTTCCCCGCCGGGGGCAGGACCGGCGACAACTGCCTCCTGGCCACCAAGGTGATGGTGCCGCTCGACGGGG
Organism: Streptomyces sp. BoleA5; assembly: GCF_000373665.1. NCBI lineage: Bacteria > Bacillati > Actinomycetota > Actinomycetes > Kitasatosporales > Streptomycetaceae > Streptomyces > Streptomyces sp. BoleA5. The sequence goes on from NZ_KB892095.1 coordinate 137,520, forward strand.
AGGTCCGCGAGGGCGTGGGACTGCTCGGCTCGCCCAGCTTCGAGATCCCCCGGTCCGTCCTGCGGGACAGCAGGTTCGACCACCTCGTCGCGGACCGTGCGACCTTCCTGCGACGCCTGGCGGCCAAGAACCGGCACAACGCCGCCACGATGGCCCTGTACCTGGGGTCGCGGTGGCTGTTCTTCTTCTCGGTCGCCCTGGTCGTGTCGGCCGCCGCGGACCTCTACGACACCTTCGGGCCGGCGGTGATCGCGCTCGCCAACGTCGTCACCGTGCTGTTCGCCGTCGCCGGCATGGTGCTGACCGAACGCGCCACCGCCGGCCCGCACGGCCTCCGGCCGCTGTACTGCTCGATCTACGAACGCCCCTTCTGGCGGCACGAGCGCTACTGGAAGATCACCAACCCGACCGAGGCGATCGCGGTGTTCAACGGCACGCCCTTCAAGACCCTCGTCTGGCGGCTGCTCGGCGTGCGGATCGGCAGCCGGGTCTTCGACGACGGCTGCTACGTGCCGGAACGGTCCCTCGTCAGCATCGGCGACGAGTGCGTCCTCAACGAGGGCACCAGGATCCAGTGCCACTCGCAGGAGGACGGCACCTTCAAGTCGGACCGCACCACGCTGGGAACCCGCTGCACCGTCGGCGTCGGCGCCCTCGTCCACTACGGCGTGACGATGGGCGACGAGGCGGTCCTCGCCGCCGACTCCTTCCTGATGAAGGGCGAGGAGGTGCCCGAGCGGGCCCGCTGGGGCGGCAACCCGGCACGGGAGATGCGGGACGCCGTGGCCGCTGGGCCCGGCTGAAGCCGCGGCGCGGGGACTCCGGGCGCCGCACCTCGTCTTCCGCGGCGCCGCGGAAGACGAGGGAGCCCGGTCCGGGAGACGGCCCGGGCTCCGCCGAGACCTTCGGTGCTGTAGTTTCCACAGGGTCGTCACCACGGGCGCACCGGCGCCCTCCAGCCGGAGGAGACCTCCCGATGTTCGGCCTCAGCGAACTCGCCCTGCTGCTCGTCGTGGTCGTCGTCCTGATCGGCGTCAGGAAGCTCCCCGACCTCGTCCGCTCCGCCGGGAAGGCCACCCGCATCCTCAAGAGCGAGGCGGCGGCCATGAAGGCGGACGACGACCCGGCCGCCGAACGGCCCGCCCCGCAGGTCATCCGCGCGGCCCCCGGGGACGTCATCCGCAGGACCGACGAGGTGGGCGGCACCGGCCGCTGAGCCCTCCCCGGCCGCCCGGCCGAAGCACGGCCGAAGCCCGGACGGGAACACCGGCCCGGAACCGCGGGCGACCCTCTGCGCGCCGGGGATCGTCACGCCGGGGATCGCCGCGCCGCCCGCCGCAGGCCCCCGTAGCGGGGCCGCCCGCCGGGGGCTCAGGCCGCCTCCCCGACCTCCGTGGCGGGGCCGACGAGTTCCTCGAGGACGTCCTCCATGGTGACGTAGCCGAGCAGCCTGCCCTCGTCCCCGGTGACGGCGGCCAGGTGCGTGCCCGCGGCCCGCAGGGCGGTGAGGGTGTCGTCCAGCGGGGTGGTGGGGCGCAGCCGGATGACGGGGTGGAGGGAGCTCCGGGGGAAGGGGCGGTCGCGTTCGGCGACGCCGAGGGTGTCCTTGATGTGCAGGAAGCCCAGGACGCCGCCGTCGGCGCCGGTGACCGGCAGGCGCGAGTAGCCGGAGGCGGTGGCGGTCCGCTCCAGTTCGTCCGGGGTGACCCGCTCGCCGACGGTGACCATGCGGCCGGCCGGCACGAGGATCTCCCCCACCGGACGGCTGCCCAGTTCCAGGGCGTCCCGCAGGCGCTCGCCGCCCGAGGCGTCGAGCAGACCGGCGGCGCTGGAGTCCTGGACCAGCCGGGCCAGTTCGTCGTCGGTGAAGACCGCCGCGACCTCGTTCCTCGGTTCGACGCGCAGCAGCCGCAGCAGGGCGTTGGCGAAGGCGTTGACGCCGAAGACCACCGGCCGCAGCGCGCGGGTGACGGCCACCAGCGGCGGCCCGAGCAGCAGCGCGGAGCGCTCGGGCGCGGCCAGCGCGATGTTCTTGGGCACCATCTCGCCGACGAGCATGTGCACGTAGGTGGCCACCGTGAGGGCGATCACGAACGAGATCGGGTGCACCAGCGCGTGCGGGACGTGCGCGGCCTCGAAGGCCGGCTCCAGCAGGTGCGCGATGGCGGGTTCGGCGACCGCGCCCAGCACCAGCGAGGAGACGGTGATGCCCAGCTGCGCGGTGGCCAGCAGGGCGGACAGGTGCTCCAGGCCCCACAGCACCGTGCGGGCGCGCTTGTCGCCTCCTTGCGCGCGCGGCTCGATCTGGCTGCGCCGTACGGAGATCAGGGCGAATTCGCCGCCGACGAAGAAGGCGTTCGTCAGCAGCGTGAGGGCGCCGACGGCGAGCTGCAGCGCGGTCATCGGGCGTCCTCCGGGATGCGTGCGACACGGACCCGCTCGGCCACGTGGTGGTCGACGCTGAGCACGGTGAAGCGCCAGCCGCCGACCTCCGCGGCGTCGCCCCGGGCGGGGATCCGGCCGAGGGTGGCGGCCAGCAGGCCGGCGACGGTCTCGTACGGGCCGTCGGACGCGGTCAGGCCGATGCCGGCGAGCTGGTCCATCCGGATGTTGCCGTCGGCCTCCCAGGACCCGTCGCCCGCGGGGGCCAGGTCGGGCCGCTGCTGGGGGTCGTGCTCGTCGCGCACGTCGCCGACGACCTCCTCCACGACGTCCTCGACGGTGACGACACCGGCGGTGCCCCCGTACTCGTCGATGACGACGGCCATGGTGCGGCGGCTGCGCATCCGGTCCAGCAGCCGGTTCACCGGCAGGCTGTCGGGGACGAGCAGCGGGGCGGTGGCCAGGGCTCCGACGAGTGTGCCGGCGCGCTCGCCGGCCGGGAGGGCCAGTACGTCGCGGATGTGGACGGTGCCGACGACCTCGTCGAGGCTGTCCCGGTAGACGGGGAAGCGGGACAGGCCGGTGGACAGCGACAGGGCCGCGGCGTCGGCGGCGGTCGCGTGGGCCTCCAGGGCCCGGACGTCCACGCGCGGGGTCATGACGTTCTCCGCGGTCAGCTCGCTCAGGTGGAGGGTGCGGACGAAGAGCTCGGCGGAGTCCGGTTCGAGCACGCCCTCGGCGGCGGAGTGGCGGGCCAGGGCCCGCAGCTCGTCCGGTGTGCGGGCGGAGGCCAGTTCCTCGGCCGGTTCCAGACCGAAGCGGCGCACCAGGCGGTTCGCGGTGTCGTTGAGGTGGTTGATCAGCGGTGAGAAGGCCGCGGTGAAGCCGCGCTGCGGCCCCGCCACCACCTTGGCGACGGCCAGCGGGCTGGAGATCGCCCAGTTCTTGGGCACCAGCTCGCCGATCACCATCAGCACCACGGTCGAGACGACGACGCCCAGAACGGTCCCGGTCATCGACGCGGCCCCCTCGGGCAGGCCGACGGCCTCGATCGGGCCGCTCAGCAGCACCGACAGGGACGGCTCGGCGAGCATGCCGATGACCAGCGAGGTGACCGTGATGCCCAGCTGCGCGCCGGACAGCTGCAGGGTCAGCCGCCGCACGGCCTTGAGGGCGCCGTCCGCGCCGCGCTCGCCGGCGGCGGCGGAACGTTCCAGCTCGCCGCGCTCCACCGTGGTCAGGGAGAACTCCGCCGCGACGAACACCGCGCAGGCCAGGGTCAGCAGCAGGGCCAGCAGGAGGAGCAGGACTTCGGTCACCGTGTCACCCCCGTCGCCACGCTTCGGCGGGCCCCTCGGGGGATGACACGGTCGGTACTCGGGGGATGGTCCATCGCGGGAACCGCGGCTCCTTCTTCTTGCTCGGTACGGCAGGGCCCACCCATGGTAAAGGAAACGCAAAGGCGGCCGTCAATGGAGACGGGCCTTATGCCGCCGCCCCGGCGGGCCCCGTGACCGGACGAAGCCCGCTCGGCCAAGTGGGCGTCTTGGGAACTTCTTTACCTGACGCGGTAGTTCCCGGGGTGGCCCGCAGGGGGCCGACGGAACCGCGGGTGAAGGAGCGAACGCCGCAATGGTGTTCAAACGGCCACGGGCGGACGACAGGGATTCCTGACCCGCTCGCCCCCGGCTCTCCGGCGGGCCGTGCCGCGGCCGGCGGCACGGCCCGCGCCACCGGAGTCGGCTCCACCGCGCGCCGCACCCCGTCCGTCCGGCCACCGCCACCGTCCGAGTTCATGTCCCGCACGTCCCCGGGCGGCTCCGCCGCCGGGACGTGCCGCCCCGACCATCCGTGGAGTCACCCCCCGATGTCCTGGTTCGAAGCCGCCGTCCTCGGCCTGCTGCAGGGACTCACCGAGTTCCTTCCCGTATCCTCCAGCGCCCACCTGCGCGTGTTCTCCGCCCTGGCCGGCTGGAAGGACCCGGGGTCCGCCTTCACGGCCGTGACGCAGCTGGGCACCGAGACGGCCGTGCTGATCTACTTCCGCCGCGACATCGTCTCGATCGTCAAGGCCTGGACGACCTCACTCTTCGTCCCCGACCGGCGCAAGGACCCCGACGCCCGTATGGGCTGGTTCGTCATCGTCGGGACGATCCCCATCGCGGTCCTCGGCGCCGTCTTCCAGCACAGCATCGAGACGTCACTGCGCGATCTGCGGATCACCGGCACCGTGCTGATCCTCTTCGGACTGGTCCTCGCCGTCGCCGACCGCACCCGGGCGATCCGCAAGGCCAAGCCCATCAGCGAGCTGACACTCCCGCACGCCCTCGGCTACGGCTTCGCCCAGTCACTCGCCCTCATCCCCGGCGTGTCCCGCTCCGGCGGGACGATCAGCGCGGGGCTCTTCCTCGGCTACAGCCGTGAGGCGGCCGCCCGCTACTCCTTCCTGCTGGCCATCCCCGCGGTGCTCGCGTCCGGCACCCTGGAGCTGTTCGAGATCGGCGGCGAGACCGCCCCCGCCTGGGGCCCGACGCTGCTCGCCACCGGGATCGCCTTCGCCGTGGGCTACGCGGCCATCGCCTGGTTCCTCAGGTACGTCTCCACGCACAGCTTCACGCCGTTCGTGATCTACCGCGTACTGCTCGGCGCGCTGATCATCGGGCTGGTCGCCGTCGGCGCGGTCGCGCCCGGCGCGGGCGACGTGGGCTGACCCGGCCCGGCTCAGTCCTCGTCCTGCGCGTCGTCGTCGCCCTGGTCGTCGCCCCCGTCCGCGGACGGTGTGACGGCCTGGGGCGAGGACCCGGCCCCCTGGGTCGGCGTCGCGCTCGAACCGTCGGTGGGGGTGTTGGCGGAGCTGCTCTCCGGCGAGAACCAGATCATGCCGAGGATCACGGCCACCACGAAGGCCACCACCCCGGCGATGGCGCTCGCGACGCGCGGCCGGTAGCGGATGAACTCGCCGGGGCTGCGGCGCTGGGCCGGGGCGGCCCGCCGCCTGGGCGCAGCCGCTCGCACGCCGCGCGCCGGCCGCGTCGCCGGCGGCCGCACGAGCGCCGAGGTATTGGCCCTGCTCCCGGCGTCGTTCGGGGTGGCGTTGCCCGCGCCGCGCGACGCGGCGCCGGCGGGCGGGGGGAGGGGGACGGGACGCGCGCGCCAGGCGTCGGTGCGGAACCAGTCGGCCACGTCCTGGGCCGCCGGCCGGTCCTCCGGCTGCTTGGCCAGGAGCCCGAGCAGGTAGCCCTCGAACGCCGCGGGCAGGTCGACGCCCCGCTGCGAGGGCGGCACGGGCGCACTGTCGATGTGCTGGTAGAGCAGGGCCGTCGGGCTGTCGCCCTGGAACGGCGTACGGCCCGTCAGCAGCTGGTAGAGGACGCACCCGAGGGCGTACACGTCGGAGGCCGGTCCCGCGTTCTGGCCCAGGGCCCGTTCGGGGGCGAGGTAGAGGCTGGTGCCGACGATCTGCCCGGTCATGGTGAGCGCGGCGGCCGGATCGTCGACGAACCGGGCTATGCCGAAGTCACCGATCTTGAGCGAACCGGCGGCGTCGAGCATCAGGTTGCCCGGCTTGATGTCGCGGTGCACGATGCCCTGCTGGTGGGCGGCCGCCAGCCCCGCGGCGGCCTGCGCGGCGACGACCGCGACCTGTTCGGCGCCCAGTACGTGCCCGGCCTCCAGCAACTGGGCCAGGCTGTCGCCCTCGACCAGTTCCATGACGAGGAAGAACCGCCCGTCCCAGGCCCCGAAGTCGAAGACCGCCACGACGTGCGGATGCCCCAGACGCGCCGCCGTCTGCGCCTCCAGACGGAAGCGGGCGGCCGCGGAGGCGTCCGAGCCGTCGCCCAGCAGGAGCTTCACCGCGACGGGACGCCCCAGCACCTCGTCGGTCGCCCGCCACACCTCGCCCATGCCGCCGCGGCCGATGGGCGCGTCCAAGCGATACCGATCCGCCACCAGCACGTCGTACGACCTCGATCCCGCGAGCCAAACCAGACCCCCCTTAAGGTACTTCACCCGCACACTCGCGGTGACCTGCGGCCGCAACCGCCGAGGACCCGCACCTCACCGGGGAACCCCGGAACGACCGGGCGGGAACGCCGAGCGAAGGCGCCTGCCACTCAAGGGACTTGATGTATCAGAACCCGGTTGCCGACCGTGTCGGCCGCTCCCGCACGGGGCCGGCGCACGCGTGCCGCCCCGCGGCGCGCCGGCGGTGGGCGGCGCGTACACGGCGTTCGCGCGGCGGCGGCCGGCCCTCTACGACGCGATGTTCACGCACCACGTCGGTCTGCCCTTCGCCACACCCGAGACCCCGGCGGCCCTGCGCGAGGCGTTCGGTGAACTGCCGCGCGCCGTCGGGCCGGTGGCGGGCGCCGACGGCGCACCGGACGTCCCCACGGAGACCTCCTGGACCGGGCCGCACGGTCTGGTCACCCTCATGCGCAGCGGCCGCCTGCCGGAGGATGCGCACGAGCGCCGCCTCGCCCTGCCGAACGCCCGCTCCACCAGCGCCGTCTGACCCCGGCGCCGAGCCCGCCCGCTCAGGGGACGAGGACGGTGAGGGAGGTGTCGGTCACGGCGAACCCCAGCCGCTCGTACAGAGCGCGGGCGGGATTGGCGTCGCTCACCGCCAGGCCGATCCGTGGGAGACCGCCGATCGCCGCGTCCGCCAGCACCCGGCGCAGCAGCCGGGAGCCGAGACCGGCGTAACGCGAATCCGGCCGCCGGAAGACCGTCGCGACCCACGGGAGGCCGTCGCGGTCCGTCACGACGACCCCGGCGACGACGCGGTCGGCCCCGTCGACCGCCAGGGCGCTGCACGGCAGGACCGGCCCGAGCACGGCGCCCGACAGCACCGGGGCCAGCTGGGTGTCGAGGGCCTCCTGGTCATCGCCCTCGTGGTGGTCGGGGTGACCGGGCGCGAAGGCGGCGCGCCAGGCGGGGAACAACTCCTCGGCCGAGCGGTCGCAGGAGACGGCGCGCAGCCCGTCGGGCAGGGGCCACGAGGCCCACTCGGCCGGCGGGGGGTCGGCGACGAGGTCGCGCTCCATCCCGTGGGCGTGCCGGAGGACCCTGGCACCGTGCCGTACGAGCTGCTCCCCGAGTTCGACGGAGCCCGACACCGCCCACCCCGGCAGGCCCGCGAGCACGGCCGGCACCGGGTCCGGTCCCACCGCTTCCGCGAGGTCGGCCCAGGGACGGCCGTCCCTGACCCCCTCGACGTACGTCAGTTGCGGCAGTCCCCCCGCCCCGCGCAGGACCAGGCGCTCCTCCTCGTGCACGGCCACTCAGTACCCGCCCGCCGCTGTCGCCATCGCTCTCATGCGGCCCATGCTGCGGGCCGCCCGCCGGTGCGCGCAAACGATTTGCCGCGGGGGTCCGCCGCGGCGCACCGGCGGGCGGAACGGTCAGAGCCGGGCGGCCGGGTAGGTCGGGTACTCGACCTCGGAGACGTGCTGGACGACCCGGATGACCTGGCAGGAGTAGCCGAACTCGTTGTCGTACCAGAGGTAGAGGATGGCGTTGTCGCCGTCGACCTTGGTGGCGCCGGCGTCGACGATCGAGGCGTGGCGCGATCCGATGAAGTCGCTGGAGACGGCGTCCGGGGCGCTGATGAAGTCGATCTGGCGCTTGAGCGGCGAGGTCAGCGACACCTCGCGGAGGTGGTCGAGGACCTCCTCGCGGGTGGTCTCCCGGGCGAGCTGCAGGCTGAGGATCGCGATCGAGACGTCCGGCACCGGCACCCGGATGGAGCTGCCGGTGATCCTCGCCTTGAGGTCGGGCAGGGCCTTGGCGACGGCCGAGGCGGCACCGGTCTCGGTGATGACCATGTTGAGCGGCGCCGAGCGGCCGCGGCGGTCGGAGCTGTGGTAGTTGTCGAGCAGGTTCTGGTCGTTGGTGAACGAGTGGACCGTCTCGACGTGGCCGCGCAGGACGCCGTACTCGTCCGCCATCGCCTTCAGCGGCGGCACGATCGCGTTGGTGGTGCAGGAGGCGCAGGACAGGATCCGCTCGTCCGGCTTGATCATGTCGTGGTTGACGCCGTGGACGACGTTGGGGACGTCCCCCTTGCCCGGCGCGGTCAGGACGACCTTGTCGACGCCGGGACGCAGGTGCTGCGAAAGCCCCTCGCGGTCCCGCCACTTGCCGGTGTTGTCGATGAGGATGGCGTTCTCGATGCCGTACGCCGTGTAGTCCAGCGACGCCGGGTCGTCGGCGTAGATCACCTTGATCGCGTTGCCGTTGGCGATGATCGTGCTGTTCGCCTCGTCGATGGTGATCGTGCCCTGGAACTGGCCGTGAATGGAGTCGCGGCGCAGCAGCGAGGCGCGCTTGACGAGGTCTTCGGCGGCCCGGCCGGAGCCCTTGCGGACGACGACGGCGCGCAGCCGCAGGCCGTTGCCGGAACCGGACTTCTCGATCAGCAGCCGGGCCAGGAGACGGCCGATGCGGCCGAATCCGTAGAGGACGACGTCGCGCGGCTCGCGGCGCTCGATCTTGTTGGCACCGGTGGCGCCCGCGACGGCTCCGGCGGTGAACTCCTCCACGGACAGCCCGCGGTCGTCGGCCCGGTAGGTCGCGGCGAGCATGCCGAGGTCGATCTGGGACGGGCCGAGGTCGAGCGTGGTCAGGGCCCGCAGGAACGGCAGCGTCTCGGTGACGGAGAGCTCCTGTCCGGCGATCTGCCGGACGAAGCGGTGGGCCTTCAGGATGCTGATCACCGACTTGTTCACCAAGGAGCGGCTGTGCAGCAGGACGGTCACGTCCCGCTCCCTGTGCAGCTTCCCGATGATCGGAATCATCGATTCCGCGATCTCCTCGCGGTGCTTCCAGTCGGTGAACGAGTCGTCATTGACAGTCACAGGCGCATCTTTCGAGCTAGGCGGTGCTCATATGTTAACCACACCGCCACCTCGTGCTTTCCGCGGGTCCCGCCCGCCGTCGTTCAGGAGACCGCGACGACGCCCACGGCCGCCGAGCCGGTCTTCGCCCGCAGCAGGACGTCGTAGAGGTACCCGTCGCCGGCCCGCGGGGCCACGGTCGCCCGCGCCCCGGTGGGCAGCGCGCGGGAGACGGCCTCGTGCCGCTCCCCCGGCGCCGAGCCGCTGACCGCCACGAGCCGCACCGAGGTCCTGCCGATGTTCTCGAACGTCACGGAACGGGTCCGGGGGCATGGGCCGTCGTGCTCACCGGCGCAGTGGAAGCGGAGGTCGCCGAGGCCCACCAGGCCGCAGGAGACGTCGGTGGCGAAGGCGAAGTGCGAGGAGCAGACGGCCCCCACCCGCAGGTCCTGGACGGCCGCCTCCGCGGCCGTGTCACCGGGGCGGGGCGCGCCGCGGGGGCGAGGGGCGTCCGCGCAGGAGACGGCGGACAGACCGAGGGCGGCGGTGGCGAGTGCTGCGGGCAGGAGTGCTGTGCGCACCTGTGGCTCCAGATGTGGTGCGGTCGGTGAGTCGGTGCTCACCGCGGTGCCCCGCCCGTGCGGGACCTGCGCGGGCGAAAGGCGGGCAGGGGCCCGGACGCGGGTGGGGCCCGGAAGCCGTGGCTCACGGGCCCCACCCTCAGGCGTCGTACGGGTGTCAGCGACCGTCGTGCGCGGGGCGCTGCGTGGCGATGACGTCGTTCGCGTAGACCAGCGCGGTGCGGTGGTTGTACTGGATCGTGTACATCTTCTTGGCGCCGAAGACGACCTTGCCGTCGGCCTTGAAGTAGTCGTCGGTCAGGGCCGGCGCCGCGGTGGCGACGTAGGCCTGGCCCGACGGGATGGAGTACATGCTCAGCGGGGCCTGGGTGGAGGCGCCGTAGCCGGCCGGGTACTCCGCGGCGTCCGGGTAGCTGGAGCCGTACACCTTGGCGGGCGGCGTCGCGGGCACCACGCCGGCCTTGATGAGCGTGTAACCGCCGCGCGCCGGGATGGTGTTGGCGCCGAGCGGGTTGTGGAACCACACCTTGCTGCCGCTGAACCAGATCGCGGTCCAGGGACCCTCCTTGCCGGCGACCACGAACTGCTGGCCGGCCTGGACGGTGCTGCCCCAGTCGTTGATCCGGTCGGTGCCGTCGCCACCGGAGTGGATCGCCTGGTCCCCGAACAGGGGCGCGGTGGCGCTGGGCGCGGTCCGCACGAACAGGGAGTTCGACGCGTGCGTCACCTTGGTGCACTCGGGGGTGGCGCCGGTCGGGTCGTCGGACGGGCAGACCTCGACGGTCTGCTGGTTCCGCTCGAAGCCGGGGGCGATGGTCACCACGGAACCGATGTCGCCGACCCCGTGCCTGCCCTCGGCGGGCGCGCCGACCAGGGCCATGAAGTGCTCCCAGTCCCAGCCGTCGGCCGGGTCCCAGTGCATGCCGGACACGGTCGCCGACGACGGGCCGACAACGTTGTCGTGGCCCACGATGTGCTGCCGGTCCAGCGGGATGCCGAAGCGCTCGGACAGGTACTTCACCAGCTCCGCGGTCGCCTCGTACTGCGCCTCGGTGTACCAGTCGGCGCCGTGCGCGGCGAAGCCCTCGTGCTCGATGCCGATGGAGTGCATGTTGGTGGAGTAGTTGCCCGCGTGGAAGGCGATGTCCTTGGTGGGCATCATCTGCGTCACGGCGCCGTCCGAGGACCGCATCACGTAGTGCGAGGCGGCCGAGCTGCCCGGGGTCTGGAAGGTCGCGATCGCGGACTCGTACGAGCCCTCGATGTCGTGGATGACGATCGAGTCGATCCGGATCCCGTTGCCGGGACGGCTGGAGACCTGACCGTTGCTCGACGCCGCCGGCACGAAGGTGCAGTCCACGGTCGCCGGGCACTCGGTGTCGGCGGTCGCCGCGGCCTTCAGACGCAGCTTCGCCAGCTGGCCCGTGGCCGGCTTGACCTGCGGCATCGCGGCGAGGGTCACCCGCTGCCCGTCCGCGGTGGTACGGCCGGCGCCCTTGGCCAGGGTGGCGAAGACCCGGTTCGCGAACGCCTTGGCACCCTGCGCCTGCGAGGCCTGGCTGTACCGGGCGACGGCCCCGTACCAGTCACCGGCCTCGGCGGAGACCGAACCGCCCGCGGCCTTCTGGTACGACGCCAGCAGCGCCGCACCGCCGCGGATGTTGGCCGCCGCGTCGCCGCGCAGTTCCTTCGCCGACAGGCCCGTCAGCTTCGCCGCGGCCTGCAGGGTGTGCAGCGCCGGGTCGGCCACGAACGACGCGATGTCGCTACGGCCGACCGCTCCGGCGTCACCGCCGGACACCATCTCCGCCGTCACATCGGTCAGGTGCATCGGACCGAAGCCACCGGTGGTGCTGTGCCTGCCGGCGTGCCCGTCCCACGCCGACTCCTGGTACGCCACAGCCAGAAGCAGCTGCTCCGGCACGTGGAACTCCTCGGCCGCCGCGGCGAAGTCGCGCTGCCGGGCGGTGTCCGCCGGCGCGGCACCGGTGGCCTGCGCCGTCAGCGGCACGGCCACCGAACCCGCGACAACCAGCGCACCGGCCGCGGCCAGCAGGCCGGTCCTACGTCGCTTGGCATGCCGGCGGGTGGATGTATCTGATGTCATCAACAATCCCAAATCTTGAACGAATGGAGCCAATTCCGCTGAACGCAGCGCGATGTGACGCACCGTCGGCCCGGGAGAGGCTCGCGGATTCTACTCACGTCACACCCCGCGGAATTGAGCCGCCGTCACTATCGAGCCACGCCGGCCCGTTCGCCGCGCAATGCCGGACCGGACGGCCGGCACCGGCGCCGACCGGCCCCGACGCGGCCACCGCCGGAACGTGGACACTCCCACGCGGGCGGCCGGCCGGACGGCGAACGGGAAAGGCACGGGGCTGCACCAGCCGAATTCCGAGAGCCCGCCACAACTCCCGCCCCCGCGAAGGGAACGCGAAGGGAAAGAAAGGGCACAGGCGGCGCCGGCGGATGAATCCGGCCGGCGTATCGCAGTCGCACGACGTCCCGGTGCGTCACCGCCCCGACGGTGGAAGCTCACGAAGATCCCTCTTCTTGTCCTGACGGGCGTGCGCACGAGCGACGCAGACCCCGGCCAATGGCGCTTGCGGCGTCAAGGAGTAGATCAGGGAAGCGATGCACCATGCAAGTAACTGCGGAGCATACCGATCCCAACCCGGACATTTACTGCCCACATACGGAACAGGAGTCCACCCCTTGGAATCCATCACCGCCTTGACAGGTGACTTTTGATTGTGGGAAGGTCATCACCACTTCAATGGGTGACGAGGCGGGTCATCGCGTCGCCGGAACAGGAGAGGCCGCGTGAGCCAGGCTGTGGAATACGACTACGTCGTGGTGGGCGCGGGAACGGCCGGCAGCGTGCTGGCCGCGCGCCTGTCGGAGGACGGCGGCGCCCGCGTCCTGCTGCTGGAGGCAGGCGGTCCCGAGGTGCCCGAGGCGATGCCGACTCCCCCCGCGTGGCCCCGGTTGCTGGGCACGTCGTCCGACTGGGGCGACCGCACGACCGGGCAGGCACCCACCGGGACGCCCGTCGCCCTCGCGCGGGGCCGGGGGCTGGGCGGCTCGTCGGCGATCAACGCCATGGTCTTCACCCGCGGGCACCGCAGTTCCTACGACGCGTGGACGGCGGGAGGCGCGAAAGGCTGGGACTTCGACGCCCTCCTGCCGTATCTCATGCGCAGCGAGCGCGCCGAGGGCCGCGACCCCCGTACGCGCGGGCAGGACGGACCACTGACCGTGGCCCCCGCCCGCGAGCCGAACCCGGTGCTGGAGGCCTGCCTGGAAGCGGCCGCGGAATCGGGCCACCGCAGGGCGACCGACATCAGCTCCGGGCTGGAGGAGGGATTCGGTCTGCCGGACCTGAACATCGTCGACGGCCGGCGCCAGAGCGCCGCCGACGCCTACCTCACCCCCGCGTCCGGACGGGACGGTCTGCGCGTGGTGACCGGTGCGCTCGTCCACCGCGTCCTGCTGGACGGCGACCGCTGCACGGGGGTGGCGTACACCCTCCGGGGAGAGGAGATCACCGCCCGCGCCACGCGCGAGGTGGTCCTCGCGGCCGGCGCCATCGGCACCCCGCACCTGCTCATGCTCTCGGGCATCGGCCCCCGGCGGCACCTGCGGGAGACCGGCGTCGAGGTCGTCCACGACCTGCCCGGCGTCGGCAGCGGCCTGCAGGACCATGTGACGGCCGGCGTGGTCCACTCCGCCGCCCGCCCGGTCCCCGCCGCTCGGAACAACCACGGCGAGGCCCTGGGCCTGCTGCGCAGTACGTCCTCGGCCACCGCCCCCGACCTGCAGATCATCTTCATCGACGTCCCCAGCCACTCGCCGGCGCTCGCGGGGCCGCGCGAGGGGTACACGATCCGCGCCTCGCTGATGCGCCCGCACAGCCGCGGCACGGTTCGGCTCGCCTCGTCCTCGCCGGACACCGCCCCGCTGATCGACCCGCGCTACTACAGCGACCCGCGGGATCTGCGGGCCATGGCCGCCGGCATCCGCGCGGCCCGCGAGATCGGCCGGGCCAGGGCGCTCGACGGCTGGCGCGGCGAGGAGGTCCTGCCCGGCCCGGACGCCGACGACGACGCGGCGCTCGCCGCCTACCTCCACAAGGGCCTGGCGTCCTACTTCCACCCCGTCGGCACGTGCCGGATCGGCACCGGCAAGGACGCGGTGGTCGACGAAGAGCTGAGGGTCCACGGCATCGAGGGGCTGCGCGTCGCCGACGCCTCGGTGATGCCGTCGATCGTCTCTGGGAACACCAACGCGACGGTCTACGGCATCGCCGAGCGGGCCGCCGGGTTCCTCTCGCGGAAGGGAGCGTGACGGCCGTGGCCGAACAGGAGAACCTGCCGGAGCGCGGGGCCCCCGTGGCCCGCCGCGCCATGCTCGGCATGCTCGGTGCCGGCGTCGCCGGCGTCGCCGCGGCGCCCTGGCTGCAACGGGGCTGGGAGAACTTCCTGGGCGCCGCCTCGCAGGCCGACCCCACGGGGCTCACCGGGGTCCTGCCCAACCCGGGCGGCTTCCGCTACTACAGCGTCGTCGGCTCGGTGCCGCGCAAGGACGCGCGGACCTACCGGCTGAAGGTCAACGGCCTGGTCGACCGTCCGCGGACGTACACGCTCGACGACCTCCGCGCGCTCCCGCAGAAGCGGCTCGTACACGACGTGCTGTGCACCGACGGCTGGCGGGTGGCGGACACCCCCTTCGAGGGCGTCCTGCTGTCCGACCTGCTGGACGCCGCCGGGGTGCGGCCCGAGGGCAAGGCGATCCACTTCACCTGCTTCGACGGCGTCTACACCGAGAGCCTGACCCTCGACCAGGCCCGCCGCCCCGACATGCTCGTCGCCCTGAAGATGCAGGACAAGCCCGTCAGCCACGAGCACGGCGGCCCCGTCCGGCTCTACGCCGCGCCGATGTACTTCTACAAGTCGGCCAAGTGGCTGTCCGGAATCACCGTGACCGACGAGGTCATCCCCGGCTACTGGGAGGAGTACGGCTATGACGTCGACGGCTGGCTCGACGGGGCCGACCGGCGTGGCGACGCGCAGGCCGCCTGAGCGCCCCGCGCGCGTGCTGCGGTTCACCCGGGCCGAACGCTGGGTGCACCGCGGCACCGGCCTGCTGATGCTGCTGTGCCTGACGACCGCGGCCTGCCTCTACCTGGGGCCGCTGGCCCAGCTGGTCGGACGGCGCCATCTGGTCGCGACGGTCCACGAGTGGTCGGGGATCCTGCTGCCGCTGCCCCTCCTGCTGGGGCTCGTCTCGCCGGCCTTCCGCGCCGACCTGCGCAGGCTGAACCGGTTCGCGGCGTACGACAGGCGCTGGCTGCGGGCCGCGCGCAAGCGCCTGACCGCGCCGGACCTGCGTCCCGCCGGCAAGTTCAACGCCGGTCAGAAGCTCTACGCGGGCTGGCTCGCCGGGGCCGTGCTGGTCATGACGGCCACCGGGCTGCTGATGTGGTTCACCGGTCTGCTGCCGGCGGTCTCCCGCACCAGCGCCATCTTCGTGCACGACGTCCTGGCCTGGGCGATCGCCCTGGTGGTGATCGGGCACATGCGCAAGGCGTTCCAGGACCCCGAGGCCCGCCTCGGGATGCGCACGGGGTACGTGTCCCTGGGCTGGGCCAGGCGGTGGCACACCCACTGGCTGACGGAGGACCGCGCGGCGACGAAGGACGTACGGGAGCCCTGATCCGCGTCCCGCGGCACACACGTACGCCCGGGGGGCCGGGCCCCGCAGCACGGGGCCCGGCCACCCGGGCGCGTCGGACGGCTACCCGCCCCGCGCGGAGGACGCGGCCAGGGGAGGTGCGGCCGCCTTCTTCCGTGCGCGGTAAGCCGCCGCCTTCACGCGGTTGCCGCAGGGATCCATGGCGCACCACTCGCGGCGGCTGCCGTGCGAGCGGTCGAGGTAGATCTGCGTGCACTCCGGCCTGCTGCACTCCTTGACCAGCTCCGCGTCCGGGCCGCTCAGGAGCCGTACGGCCTCGCGGGCCAGCGAGGACAGCGCCTGCTGCGGCGTCGCCTCGACCCTGCGCCCCTCCCTGGTGAGCTGGGGGACGGCGGAGGGCCCGCGTGCCGTCGCGTTGAGGAGCGCGAGCGCGTCGGCGTCGTAACCCTCCTTGTTCAGGGCGGACCTGACGAGCGAGAAGACCGCCTCACGGAGGGAGACCGCCCGCTCCACGTCGGACGGCTGCGAGAGCACGTCCCCGTCGACGAGCCCCGACTCGCGGAACCAGGCGTCGAGGCTCTCCGGTGTGGTGAGCATCTCCTGGGGGTCCGGGTTGCGGCGGCGCCTCAGGGTTCCGACGAAGTCCAGCACGGGCAGACCGCACTTGAACACATGCATCATGTCACCATTTTGACAGGTGACGAACAAGAGGGCAAGACGTACGCCCTGCCTCGGCACCCCCTTTTTCGCGGACAGCGGCCGCACGGCGGCGACCCGACGGCTCCGGTCAGGAGGTGGTCGCGGGCGCGGCGGCGAGCATGTCGAGTGAGAGCCGCCACAGGCGTGCCGCGCTCCGCGGGTCCAGGGCGTGGGCGGCCACCCCGCGGCGCAGCCCCGGCCGGTAGGGGGCGGCCTCGGCGCAGTCCTCGAAGTACCGGCCGGTGACCCCGGCGACCAGGGGGGACGCCGCGAGCAGCACCGACGTGGCGGCACCCTGTTCGACGTTCTTCACCGACACCCCGTCGCTCCTGCCCGGCTCGAAGGACGCGGGTGCGTCGAGCGCCGACGCGATGTGCCGGGCGAGGTTGGTCTCGGCGATCCGGCCGGGGTTGAGGGCGTTGACGCTGATGCCGTCGCGCGCCCAGCGCGCCGCGGCCTCCACCGCGAACAGCACGTTGGCGGTCTTGGACTGGCTGTAGGCGGCCCAGGCGTCGTACGGCCGGGACTCGAAGTTGACGTCGTCGAAGAGGACGTCGCCGTTGACGTGACCGACCGAGCTGACCACGACCACGCGCGCGTCACCGGCGGCCCCGAGCGCGGGGCGCAGGCCGGTGGTCAGCGCGAAGTGGCCGAGGTGGTTGGTGGCGAACTGCAGCTCCCACCCCTCGGGGGTGCGGGTCTCGGGGGACGCCATGACGCCCGCGTTGTCGACGAGGATGTGCAGCGGCCCTTGCCACGCGGCCACGAAGGCGGCGACGGACGCCCGGTCGGACAGGTCGAGGGGTGCCGTCAGGACCCGCTCGTTGCCGGTGGTGCCGGTGATGGCCTCGGCGGTCCGCGCCCCGGCGGCGGTGTCGCGCACGGCGAGGGTGACCTCGGCGCCCGCGGCGGCGAGGGCGCGTGCCGTCTCCACGCCGATGCCGGAGGAGCCGCCGGTGACGACGGCCCGCCGCCCGGTGAGGTCCACGCCGGCGACGACCTCCGCCGCGGTGGTCCGCGCTCCGAACGGGGTGGTGACAAGTGCCTGCTCGGTCATGCTGTCCGCCTTCCTGTGCGCCCCGTCCCGCGGAGCGGGGGACGGGTGTCCGCTCTCCAGGCAAACACCGATCGGCACAGGCCGGACGGGTCGCAGCGAGCCCTGTGCGACGGGGGGTCCGGCAGTACCTCCCGGGCCGGGCCCGGCGGGCGTCGCGGGGTCGAGGGGGGACGGCGGCCACCCCGGCCCGCGGCGGCCGGGATCAGGCGTGGTCGCCCTGGTCGCTCGCCACGCGCTGCAGCGCCAGGGTCAGCCCGGCGAGGTCCTGGTCGCCGAAGTGGTCGACGAGGTGGCGCCGCACGCTGGCGAGGTGCGTCGGCCACGCCTGCTCCAGGCGCTCGAGCCCGGCGTCGGTCAGCACGGCGTTCCAACCGCGGCCGTCCTCGGCGCACTTGACCCGTTCCACCCAGCCGTGCTTCTCCAGCCGGATGACGACTCGGGTCATGCCGCTGAGGGAGAGGCTGCAGACGGCGGCGAGTTCGCTCATCCGCATCCCGCGACCGGGGGTCTCCGACAGGTACATCAGCGGCGTGTACTCGGAGAGCGGCAGCCCGGCCCCCTCGATCATGTCGGCGTCGACGGCTCGGGGGAGTTCCAGGAGCACCCGGCTCAGCGCACGCACGAACGCTTCCTCGCTCGCGCTGAGAGGCTGCGACTGCTGCTTCGTGGAGGCCATCACCCCACTTTAGCTCCTTGACCGGTCAATGAGACCCGTTGATCGCCCTTCCGGTCGGGACGCACGCCTTTGACAGTTGTCGACCGGTCGTCTAGCTTCAAATAGGCGACCGGTCAGTTAGTTCGGTCGGCACACCCCCCCTCGCAAAGAAACACAAGGAACGGAGCGCCTCCTGTGGCCACCCCCGTCAAGCTCGCCATCGTCTACTACTCGTCGACCGGCACCATCTCCGAGATCGCCAAGGAACTGCACGACGCCGCCGTCAAGGCCGGCGCCGAGGTCCGCCTGGTCAAGACGGCCGAGCTCGCCCCGCAGGCCGCCATCGACACCAATCCGGCCTGGGCCGCCCACCACGCGGCCAACGCGCACGTCCCGCACGCCACGCCCGAGGACATCGAGTGGGCCGACGCCGTCATCCTCGGCACCCCCACCCGCTTCGGCAACGTCTCGGCGCAGCTGAAGCAGTTCATCGACACGCTGGGCGGGCTGTGGGCCGAGGGCAAGCTGATCGACAAGGTCTTCAGCGGCTTCGTCTCCAGCGCCACCTCGCACGCGGGCCAGGAGGCCACGCTGCTGTCCCTCTACACCTCGATCCACCACTTCGGCGGGATCACGGTCACCCCGGGCTTCACCCAGCCGTCCAAGTTCATCGACGGCAACCCCTACGGCACCTCCCACGTGGACGGCCAGGGCAACAACCCCGTGGACGAGGTCACCCGCACCGCGGCCCGCGTCCAGGCCGAGCGGGTCGTCCGGGTCGCCGCGCAGCTCAAGGCCGCCTGACCCGTCCGGCAGCGGCGCCGCGCGGCCCCACCCCCCGTCACCGGGGGCCGCGCGGCGCCGCCCCCGTACCCCCATCGAACCCACGAACAGGAAGATCCTCAAACATGCGCGTCGAGATCTGGACCGACATCGCCTGCCCCTGGTGCTACGTCGGCCGGGCACGCTTCGAGCGGGCCCTCGCCGGCTTCGGGCACCGGGAGAGCGTCGAGGTGGTGCACCGCTCGTTCGAGCTCAACCCGGACGCCCGGAACGGCTCGACACCCATCATCGACGCCGTGGCCGCGCAGTACGGACGCACCCGCGAGCAGCAGGTCGCCCGGGAGGAGCACGCCGCCGCCGAGGCCGGCGCCGAGGGCCTGGGCTTCCGGGTCGGCGGCCGGGTGTACGGCAACACCTTCGACGTCCACCGTCTGGCGCACCTGGCCAAGGAGCGGGGCGTCCAGCAGGAGTTCCTCGACATCGCCTTCCGGGTGAACTTCGCGGAGGAGCGCTCCGTCTACGACCGGGAGACCCAGCTGGACCTCGCGGTCGAGGCGGGACTCGACCGGGCGGAGGCGGACGCCGTCCTCGCGGACCCCGACGCCTACGCCGGCGAGGTCCGCGCCGACGAGCGGCTGGCCGCGGAGCTCGGCGCCGGCGGGGTCCCGTTCTTCGTGCTGGACCGGAAGTACGGCGTGACCGGGCTGCAGTCCGCGCAGATGCTGACCCGCGCGCTGGAGCAGGCCTGGGAGAACCACGCCGCGGCCCGGTCCTGAGGATCCGGCCCCCCGGGCCCGGGCCCGGGGGGGGTCCGGCAGTACCCGTCTGCGGCGCGTTCCTCCGTGGCGGCCGTCGTAGCGTGAAGGAGATGGACGCGCACACGACCGGGGCCGGCACCCGGAACACCGCTCTGGGGGACTTCCTGCGCTCACGCCGCGCGAGGATCTCCCCGGAGCGGGCCGGCCTGGCCCCCGAGCCGACCGCCCGCCGGGTGCCCGGCCTGCGCCGTGAGGAGATCGCCCGGCTCGCCGGCGTCAGCGTCGACTACTACGTGCGACTGGAGCGCGGGCACCAGGTCAACGCCTCCGGGACCGTCCTCGCGGCCCTCGCCCGCGCCCTGCGCCTGACCGACGACGAACGGGACCATCTGTTCGCCCTGGCCAGGCCCGAACGCCCGGCGGCCCGTCCGCCGGCGCCGCAGCGGGTGCGTCCCGCCGTGCACCGCCTCCTGGAGACGATGACCGACGTCCCCGCGGTGGTCGTGGGGCGCCGCACCGACGTCCTGGCGGCCAACCGGCTCGCCCGCGCGCTCTACACCGACTTCGACGCGCTCCCCCAGCGGGAGCGGAACATGGCCCGCTTCATCTTCCTGGACGAGGCCGCACGCACCCTCTACGACGACTGGGAGGGCGTGGCGCGTACCTCCGTCGCCGCGCTCCGCCTCTACGCCGGCAAGCACCCCCACGACTCCCGGCTCGGCGAACTCGTCGGCGAGCTGTCCGCCCGCGACGCCGACTTCCGGGCGTGGTGGGACGACCACGACATCAGGCGCCGCACATACGGGGTCAAGCACTTCCGCCATCCGGTGGTCGGTGAACTCACCCTGCAGTACGAGGCGCTGGCCGTCGCCGGCGACCCGGACCAGATCCTCGGCGTCTACACCGCGGAGTCGGCGACCGCCTCCGAGCGGGCCCTGCGGAGGCTCGCCGAGTGGGCCGAGGACACGTGGCCCACCGGCCGGACCATCTGACTTTCACACTTAAAGTCAGCTGTTAGCCTGGCCCCGCAGGCCGGTCCGCGCCTGCCCCGAGGGCTGCCGCACCGCCCGGGCCGCCGGCGACCGCACGGCGCCGTCCGGGCAGCACACGCCCGCAGCAAGGAGGCACGATGCACATCGAGGGGTCGGTCGCCCTGGTGACGGGCGCGAATCGCGGCATCGGCCGCGCCTTCGCGCGCGCGCTCATCACCCACGGCGCGTCCAGGGTCTACGCCGGCGTCCGGGATCCGGAGAGCCTCGTCGACCAGAGCCTGGTGGACGACTGCCTCGTCCCCCTGCGCCTGGACGTCACCAAGCCCGAGGAGATCGCCGCGGCGGCCGCCGCGGCCGCCGACGCCAGCATCGTGATCAACAACGCGGGCACGGGCGGCGCCGGCACCCACCTGCTGGACGGCCCCTTCGACGGCGCGCGCCAGGCGATGGAGGTCAACTTCTTCGGCACCTGGGCCGTTTCCCGTGCCTTCGCCCCGGTCCTCGCCGCGAACGGGGGCGGGGCGCTGGTGAACATGCTCTCGCTGGCCTCCTGGGTCGGCCAGCCCCTGATCCCCGGGTACGCGGCCTCCAAGGCGGCGGAGTGGTCGCTGACCGACGCCCTCCGGCAGGCACTGCACCCGCAGGGGACGCTGGTGGTGGGCGTCCACGCGAGCTTCGTGGACACCGAGCTCAGCGCCTGGACCGACGCCCCGAAGATCAGCTCCGCGACGGTGGCCGAGCTGACCATGGACGCGCTCCTCCACGACCGGCCGGAGGTCCTCGCCGACGAGGAGACCCGGCGCGCCAAGTCCGCCCTCTCCGGACCCCCGAGCGCCACTCCCGGCACCTGACGGGGCACGTCGCACGGCACCCCGGCACGGCGAAGGCCCCGGACGTCTTGGTCCGGGGCCTTCGCCGCGCACTCGGCCGGCGACCGACCGGGCCGGTCAGCGACCGGCGGTCTGGCCGCCGTCCACGGGAAGGGTCACGCCGGTCACGAACGGGGCGTTCTCCAGGTAGAGCACCGCGTCGACGATGTCACCCACCTCACCCATACGCCCGACCGGGTGCAGCGCGGCCAGCCACTCGTGCGTCTCCACCGGGTGCATCGGGGTCTTGATGGTGCCCAGCGCCACCGCGTTCGCACGGATCCCCTGGGTCGCGTACTCGGTCGCCAGCGCACGGGTCGCCGCCTGCAGGCCGCCCTTCGTCAGCGAGGCCAGCACCGACGTGATCTTCGCGTCCGCCTGGTCACCGAGGCTGCTGGAGATCTGGACCACGTGCCCGCCGCCCTGCTGGAGCATGCGCTCCACCGCGAGCTGCGTGATCCGGAAGAAGCCGTCCACGTTGATGCCGAGCACGCTGCGGTACTCCTCCTCGGTGTACTCCGTGAACGGCTTGGCGACGAAGACGCCGGCGTTGTTGACCAGCGTGTCCACCCGGCCGAAGCGCTCCACCGCCGTGGCGATCACACGCTCCGCCGTCTCCCATTCGGCGATGTCCCCCCGGACCGTCACCACTCCCGGGTCCGCCGACTCGCCGATGTTCCGCGAGGTGGCGACGACGGCGTAGCCGAGCTTGCGGTAGCCCTCCACGACTCCGGCGCCGATGCCCTGCGAGGCACCTGTGACGACCGCGACCTTCTGACCCTGAACGCTCATGGTGTTCCTTCTCCGAGGGGTGACATGGGGATCCGGCACTAGACGACCGGTCACTTAAAAGTAGACGACCGGTCTAGAAATGTCAAAGACCCGGTATGCGGGCTGGGGTGCCCCCACCCGGCACCGCCTCCCGGACACCGGCCGGGTCCATGCGGTGCGGGAACCCGACACGCAGCACGAACGCCGCCGCGGCGGCGGCCAGGACGACGAGCGCCGCCAGGACCAGGGCCTGCCGGTAGCCGTGCCTCAGCAGGGGCTCCACGGCCAGCGGGCCGAGGATCTGCCCCACCGAGTACCCGGCGGTCAGCAGGGCGACCGCGCGCGGGAACCGCAGATGCGTCCCGGCCGCCAGGGCGACCGTGCTCACGCCGATGAAGGTGGCGCCGAAGAGGAACGCCGAGACCAGTGCCGCGGCCGGCCCCTCGACCAGAGCGGGCAGGGCGATCCCGGCGGCCTGCACGACCAGCGCCGCGAGCAGTACGTCCGGGCGCGACCAGCGCCGCCCCAGCCCCGCCCACAGCGCGGCGGAGGGAACGGCCGCCACCCCGGCCAGCACCCAGGCGCCGGTGCCGAGCCGGCCGGGTGAGCCCTGGTCGATCGCGGCGACCAGGAAGGTGCCGGCGATGATGTAGCCGACGCCTTCCAGCGTGTACGAGGCGAACAGGGCGCCGAACCAGCGGTGTGTGCGCGGCGCCGTACGCGTCCGCCCCCCGGCAGCCGGCGCGGCCGCGGAAGCCGCGGGGGCCGCGGTCGTCGGCGCGGATTCCGTTCGCATCGTCCACGCCGGCACCGACAGCAGTGCGGCGAGGGCGGCGGACGCCCACCACGCGGCCCGCCAGTCCGCGAAACCGCGCAGCACGAGGACGAGCAGGCCGGACAGGGCGATCCCGGCGCCGATCCCGCCGAAGCCCCAGCCGGGCAGGTGCGCGGGGTGCTCGCGCAGCCGCCCGAGGAGCGCGCTGACGGCGATGACGAAGACCGTCGCGCTCACCGCGCCCGCGACCAGTCGCAGCACCAGCCACACCGCGGTCGTACGGGTGAGCGGCATGGCGGCGAGGCTCATGACGAGCAGCAGCAGCGAACCACGCAGGACGGCGGCGGAGCGCGTCAGCCGGGGGAGGAAGGTCCCGGCCAGCGCGCCGACGAGGTAGCCGACGTAGTTCGCGGTGGCCAGGTGCGCGCCGGCCCCGGCGGTCAGTCGCGCCTGAGCGTGCATCAGGGGGAGGATCGGGGTGTAGACGAAGCGCCCGACCCCCATCGCCGCCGCCAGCGCGGCCGCGGCCCGCAGTACGTGGCCCCAGGGCGAGCCCGGGAGGCCGCCGGGTGCGGCGGACGGGCGCTGGATTGAATCGCTCATGACATCTTCCTCGATGGGCGGGGTCCGGGTCGGGACGGCCGACGGCCCCCCGCGGGGACCGTGTCAGGTCGGCGGGGAGCCGTGGGGGTGCCGTGTGCGGCGGGGTGTGCGCGGTCAGACGCCGGCGCGCGCCTTCCCCGGGTCGTTGGGGTGCGACTGCAGCGCGGTGACGACCGCGGACATCCACGGCCACAGCGGCAGCGTGCCGAGGACCTTCTCATACAGCCCGGCCTCGTCGTCGGCGCGCCACAGCCCGATGCTGCGCAGTTCGCCCACCGGGCGCCACAGCCGGACGAGGTGCCCGGCGGCGGCCAGTTCCCCGGCCCGGACGGCCTCGGCCGCGCGACGCCGGTCGACCTCGGCCGGGTCGGTGCCCTCGGGAACGGTGGTGGTCAGCTCGACCAGGAACTCCTTCACGGTGTTGCCTCTCCTAGAACCTGGAAAACGGCCGGAACGTTCTGCGGGGCGCACGGCCGGGCCGGTGACGTGGTGCCGGTCCCGCCTGCCCCCACCCTGCGCCCGCGGGCCGGGGCGGCGCCACGACCGGTTGCCTCCCTGCTGGAAGGCGCAACCTCGCAACGGGCCCCGCCCGTACGGCGGGTGACGTCCGGTCTCAGTGGTCGGTGACGATCCGGGAGACGTGGTAGGCGCGGATCAGCCAGCCGTCGCCCTCGCGCCGCAGGACCAGCGAGAGGTGCACGGGGGCCGTCCAGCCCTCCGCGCCCCGGAAGACGACGTCGGCGAAGCCGCCGGCCACGTCGTCGCCGATGCGGTAGCCCTGGATCCTCCCCACGTCCGCCCAGCGGTCCTCGGCCACGGCCTCGTAGTAGGCGCGCACCGCGTCCCGGCCCGCCGTGACCTCGGGCCCGAAGCCCTGGAACAGGGCGTCGGCGGTGAACAACGCGGCCATCTCGTCCGGCCGGTGGCCGTCGAAGGCGGCCTTCCAGCGGGACACCACCTCGCGCATGGGTCCGTTCGTCGTGTCCGTCGGATCAAGGCTCATGTCGGTTCTCCTCTGTGCTCAACGGTAGGAAGGGCGGCGCCCGCCCGCGTGCGGAGGGCGACCGGACCGGGGACGACCAATGATAGTCGACCGGTCAAATAAAAATAGTTGGACGGTCGTATACTGGCAAACAGGGCCGTCCGGTGGCGCCGGCGACAGGCCCCGCCGACACCGCCCGACCCTGCTCGCCCCGCGAACGAGCGTCGCCGCCCCGCAGGAGGAACACTCACATCATGGTCTCGCCACTGCTCGCACTCGGGGTGGACACCCCGGTCCTCGCCGCGCCGATGGCCGGCGGTCCCACCACGCCCGCACTGGTCACCGCCGCCGCCCGGGCCGGCGGTCTGGGCTTCGTGCCCGGCGGGTACCGCACCACCGCGGCGCTGGCCGAGCAGATCGCCGCCGTCCGGTCCGCGGGGGTGCCCTTCGGCGTCAACCTCTTCGCGCCCAATCCCGTCCCGGTCGACCCCGGTGCCTTCCGGCGCTACGCCCGTGCCATCGCGCCCGACGCCGGGATCCACGGCATCGACACCGCGACCGCGGACGCCGTCGAGGACGACGACCACTGGGCGGACAAGGTCGCCCTGCTGCTCTCCGACCCGGTGCCGGTGGTGAGCTTCACCTTCGGCATCCCGGAGGCCTCTGTCGTCTCCGCGCTGCGCGCCGCGGGCAGCCTGGTCGTCCAGACCGTCACCTCGGCCGCGGAGGCCCGGGCGGCCGCGGAGTCCGGCGCCGACGCGCTGGCGGTCCAGGCGTCCGCCGCGGGCGGGCACTCCGGCACCCTCACCCCGCAGCACACCCCGGCGGCCGTCCCCCTGGAGGACCTGCTCGGCCAGGTGCGCGCGGCCGTCCCCCTGCCGCTCGTCGCCGCCGGCGGCCTGGCGACCCCCGCGGCAGTGGCCGGTGCGCTGCGCGCCGGAGCCGACGCGGTCATGGTCGGCACCGTCCTGATGCGCGCCGACGAGGCCGGCACCTCCACTCCGCACAGGGCGGCGCTGGCCGACCCCGCACGCACCGGGACAGTGGTGACCCGGGCGTTCACGGGACGCCCGGCGAGGGCGCTGCGCAACGAGTTCACCGACCGCCACACCGGCGCGGCACCGGCCGGCTACCCGGCCCTGCACCATCTGACCGGCCCGATGCGCAGGGCGGCCGCCGCCGCGGGCGACCAGGAGCGGATCCATCTGTGGGCCGGCACCGGCCACCGTCACGCCACCGAGGAGCCCGCGGAGCGGATCCTGCGGCGGCTCGCGTCCGGGATCTGATCCAGGACGCCTGCGGGCGGGCCGCACGCGCCGGCCCGCCCTCTCCGGGCCGTCAGCTCAGAGCGACACCGAGCAGGACCTCCAGCTGGGCGATCGTCCCCTCGGGGTCCTTGGCGTGGACGCCGGCGAGCCCCAACTCGGCCGCCGGCGCGAGGTACTGCTCGGTGTCGTCCACGAACACGCAGGCCTCGGCGGGCAGACCGAGCTCCTTCAGCGCCAGTTCGAAGATCGCGGGCTCCGGCTTGCGCATCCCGTGGTGCTCGGAGATGACCACCGCGTCGTACGAACCCTCCAGGTCGTAGCCCTCGTAGAGGTCCCACGGCGCGAAGCCGACGGAGTTGGACAGGATCCCCACGCGCACCCCGGCGCGCCGGGCGGCGGCCGCGGCGTCGATCAGGGCCCGCTCGGGCCGCAGGTCGGCGAAGATCCGGCCCATCAGGTTGTCCGGCGCGACATCGAGGCTGCGGGCCGCCGCGGTGTTCCACTGCTCCTGGGAGATCACGCCGCGTTCGAGGTCGTGGGTGCGCCGGGTGCCCTCCTCGTCGAGGTAGAGCGCCGTGATGCAGGCGCCCTCGGCGAGCCCCTCGCGCCGCTCGAAGGCGAGCACGGCGGGCAGCAGGGGCGTGGTGAGGACACCGCCGAAGTCGAGGATCAGGCCGGTGCGGTGGGACATGGCGGAACTCCAGCGGTAGCGACGAGGACGCGTGCCACCGCGATGCGGACGCGGCAGCCGCGTGGTGGGCCGTCCGCCGGCGACGCTGCCGCGCGGGGCCCGCGGGGGCCGGTCCGCGACGGCGGCCGCACGGGCGGCACGCGCGGGACACGACCGGACGTCATCCTGCCACCCCCTTCCGCCGCCCGGCCGGCCACCCCTCCGCCGACCGGGGGCGACTCGGCGACCGACCTCACAATCGTCACCGCCTTGACCGGTGACGCATGCGCGTGCAAGGGTTGCCGGCGGGAGAACCCCAGGAACATGAAAGAAGGTTGGGAATGATCGACAGGCGCAGCTTCGGCAAGGTCTTCGGTGCGGGCGCGGCCGCGGCGTCGCTCGCGGGGCTGTCGGGCCTCGCGTCACAGCCCGCTTCGGCGGCGACGGCGCACGGGCCGGGGCCGGACGCCCGAGGGACGGCTCCGGTCCGGGGTACGTACACCTCCCTCGGCGCCCTCAAGCAGGTGGAAGCGGGCGTCCTCGACATCGGTTACGCCGAGTCCGGCCCCGCCGACGGCCCCGTGGTGATACTCCTGCACGGCTGGCCGTACGACATCCACAGCTACGTCGACGTCGCACCCCTGCTGGCGGCCGAGGGCTACCGCGTCATCGTCCCGCACCTGCGCGGCCACGGCACGACGCGCTTCCTGTCGCCCCGCGCCTTCCGCAACGCCCAGCAGTCGGTGGTGGCGCTCGATGTCATCGCCCTGATGGACGCCCTGCGGATCGAGAAGGCCGTGCTGGCCGGCTACGACTGGGGGTCGAGGACCGCCGACATCGTCGCCGCCGTCTGGCCGGAGCGCTGCAAGGCCCTGGTCTCCGTCACCGGCTACCTGATCACCAACCGGGACGCGAACAAGCAGCCGCTGCCGCCGAAGGCGGAGTGGGCGTGGTGGTACCAGTACTACTTCGCCACCGAGCGGGGCCGCCTCGGCCTGGAGGAGAACCGGCACGACCTCGCCCGCCTGGTCTGGGAGTTCAACTCCCCCACGTGGGAGTTCGACGACGCCACCTTCCGCCGCACCGCGGCGTCGTTCGAGAACCCGGACTACGTCGCCATCGTGCTCCACAACTACCGCTGGCGGCTCGGCCTCGCGAAGGGCGATCCGCGCTACGACCGCCTGGAGCGGCGGCTCGCCGCGGGCCCGATGATCGCGGTGCCCACCATCACCCTCGACGGCGGGGACGATCCGTTCACCCCGGCCGGGGAAGGGGCCGCCTACCGCGCCAAGTTCTCGGGCCGGTACGCCCACCGGACGCTGAAGGGCATCGGCCACAACGTGCCCCAGGAGGCACCGGAGGCGTTCGCGGCGGCCGTCGTCGACGTCGACTCCTTCTGAGCCGGGCCGCCAACGACCCGGGCATCGGTGCCGGCACCGGATCGGGGCGGAGGGGGAGCACGGCACCAACGACGGTGCCGTGCTCCCCCTCCGCCCCGTTCCGCTGTGTGCGCGCCGCGCACGAACACTCTCGCGCGGGGCCGCACCGGCCGTCCGCCGGCGGCGTGCCACCGCCCCCGGCCGTGTCACGGACGGGGGCGGTGGCGGTACGGCAGGCCGGCGGCCGTGCGGTCAGCCGAAGGTGAAGGAGTAGGCGCTGAGCCCTGGCGAGAGCTTCAGCGTCAGGACGCCCTG
This sequence comes from Streptomyces sp. BoleA5, assembly GCF_000373665.1. Taxonomy (NCBI): domain Bacteria; kingdom Bacillati; phylum Actinomycetota; class Actinomycetes; order Kitasatosporales; family Streptomycetaceae; genus Streptomyces; species Streptomyces sp. BoleA5. The sequence continues at coordinate 165,595 of NZ_KB892095.1, forward strand.
GCGGGACGAACCGCCGCTCACCACACGGTGGATGCCGGGGGCGCCGGAGACGGGGAGGGTGGTGGTCCGCCCGTCCAGGGTCGCGGTGACCGTTCCGGTGCCACCGACGTCGAGGTAGACGTCGCGGGCGAAGAAGTCCAGCGTGATCCCGGCGTTCCGCCCGCTGGTGACCGCTTCCGCGCCGGCCTGCCAGGTCCCGGTCAGGGCGGCCTGGCCGGGAAGTAGTTCCTCCGGGCGGGCGAACTCACCGGTGCCGGTGGTCACGGGTCCGTTCACCACGGCGGCACTGCGGCCCGCCCCCAGCGGGATCTCCGGGGTCTGCCGCTGGTCGGTCGGGGTGTCGTCGGGGACGTCCGTGGGCGGCGGCAGTGCGGCGCCGGGGCGGGCGTCGGTCAGCAGTCGCCGGATCAGGGACTCGGTGCCGCCGTAGCCGCCCTCGCCGACGGCGACGTGCCGGACCGTGCCGCGGGCGTCGATCAGGTACTGGGTGGGCCAGGCCTGGTTGCCGAAGTTGTCCCAGGTCGCGTAGTCGTTGTCCAGCGCCACCGGGTAGTCGACGCCGAGCCGCCGGGCGCCCGCCGCGACGTTCCCGGGGACGCGCTCGAAGGCGTACTCGGGGGTGTGCACACCGATGACGACGAGGCCGTCGGACCGGTAGTTCTCGTACCAGGCGCCGACGTGCTCGATGGCGCGCTGGCAGTTGATGCAGGAGTAGGCCCAGAAGTCGACGAGGACGACCTTGCCGGCCAGTGACCTCTTCGTCAGCGGCGCGTCCCCCGGCGTGTTCAGCCACTGCTGGATCCCCGAGATCTCCGGCGCCGCGCCGCAGTCCAGGAGGACGGCCTCGGTCTCCTCCGCGCAGGAGCGCAACTCCCGCGAGCCGGAGGCGCCGTGCCCGCCGGGGAGACCGGGGCCGGCGATCGCGTCGTTGACACGGGAGGTGTAGTCGGGGACGGCTCGCTGCACGACGTCGGTGAGGTTGAAGGTGAGGCCGAAGGCGAGGACGACGAAGGTCAGTCCCGCGGCGAACCGCACCCCGCGCTGCCGCTCGCGGAACGCGCGCACCCGCTCGCCCACCCTCCGGCCGGCCAGCGCGAAGAAGAGCAGCGGAATCGCGGTGCCGACCGCGAAGGCGACGGCGAGCACGACCGTCCCCGGGCCGATCCGGTGGGTGGCGCCGGCGACGGCGATCGCGGCGAGCACAGGACCGGCGCAGGGCACGTACACCGTCCCGAGGACGAGTCCCAGCAGGAACCCGCCCCGGCCGCCCCCGACGCGCCGCTGCCCGAGCCGGGCGAACGGGCGCTCCAGCAGGTCCTGCACGGCCGGGAACATCATGGCCACGCCCAGCAGGAGCAGCACGCCGAGTCCCACCCACCGCAGGATGTCCGGCGGCACCGGCAGGGCGCCGAGCACAAGGGTGCCGAACAGCGTGATGAGGCTGAAGCTGACGACCAGTCCGGCCATCACCGCGTACGGCCGGCTCCTGCGCGCCGGTTCCGCCCCCTGCCGGGACGCGGGGACCCCGCCCGAGAGGAAGACCAGGGGCAGGACGGGAAGCACGCACGGGGAGACGGCGGTGACGAATCCACCGACCAGCCCGATGAGCAGCAGGGTGAGCAAGACGACCTCCGGACGGGGCTCTCACGAACGGCCCCGGGGGGAACGGCGGGCGCCGGGAGCCTGATCCCCGGCACGACGCGGACTGACGGTGCCGCCTCCACGGGCGGCGGCGGGCACGGCCTCAGACGGCGGTGGCCCCGGCGGTCACCGGGACGGCGAGCACCATGGAGCGGGGGCGGATCGGTGCGCGGCCGTGCCCTGCGCCCGCACCTCGCGCCGGGTGGCCGTGGTCTTCACCACGTCCGGGGAGCGCGCGGCCGGTCGCCCGGCCGTCGCGGCGCTCTCCGGCGGCGGTGACGACCGTGATGTGGTTCGTCTCGGTCACGAGCGGCCTTTCTCGCACGTCCCGGGCCGAGCACGACCCGATTCCCCCACCTCTCCAGATGTGGAAACGACTGTGACAGAGCCATTCGTCACCTGTCAAACAGGTGACGCCACTACTCCGGGCATCAGCCATCCCCAGTGCACATGAGACGAATCACTCCCTTGACAGGTGACAGTCGGGGAGACATCGTCGACGGAACGACACCCGCCCGCGGAGGAGACGACGCGATGCCGCCCACGCAACACAAGACGCCCGATGCCGCCGCGACGGCGCGCAGGACCCGGTTCGGCAAGCTGCCGGAGCGCATAAGGCCCGACCAGATGGTCCAGGAGACCCCGGCCACGGCACCCGACCCGGCCCGGCGCGTGTACAGCGCCGACGAGTGGCTCGTCCGCTACTGCCTGTGAATCGCGCCGGTCCCACCGGCCGTGAAGACGGAGGTTTTCCCGTGCGTGTCCCCAAGCCCCTCCTGGCGGCGTCCCTGATGGTGCTCGCGGCGGCCGTGAGCGTCGCCTGCTTCGCCCAGGTCGTCTGACCGCCCCGCCCACTGCGCCTCGCCGGCCCGCCCCGACCACCGTCGGGGCGGGCCGGCGCCCTCTTGCCCAGGCCCGGCCGGGCACGCCGGGCGGCGCTTGACGCATTTGAGACGACCGGTCATATTGGATTCCCGGCGCAGGTCCACCCGTCGCTCCGGCGCGACGCGTGCGGCCTGCGCCGCGGCCGGCGCCGCCGCTGTGGCGCCCCGCCCGGCCACCCCCAACCAGCCGAACCGTCGAGGAGAACCATGTCCACGTACCGCGCATTCGAGGTCACAGGCGCCCGCAACTTCGAGCTCGTCACCCGCGAGATCGTCGCCCCACCCGCCGGGCACGTCCGGCTGAGGGTGGAGAACTGCGGCGTCTGCCACTCCGACGCGCTCGCCGTGGAGGGCATGCGGGCCGACCCGTCGCAGCCGATCGTCCCCGGCCACGAGGTCGTCGGCGTCATCGACGCGGTCGGCGAGGGCGTGACCACCTGGCGGGTCGGCGACCGTGTCGGCGTGGGCTTCCTCAACGGACACTGCGGCGAGTGCACCTCCTGCCGCCGCGGAGACTTCGTCAACTGCACCGACCAGCCCCAGACCGGCACCACCACCGACGGCGGTTACGCCGAGATGATGATCGCCCGCAGCAGCGGCCTGGTCCGCGTGCCGGACGCGCTCTCCCCCGCCCTCGCCGCCCCGCTGCTCTGCGCCGGCCTCACGACCTTCAGTGCCCTGAGCCGGCTGGACGTCCGCCCCGGCGGGCTCGTGGCGATCCAGGGCATCGGCGGCCTCGGCCACCTGGGCCTCCAGTACGCCGCCCGGCTCGGCTACCGTGTCGCGGCCATCGCCCGCGGCCCCGAGAAGGAGCGGCTCGCCCTCGAACTCGGCGCGAACCACTACATCGACAGCGCCGCGCAGGACCCGGGAGCCGAGCTCCGCAAGCTGGGCGGCGCGGACGCCATCGTCGCCACGGCGTCGAGCGGCACGTCGATGACGCCGCTGGTCCCCGGGCTCGCCCCGCGTGGGCACATGGTCGTGGTCGGCGTCTCCATGGACCCGCTCTCCGTGGCCACGCCCGACCTGATCCTCGCCTCGCGCACCATCAGCGGCAGCCTGACCGGCTCCGCGATCGAGAACGAGGACAACCTCGAGTTCAGCTCGCGCTCCGGTGTCCGTCCGATGATCGAGACGATGCCCCTGTCGCAGGCGCCCGAGGCCTACGCGCGCATGATGTCCGGAAAGTCCCGCTTCCGGGTCGTGCTGGACGCCGCTGCCTGACCCGGCGGGGCGTGCCCTGCCGGGTGTATTTTTGACAGGCAGGAGACGACCGGCCATATTGCGGTCCGGAGGAGGAGGCGCCATGGCCCGGCAGAGCATGCGCGAGGCGATCGTCGACGCGGCGGTCGCGCAGTTCCACGCGAAGGGGTACAACGCCGCGGGCGTGAAGGACATCACGGACGCGGCCGGAGTACCGAAGGGGTCGTTCTACAACCACTTCGACAGCAAGGAGTCGCTGGCCCTCGTCGCGCTCGACCGCTACGGCGCGGGCCGGCGGACGCACGAGCTGGCGGAACCGGGAATCCCGCCGCTGGCCCGGCTGCGCGCGCACTTCGAGATGCTGCGGGACGAGACCGTGGACGCGGACTTCACCCGGGGCTGCATGTTCGGCAACTTCGGCGCCGAGATCGCCGACCACAGCGAGACGATCCGCGCGGGCGTCCGCACCTCACTCGGCGTGTGGGCCTCGCTGATCGCCGGCGCGCTCGCCGAGGCGCAGCGCGCCGGCGAGCTGCGGGCGGACCTCGACACCGGGCGGACGGCACGGTTCGTGCTCAACGCCTGGGAGGGAACGCTGATCACCGCCCGTTCCGGCCGGTCGGACGAGGCCTTCGAGGACTTCTTCGACACGGTCTTCGGGACGATGCTCACCCCGCCGCCAGGCACGTCCTGAGGTGTGACGACGCGATGGTGCCCGGCCGCCCCCGGCGACCGGGCACCGTCCCGTCAGCGATCGCCCGGCCGTTCGAGCACCGGCTTCACGTCCAGGACGGGCGTGCCGTCCAGCGCCTCCAGGTCCCGCACCCGCAACCGCAGGCCGTCCGCCTCGACGACCCGGACGCGGTGCAACCCGACCGGGTTCGGCCGGTCCGGCGACCGCGTGGCGAACACCCCGGTGAGCGGCCGTTCCCGGTCTCCACGCGGCCGCAACTCCAGTACGTCCCTGCGGGCCCGGTCCAGCCAGGTCAGCACGACCACGTCCGTACCGGCCCGCAGCCCGCGCAACGCCCGAGCGACGCCGGGCTCGAAGACCAGCCACGCCTCCGGGGACCCTTCGTCCCCCTGCTTCGGCGCCTCGTCCCGGCTCCGCAACGGCGACTCGACATACCCCACGGCCCGCAGGACGTACTCCGACTCCGGCGCCCCGTCCATCCGCCACCTCCTCCGGCGTCACGATGTGCCATCGCACCCCCGGTCCGTGCCGTCGAACGGCCCGGACAGGGCACAGTGGTGATCCTGCATCACACGAGCCGAGGACGGACCATCCTGTGCGTGATCGACACCGCGGCCGAGGCCATGGTGACCCGGTTCCTCCGCGACCATCCGGACGCCGGGCGGGACGGTGCGACGCACCCCGCGCTGCGCGGCTGTACCGAGGTGCCGTGGGCCGACCTCCCCGGCCGCCCCGCGGGGCTGCCTGCCCTCCTCCACGCGCTGTTCGACGAACGCGCCGCGCCCGAGGCCGTGCGGCGCTCACCGACGTCCTGTTGGACGGCGTCTTCCGGAGGGGCGCCGCGATGCCGGCCGCCCTGCCGTTCGTCATCCGCCTCGCCGTGTGTCCTGAGGTCCCGGTGCGCTCCGGCCTCACCGACCTCGTCGCCGTGGCGGCCGAACTCGCCGAGCCGGTCGATCCGGAAGACGAGCATGCGGTGCGCCTCCGGGGGTTGGACGCCGATCATCCGGAACGCGCGCTCTGCCGTGCCGTGCTCGCCGCGCACGCCGCCCTGGTGCGCCCGATGATGTCCGACGACCCGCCGCCCGCCTGAGAGGCTGCCACGGGGCGCACCAAGGTCACGGCCTCAAGACAGCCGTACGCACGCCCTGTTGGGACACGGATCCGGCTGCGGCACCCGCCGCGCGGGCCACGACCCCTCGATTGGCCCTGGCCGGTCGCCGCGGCGCCTCCGTAGGCTCGCGACATGCGGATCCGTATCGTCGACGCCTTCACCGACCGCCCCTTCGCCGGCAACCCCGCTGGCGTGCTGCTGCTGGACGCGGACAGCTTCCCCGAGGACGGCTGGCTCCAGCGGGTCGCCGCGGAGGTCAACCTCTCCGAGACCGCGTTCGCCCATCCCACGCCGGGCACCCAGGACACGGACTGGGCCCTGCGCTGGTTCACCCCCAGGGCCGAGGTGAACATGTGCGGGCACGCGACGCTCGCCACCGCGCACATCCTGCACAGCACGGGCGCCGCCCGCGGCCCGGTGAGGTTCGGCGCCCGCTGCGGCGTCCTCACCACGACCGCCGCCGAGGACGGCACCATCACCATGGACTTCCCGGTCGCCCCGCTGACCTCGGTCGTCGTCACGGGCGAGATCTCCGCGGCGATCGGCGCCGACGTGCTGTCGGTGCACGAGACCGGCGACGACGTGGGCGACCTGATGGTGGAGGTCGTCGACGAGAGGACCGTACGGGCGCTCACGCCCGACATCGCCGCCGTCGCCGCGCTGCCCTCCAGGCGCGGCCTCGTCGTGACCGCCGCCGCCGAGTCCCCGGCGACGACCGGCTACGACTTCGTCTCACGCGGCTTCTTCCCCGCCGTCGGCATCGACGAGGACCCGGTCACCGGCAGCGCCCACACCGCGCTGGCGCCGTTCTGGTCACGGCGTCTGGGCCGCGACGAACTCACCGGGCTGCAGGCCTCGGCGCGTTCCGGCCTGGTGCGCACGGTGCTGAGCGGCGACCGCGTACGGCTCAGCGGCCGTGCCGTCACCGTGATCGACGGCGAGCTGCACGCCCACCCGTAGGGCGGTCTCAGGCGGTCGGCAGCCAGCCGACCTTCCCGGCGAGCAGGGCGTAGCCCACGAAGGCCACGATGTCGATGAGCCCGTGGGCCGCCACCAGCGGCCCCACCCGGCCCCAGCGCCGGTAGAGCAGCACGAAGACGACGCCCATCGCCATGTTCCCGATGAGCCCGCCGATGCCCTGGTAGAGGTGGTACGAGCCGCGCAGCACACTGCTGGCCACCAGCGCGCCGACCGGGGTCCAGCCCAACTGGCCCAGTCTGCGCAGGAGATAGCCGACGACGACGACCTCCTCGAGCACGGCGTTCTGGATCGCGGAGGCGATCAGCACGGGGATCTTCCACCAGACGTCGGGCAGCGACTCCGGCACGACCGTCAGGTTGAACCCGGAGGCGCGCGCGCCCAGATAGAACAGCAGCCCGGTGCCGCCGATGGCCGCGGCCAGGGCGGCGCCGCGCAGCAGGTCGGTCCGCGGGCGGCGCAGGTCGAAACCGATGACCGGCATGCCCGTTCCCTCGCGGGCCAGCAGATGGGCGACGAGCGCGACCGGGACGAGCGCCGTGGCGACGCCGAACAACTGCCAGGACAGGTCCAGCCACGGACGGCCCGGCGCCTGCGAGCCGACGAGGGTGGCCGCCTGGTCCTTGAGCCCGCCGGGCTTGGTCAGCGACCCGACGAAGCTGATGAGTGCCGAGAGCGCGCTCGCCCCGAGCGACAGCGCGAGCACCAGAAGGGTCTCGCTGCGCAGCGTACGCGGGGCGAGCCGCTCCACCGTGCCGGCCCCGGCCCCGCCCGGCTCCGCCGCGTTCCTGTCCTCAGATGCCTCCACCCGCGCCATCCTGCCTCATCGGTGCGACGGCGCGGGCGGCGGCTCAGCGTTCCCGCGGCCACTCGTGCACGGGGGCGCCGGTGTGCATCAGCTCGCAGTAGCGCAGGGTCATCGCGGCCAGCGCCCGCTGGCGGTCCAGCCCGCGGTCCAGCTCCTGGTGGAAGGCGACGGCCTGCCACTCGGCGCCGTTCATGCGGTTGCGGCAGCGGCCCTCGATGATGCCGAGGTAGTGGTCCCGGTCCACCGGGTCGATCCCCCAGGCGTCCAGTCCCGCGGCGGCCATCGGCAGCAGTTCGTCCAGGACGAGCTCGACGGCCCCGATCTCCATGAGACCGCTGCCGCGCCCCGGCCGGGGCCAGGTGAACACCGCGTCGATGCCGTACCGGCACGCGGCGTCGAAGTTCGCGGCGGCCGCCGCGAACGGCAGCCGGCTCCACACGGGGCGCGACGCCTCGGCGAGGGAGCGGACGAGCCCGTAGTAGAAGGCGGTGTTGGCGAGCACGTCGGCGACGGTGGGCCCGGCCGGCATCACCCGGTTCTCCACCCTCAGGTGCGGCACGCCGTCGACGACCGCGTACACGGGGCGGTTCCAGCGGTAGATCGTGCCGTTGTGCAGCGTGAGTTCCTTCAGTTGCGGCACCCCGCCCTCGTCGAGGACGTGCAGCGGGTCCTCGTCCTCGCAGATGGGCAGCAGGGAGGGGAAGTAGCGCACGTTCTCCGCGAAGAGGTCGTACGCGGAGTCGATCCAGCGTTCGCCGAACCAGGTCAGCGGGCGCACGCCCTGGGCCCGGTGCTCCTCGGGCCGGGTGTCGGTGGCCTGCTGGAAGAGGGTGGGCCGGGTCTCCCGCCACAGCTCACGGCCGAACAGGAACGGGGAGTTGGCACCGAGCGCCACCTGCGGGCCGGCCACGACCTGCGCGGCGTTCCACACCGCGGCGAAGCGCGCGGGGGTGACCTGGAGGTGCATCTGCATCGAGGTGCACGCGGCCTCCGGGGCGATCGAGCCGGAGACGCAGGTCAGCCGCTCCACCCCCGAGATGTCGAGGGTGATGTCCTCGCCGCGGGCGGCCAGGATGCGGTCGTTGAGCAGCATGTAGCGGTCGACGCGGGAGAGATTGGCACCCACCAGGTCCTGTGCGCCGAGGGTGGGCAGGATTCCCACCATGACGATGCGCGCGCCGACCTCGCGGGCCTTTCCCTCGGCATATCCCAGGCCCATGCGCAACTCTTCGGCGAGACGGTCCAGGACCCGGCCGGAAAGCCGGTGCGGCGCGATGTTCACTTCAATGTTGAACTGCGCGAGCTCGGTCTGGAAATCGCGGCTCGCGATGCGCTCGAGGACCTCCTCGTTCATCATGCGCGGCAGCCCGTCGCGGTCGGTGAGATTGAGTTCGATCTCCAGCCCCATGAGATTGCGGGGACGGTCGAACCGCTTCTCCTCCAGCAGTCGTTCCAGCCCCAGCAGGCACTGCTTGAGCTTCCTGCGGTACCGCTGGCGGTCGGCCAGGTCGAACCCCGTGGCCGCGACCTTTTCCCCCATCGGAGGTCCTTCCTCGAGTGGGCCGTGATCACATCATGCCCAGCCCTGAGATCGATAAGGCCCCCGGCCCCGGTCCGGAGCCGCTAAGCTGGCCAAGAGCACCGTCTCGCGGCACATTCCACGGGCACGTACGGAATTCACATGCCGACGTCGGCCCTCTCGTGAAAAACACCGATGAGATTCAGCCATCCGCAGTAACACGGAAAGCGCAGTTCACGGCGTGGGCGACGGTGCAATCGGGGAGCAATTACCTGCCCAGGGTGTCCTGGAACCGCCTTGCCCGTAATATCACTGACGGCTAGATGAAACACTGCGCGAACACACCTCGTATATCCTTTCGTTCACAGGCAGAGCCTCCGCGACCCGCCGCGCGCCCGCGACGCACCGGCCACGGGAAGGGATCCGCATGCCCACGCTGATTCCGTTCGTCGCCGCCCCCACGCGCCTCACGGATCCGGGCTGTCCCGGCCTGCCGCCGTGTCGTCTGCTCCATCGCTGACAGTGCTGTCCGCACCCCGCCGAGCACCCCCGTGTCTCCTCATGAGAGGCCGCCCACCATGCCGCTGCAGGTAGCCCCAGCCCCCGCTCCCGCCCTGCGGAGCGTTCTCGCCGCCCTGAGCTCCCCGACCGCAGTCCGCGAGGCCCGCACCCCCTCGCTGCGCAACGCCACGGGGCCGCTGGTCGCCGAGCACCCGCTCCCGCTGCACGTCCTCGACCCCGTGATCACCGAACCGGGAGGACTGCCGCGCGCGCGACTGACCGGCTGGCGCTTCCACATCCGCACCGGCGAGAAGGTCGCCGCCGCTGGCGAGACGGTGGACACCCCGGACGGCTGGGCGTTCTCGCACTTCTGCGAGGGCCCCTACCTCGACTCCACCGAGCGCGCGCTGCGCCAGGCCGACGCGCTCACCACCCCTTACCAGCCGCACCTGCTCTCGGTACCGGGGCTCTACATGCTGACGCTGTGGCTGCACGGGGACGTCGCGGCCGACGCGGGCACCGCGCAGCCGGCCCCCGCCGACCTGCTGATCCCGCTGGCGCCGGCGCCGCCGGGGATCGCCGCGCACCGTATGCACCGGCTCTCCGACCTGGTGCCGGTGCTGACCCTGCGGCTGGCTCCGCCACCGCTGCTGGGCACCACCGCCTGAGACTGCCGGCTGGGGCGACCTCGCACGCCTCCGTGACCGTCCGGTCACGGAGGCGTTGCATTGTCCGGGCAACCGCCCGCGAGAGTGAATGCGTCCCCAACTAACGAGGACAGCTCACGCGAAATCCCTGCGGAAATCCCTCAGTAGAGCAACACTGGGACCGACCGACTGAACGGGGGAGCGGCATGACTGAGGTTCCTACCCAAGGCAGCCGTACTTCACACCACTCGCAGCGAAAGACGTCGTCCATGTGCCCGCACCAGCCGCAGTGTCCGTCCGCCGGCAGCCCCGACCGTGAGGCCGCCCACATCACGGCCAGCCACCCCGAGCAGGGCTGGAGCCTACTGTGCAACGGCGTCCTCCTCTTCGAGGACACCGGTGAGCTGCTGCCCGACGGGCAGATCATCGCCCCGCACCGCCCGCTCGGCAGCGAGCACATCGTCACGGCGGCCTGACCGGGCCGGGAACGACACAGGGCCGACCCCGCTGCTGCAGCGGGGCCGACCCTTGAGCGTCAACCGCCCTTACGCGTCGTACTCTTCGAGCGGAGGGCAGGAGCAGACGAGGTTGCGGTCGCCGAAGGCGCCGTCGATGCGGCGGACCGGCGGCCAGTACTTGTCCGCGGCCGACACACCGGCGGGGAAGACCGCCTCCTCACGGGAGTACGGGTGCCCCCAGTCGCCGCCCAGGGCCGCGGCCGTGTGGGGGGCGTTGCGCAGCGGGTTGTCGTCCTTGGGCCACTCCCCCGAGCCGACCCGCTCGACCTCGGCGCGGATCGCGATCATCGTGTCGCAGAAGCGGTCCAGCTCCGCGAGGTTCTCGCTCTCCGTCGGCTCGATCATCAGCGTCCCGGCCACCGGGAACGACATCGTCGGCGCGTGGAAGCCGTAGTCGATCAGGCGCTTGGCCACGTCGTCGACCGTCACGCCCGTCTCCTTGGTCAGCGGGCGCAGGTCGATGATGCACTCGTGCGCGACGAGCCCGCCGGGACCGGTGTAGAGCACCGGGAAGTGCGGCTCCAGGCGTTTGGCGATGTAGTTCGCGCTGAGCACGGCGACCTGGGTGGCGCGCTTGAGGCCCTCGCCGCCCATGAGGCGCACGTACGCCCACGAGATCGGGAGTATGCCGGCCGAGCCCCACGGCGCGGCCGAGATCGGGCCGACGCCCGTCTCCGGGCCGGCGGACGGCTGGAGCGGGTGGTTGGGCAGGTACGGGGCGAGGTGGGCGCGGACCGCGACCGGGCCCACGCCGGGACCGCCGCCGCCGTGCGGGATGCAGAAGGTCTTGTGCAGGTTCAGGTGCGACACGTCGCCGCCGAAGTGGCCGGGCTTCGCCAGGCCCACCAGGGCGTTGAGGTTCGCGCCGTCCACGTAGACCTGGCCGCCCGCGTCGTGCACCGCGGCGCAGATGTCGCCGATGTGCTCCTCGAAGACGCCGTGCGTGGAGGGGTAGGTGACCATCAGCACGGCGAGTTCCTCGCGGTGCTGCTCGATCTTGGCGCGCAGGTCCTCGACGTCGACCTCGCCGTCGCCGGCGGTCTTGACGACGACAACCTTCATACCGGCCATCACGGCGCTGGCGGCGTTGGTGCCGTGCGCGGAGGACGGGATCAGGCAGACCGTGCGCCGGCTGTCGCCGTTCGCGCGGTGGTAGGCGCGTACGGCCAGCAGGCCGGCGAGCTCGCCCTGGGAGCCGGCGTTCGGCTGGAGGCTGACCTTGTCGTAGCCGGTGACCTCGGCGAGGCGCTCCTCCAGCTCACGGATGAGGGTCAGGTACCCCTCGGCCTGGTCGGCCGGCGCGAAGGGGTGCATCGCGCCGAACTCGGGCCAGGTGACCGGCTCCATCTCGGTGGTCGCGTTGAGCTTCATGGTGCAGGAGCCCAGCGGGATCATGCCGCGGTCCAGCGCGTAGTCGCGGTCGGCGAGACGGCGCAGGTAGCGCAGCATCGCGGTCTCGGAGCGGTGCTGGTGGAAGACCGGGTGGGTCAGGTAGTCCACCGCGCGGGCCAGGCCGGCGGGCAGCGCGTCCTCGGTGGCCGCGTCCAGGGACTCGACGTCGGCGGTCACGCCGAAGGCGCCCCAGACCGCGGCGAGATCGGCGCGGCCGGTGGTCTCGTCGCAGGCGATGCCGACCAGGTCGGCGTCGACCTCGCGCAGGTTGACCCCGGCCTCGCGGGCGGCGGCCACGACCTCTGCGGCACGGCCGGGCACACGCGCGGTGACGGTGTCGAAGAAGGCGCCCGTGGTCACCTCGACGCCTCCGGCGCGCAGGCCGGCGGCGAGGACCGCGGCGTAGCGGTGGGTGCGGCGGGCGATCTGGGCCAGGCCGTCGGGGCCGTGGTAGACCGCGTACATCCCGGCCATGACGGCCAGCAGCACCTGCGCCGTGCAGATGTTGCTGGTGGCCTTCTCGCGGCGGATGTGCTGCTCACGCGTCTGCAGCGCCAGACGGTAGGCCCTGTCCCCGTCGGCGTCGACGGAGACACCGACCAGGCGGCCCGGCAGGCTGCGGGCGTACGTGTCGCGGACGGCCATGTAGCCGGCGTGCGGGCCGCCGAAGCCCATGGGCACGCCGAAGCGCTGGGTGGTGCCGACCGCGATGTCGGCGCCGAGCTCGCCCGGGGAGGTGAGCACGGTCAGGGCCAGCAGGTCGGCGGCGACGGTGACGATCGCACCGATTCCGTGGGCCTGCTCGACGACCGGCTTGAGGTCGCGCACGGCGCCGGAGGCGCCCGGGTACTGCAGCAGCACGCCGAAGACGCCCCGCTCGGCGATCTCCGCCGGGATGCCGTCGCTGAGGTCGGCGACGACGACCTCGACACCGGTCGGCTCGGCGCGGGTCTCGATCACGGCGACGGTCTGCGGGAAGGTGTCGGCGTCGATCAGGAAGACGCCGTCCTTGACCTTGCCGACACGGCGGGCGAGCGCCATCGCCTCGGCGGCCGCGGTGCCCTCGTCGAGCAGCGAGGCACCGGAGGTGGGAAGCCCGGTGAGGTCGGCGACGACCGTCTGGAAGTTCAGCAGGGCCTCCAGGCGGCCCTGGGAGATCTCCGGCTGGTAGGGCGTGTACGCCGTGTACCAGGCGGGGTTCTCCATGACGTTGCGCAGGATGACCGGCGGGGTGAAGGTGCCGTGGTATCCGAGGCCGATCATCGGCCGCAGCACCTGGTTGCGGTCGGCGAGCGAACGCAGCTCGGCGAGGACCTCGGGCTCGGTGCGGGCGCCGGACAGGCCGAGCGCCTCGGCGCTCTTGATCGCGTCCGGGACGGCTGCGGCGGTCAGCTCGTCCAGCGAGCCGTAGCCGACCTGCGCGAGCATCTTGGCCTGCGCACCGGCGTCGGGCCCGATGTGACGCTGCTCGAAGGGGATGCCGCGCTCCAGCTCGGAGAGTGGGATGCGGTTGGCGGTCATCTGCGGAGGCCTCCTGGTCTGGCGCGACACGGCCTCCCCCTCTGTCATCTGAACCTGAGAGCTTCACCGTCCCGCACATGCGCCGGGGCGGCTTTCACCGTCGGTGAGGAACAGGCCGCGCACAGTTTGTGCCGCCCTTTCCTGCTTTCCAGAGTGACCTCACCCATGCGGTACGGATGCCTGAGAGATTCCGGGGAGGGTTTGCTCCTTCGGCGCCCGACGGGCGGTTCCCCGCGTCGTCAGGACTCTCCCGCAAGGGGTCAGCAGCCGCTGTCAGCGTACCAGCGCGGTCAGGGAACGAGTCATGTGACAGCCGCCACCTTTCGTGCCTAAATAGGATTAAACGCGACCAGTTGGAGGGACCGTGCAGACCGGTATCGATCCGCGCAGCCTCATCGGACGCAGGGCCTTCGACCGCAACGGGATGAAGATCGGCACCGTCGACGAGGTGTACCTCGACGACGCCACCGGGGAACCCGAATGGGCTGCGGTGCGCACCGGTCTCTTCAGCCGTGACGCGTTCGTGCCGCTGGAACCGAGCGAGTTCACCGGGGAGGAGCTGCGCGTGCCGTTCGACAAGGCACTGATCAAGGACGCCCCGGACTTCGGCGTGGGCCGGCACCTCTCCCCCGAGCAGGAGCTCCAGCTCTACCACCACTACGGCATGAGCGGGCCCTCGCTGTCCGGCCCGGTGCCGGAGCCCCCGCCGGACCGCGACTTCGGCACGCTGGCGGGCGACAGCTGACGCGGGAGCGCCGGCATGCCCGATAACACCAGCGGGAGCGGCTCGGACGGCTCCAGCTCCGTGTCGTCCACCGCGAAGGTTCGCACCCGCCCCGGCGCCGCCGAACCCGGTTCCTCGAAGCGCACGGTGACCCTGCCGACGCCGCTGCCCTGCACCCATCCGGCGCCGTACTCGCTGTGCCGTACGTCCTGGCCGGGCACCCAGCGCCGCTCCTGCGGCGCAGGCTCCCGGGGTACCTCCGCGGGCCGCTCCGGCACCCCCTGCGACGCACCGGAATCCTCCTCCGCGGCGCTCTCCTCCTCCCGTTCCGCCGCCTGGGCGAACAGGTCCTCCTGCGTGAAGTCGGCGAGCCCGGCGACACCGACCCCGAGCAGCCGGACGCCGCCGGTGATGTCGACGGCCTCGAGCAGCCGGGCCGCGGTCTCCCGGACGACCGCCAGGTCGTCGGTCGGGGCGCGCAGCGTCTCGGAGCGGGTCAGCGTCGTGAAGTCGTAGCGCCGCACCTTCAGCACCACCGTGCGGCCCGAGCGGCCCGCGGAGCGGAGCCTGCGCACGCAGCGGTCGGCCAGGCGGTCCACCTCCAGCCGGACCCGTACCCGGTCGGTGAGGTCCACGTCGAAGGTGTCCTCGACCGAGACCGACTTGCTCTCCCGGTCGGCGACCACCGGCCGCTCGTCGACAGCCAGGGCCATCCCGTACACATGGGCGCCGTGCGCCTTGCCGAGCAGCCGCACCAGCTCGGCCTCCCCCGCCTCCACCACCTCGCCGACCATGAGAATGCCCGCTCTCCGCAGGTGCTCCGCCGTCGCGGGACCCACGCCGGGCAGCGTGCGCACCTGCATGGGGGCCAGCAGCTCACGCTCGGTGCCGGGCTCGATGAGCACCAGGCCGTCCGGCTTGGCCTGCTCCGAGGCGATCTTGGCGATCAGCTTGGAGCCCGCGAGCCCCACGGAACCGGTGACCCCCGTCGCCGCCCTGATGTCCGCCCTCAGCCGCTCCCCCACCGCGCGCGGGTCGTCCGCGATCCCGCCCGCCTCCAGGTCCACGAAGGCCTCGTCCAGGCTGAGCGGCTCGACCAGCGGCGAAAGCCTCGACAGCAGCTCCATCACGGTGTCGCTGATCTGCCGGTAGACCGCGAAGCGCGGAACGAGGTAGGCGGCGTTGGGGCACAGCCTGCGCGCGTGGGCCATGGCCATGGCCGAGTGCACCCCGTGCACCCGGGCCTCGTACGACGCGGTCGCCACCACCCCGCGCGGCCCGACACCCCCCACGATGACCGGCTTGCCCCGCAGACTCGGCTTCGCGGCCTGCTCGACGGCGGCGAAGAACGCGTCCATGTCGAGGTGGAGGATGGTCGGCGCGCTTCTCACAGTCACCGATGGTGCACCATTGGTCCGACATCCGCCGTACGTGTGTACGGCGGACGGATGGGGCGCGGCCGGTCCGGCCCGGTCAGCCCGCGCGGTTGCGGCGCCGTGCCAGCTCGTCGCCCGGGTTGTGCCCGACCAGGGTCTCCCCGGTGTCGACGCGCTCGGAGTGCAGCTGCGACAGGGCGCCCTCGACGTCCCGCCACACCACCCCCACAGCGATCCCGAAGATCCCCTGACCGCCCTGGAGCAGGTCGACGACCTCGTCCGGCGAGGTGCACTCGTACACCGTCGCCCCGTCGCTCATCAGCGTCATACGGGTGAGTTCCGCGGGCCCGCTGGACCGCAGGTGCTGCACGGCGGTGCGGATGTTCTGCAGGGAGACGCCCGTGTCGAGGAGCCGCTTGACGATCTTGAGGACCACGACGTCCCGGAAGCTGTACAGCCGC
Source organism: Streptomyces sp. BoleA5 (assembly GCF_000373665.1). NCBI lineage: Bacteria > Bacillati > Actinomycetota > Actinomycetes > Kitasatosporales > Streptomycetaceae > Streptomyces > Streptomyces sp. BoleA5. The sequence continues at coordinate 181,576 of NZ_KB892095.1, forward strand.
TGCGTCCCCGAGCCGTACGCGGGCCGGATGCTGGGCTCCACGAGCCCGGTACGCGCCCAGTAGTCGAGCTGGCGGTAGGTGATGCCGGTCGCCGCGCAGGCGGTGGGCCCCCGATAGCCGACCCGTTCGCCGGCCCCCTCCGGCAGCTGTCCCGAGGTGTCGCCCGAACCCCCTCCGGGGGGCGTCGCGGCGTTGCGGGCCAAGGCCCCGCGCATCGGATACGGGCCGCCGAAGGCCGTACCGTCGCCGGTGCTTCTCACGCCGACCTCCCGTCCCTTCGCACCCCTCAGGGCACGCGCACGTGCCATCGGGACTTTCCTTCTCGACGGTAGGCAGTCACTCCGGGTGCGTCAACGATCGCCACGCTCGGCACGCCGAGTGATATCAACCCCAGAGGTGGTTTTCCGTGTCCACGGTGAGGGTAGGGCTGGACGAATGGCCTCGGCGGGCCCTCATTGACTGCTGGTGCCGAAGTCCTCGGGCGAGATCTGGTCGAGGAACTCGCGGAACTTCTCGACCTCGTCCTCCTGCTCGTCGGGAATGGCGATGCCGGCGTCGTCCAGCACACCGTCGCTCCCGTAGATGGGGGTTCCGGTGCGGAGCGCCAGCGCTATGGCATCCGAGGGACGGGCGCTCACCTCCACGCCGCTGGCGAACACCAGCTCCGCGTAGAAGACGCCGTCGCGGAGGTCGGTGATCCGGACCTCTGTCAGCGTCTGGCCGACGGCCTCGAGCACGTCCTTGAACAGATCATGGGTCAGCGGCCGCGCGGGCGTCATGCCCTGCTGCGCGAAAGCGATGGCGGTGGCCTCCCCCGGCCCGATCCAGATGGGCAGGTAGCGGTCGCCTCCCACTTCCCGCAGGAGCACAATCGGCTGGTTGGAGGGCATTTCGACCCGGACACCCACGACGTCGAGCTCGTTCACACAGCAACCCTAGGCCGTGCCCGGCAGGTTTGGGTAGTCGGGACGGGCCCGGCCCGCCGCCGACCGGGCGTGTCCCGGCCACCTCGGCTCAGAAGAGCCGCACCCTGAGCGCGGACTGCACCAGCGCCGCGTGCAGGCGCACCGACAGCGCCGCCAGCTCCCGCGCGGTGGCCTCCGCGTGCGTCCTGGTCTGCGGATTGCGGTGCCTGCGCAGGGGCGCGACCACCTGCTCGACCAGACCGGCCTCACGCTCGGCGGCGGCCTTCATCGCGCGCAGGTGACGCGGTTCGAGCCCGAAACGGCCCAGATCGGCCACGATCTTGGCGATGTTCACCGTTTCGGCGTCATAGTCGCCGTCAGGACCGGCCTCCACCAGCCCGTACGCCTCCCACTGGGCGAGCTCACCCGGTTCGGCACCCGTCGCGGCCAGCAGTTCGTCCCGGCCGATGCGCAGCGCGGCCGGCGCCTCCCGCTCGATCGCGCCGACCTCGACCAGTTCCCGGGGCTCCCCGGAGGACGGGACGGGCAGCGGCAGCGGCTCGCCGCGGTCGAGGGCGTCGACGTGCTCGCGGATCACTTTGAGCGGAAGGTAGTGGTCGCGCTGCATGCGCAGCACGTGCCCGAGCCGCTCCACGTCCCGGACGGTGAACTTCCGGTACCCCGACGGAGTGCGCTGTGGCTCCACCAGCCCCTCCGCCTCCAGGAAACGGATCTTGGAGATGGTGACCTCGGGGAACTCCTCCCGCAACTCGTTGAGCACCGCTCCGATGCTCAGCAGCCGGTCGTCCGCGGTGGCGGTGCCGTTGCCGGCACCGCCCGACGGTGTAAGAAGCATGAACCTTCCCTCGCGGGGGTCAGGCGCCCCACTGGCTCGCGTAGAAGACCAGTCGGTACTTGCCGATCTGTACCTCGTCGCCACTGGACAGGGTCACCGAGTCGATCCGCTCCCGGTTGACGTAGGTGCCGTTGAGGCTGCCGACGTCGGAGACCGTGAAGGAACCGTCCTGCTGGCGCCGGAACTCCACGTGACGACGCGAGACGGTGACGTCGTCCAGGAAGATGTCGCTCTCCGGGTGGCGGCCGGCCGTGGTCAGCTCACCGTCCAGGAGGAAGCGGCTCCCCGAGTTGGGGCCACGGCGCACCACCAGCAGCGCGGAGCCCGGGGGCAGCGCGTCGACCGCGGCCTGGGCCTCCGGGGACAGCGCCGGCAGCACGGTCTGCCCCGTCGCCTCGGCCTCGTACGCCTCGATCCCGGAGATGGAGATCGTGGACGTGGTCTCGGAGGCACGCTCGGACGGCACCCCGGCGCGCAACGGCGCGCCACAGTTGGAGCAGAAACGGCTCGCTTCCGCGTTCTGGAACCCGCACCGCGCACAGACCGGCAAGGACCCTCCACCCGTGCTAGAGGCTGATGGTTGCTGGAAACCTATGCGCCCCGCAGCCGCAGGGTCAACAGAAACCGCACCAGGACCGCCCGAAATGTCACCGCCCGGAGCAGCGGCCTCGTCACGGAACAGCGGGCGCTCCTCGCCCGGCCCCTCCCCCTGCACGTGCCGCGGCGCGCGGTGACGCGCGGTCGGGCTGTCACCAGCCGGACGTGAACTCTTGCCGAACCACTTACCGAACAACTTCACGGGCGATTCCCCTTGAACGACACAGACCCGCCCGTGGGGCAGGACGAACCCTCAGTCACGACCAACACACAGTTTCTCTCACGCACCACCCCAACGGTGCGGCGACCCCCCGCATTCTCCCGCCCTCCCCCGCATACCCCACTCGCCCCCGCATCACCGGGTTGACGACTGAGCGTAGTCAGGCTGCTCCGACGGCCGCAAGGCGTCGACAACGATCTTCTCCGATCGTGCCACGTCCGCTGTGGCCTGCTCCTTCTCCAAAGTCTGTACCACGCCGCCGGGGATGTTCAGGGCGGGTTCGAGATCTTGTGGATTACCGATGACCTTGAAGCGGTAGGGCGCGCTCACCTTGTGCCCGTCGATCTGCACACCGCCCGACCCCTGGGTGAAGTACGTGTCGGCGACGACCCGCACGTCGTTGATCTGGATCGCCTCCGCTCCCGCGGCGCGCAGCTCCTGGAGCGCGTCGAGGAGCATGTCGGCCTCGACCCCGCCCTGGGGGTCGTTGACGGTCAGCGTGATCCCCGGACCCTCGACGGCGACCGTGCCGGCCAGCACCCCGAGCTGCTCGGCCTTCTGCTCGGTCTGCCTGCGGGCCTCCTCGGCCTGGTCGGAGCTGTTCTCCAGCTCCGTGCGCTGCTCCTCAAGGCGCCGCCGCTCGTCGCCCAGTCGCTGCGAGCGGTTGTCCAGCTCGTCCAGGATGCGCACCAGGTCCTCCTGGCGGGCGCCGCGCAGCGCGCTGGTGTCGCTGGTCGAGCGGACCTGGATGGCCAGGCCGAGGCCCAGCACGAACAGCAGCAACGCGACGATCAGCTGGGCCCGGGACACCCGCGGCGGCCACAGTCCCGACTTGAGGCGTTGCCGGCCGGTCACTCCGGGCGCGGGACCCACGGGTCCCCCCGCGTCCGGCGACGGCTGCTGCCGGCCCGGCGCCGAAGGCCCCGCGTCCGCCGGTGCGGTGGGCGGCATCGGTCCGGCGGCGGGCAGCTCCGGGCGGGCCGGGGGCTCGGGGCGCCAGGACGGCTCCGGCCGGAAGGACGGCTCGGGCCGCTCGGGCCGCTCGGGCCCGGCGTGCCCCGCCGGCCTGCGCGGTTCCGCGGGCTCGCCGGGAGTGCCGGGGCGTGACGTCTCCGGGCGCTCCGGCGTCTGGTCGCTCTCGTCGCTCATCGTGCTGTCACGCCCGGAAGACATGGCGGCGGATCGCCGCGGCGTTGGAGAAGATGCGGATGCCGAGGACGACGACCACCCCCGTGGAGAGCTGCGCACCCACCCCCAGCTTGTCGCCCAGGAAGACGATCAGCGCGGCCACGACGACGTTGGAGAGGAAGGAGACCACGAAGACCTTGTCGTCGAAGATCCCGTCGAGCATGGCCCGCAGACCGCCGAAGACGGCGTCGAGCGCGGCGACCACGGCGATCGGGAGGTAGGGCTCGACCACCGTCGGCACCACGGGGCGGACCACCAGGCCCACCACCACTCCAACGATCAGGCCCAGTACGGCGATCAATTCGTACCCTTCCCATTTCCGGATGCGCTCGACGACGGCCCGGTCGACGGGACCGGGGTCGCGGAGCGGATGATCAGGCTCGGAGCCGCGGGCAGTTCCAGCTTCTCCTTCTCGGAGATGCGCGTACGGATCCCGTAGTTCTCCTGCAGGACGTGCAGGTACTGCCCGTCCGCACTGTCCAGGAAGGACGTGCTCAGCTTCTGCGGGTCCCCGATCGCCAGCACCGTGTAGGGCGGTACCAGCGGCCGGTTGTCGACCAGTATGGCGTCACCCGCGGCGCGGATGGCCGACAACGACGTCAGCCTCTGCCCGTTGATGGAGACGGCCTCCGCCCCCGACGCCCACAGGCCGTTGACGACGCGCTGCATGTCCCGGTCGCGTACGCGGCCGGTGTCCGTGAAGTCACTGGTGGTACGCGGATCGTTGCCGCCGCCCGACGAGGCCTCCTTGGCGTCGTTGACCTCCAGCTCGATCCCCGGCCCCGTGACCGGCGTCGCCCCGGCGAGCAGCGCCACGCGCTCCGCCTCGCCGTCCTGGTCGTTGAGTGCCTGCCGTTGCCTGGCCGCCACGTCGTCGCGCAGCTCGTCCACGCTCTTCTGCAGCTCGTCGGCGGTACGGGTCTCGGACTGGATGCGGTCGATGAGCTTCTGCCGCTCCTTGGCCAGCGTCGGGGCCGCCACCTGCGTCTGCGCCGCGCCTATGGTGACCACCACGGCGGCCAGCACCAGGCCCAGTGCGAGCACCAGCCGGCCCCGCAGCGTCCCGGGCAGACGCGACGTGCCCGTGGCGCCCCGGCGGGCGGCGGCCTCGGCGTACCCGTCGTCGAGGCTGTGCTCCATGACGTTGTTCAGCAGCGACATGGAGGCGTCCGGGCGCCGGGTCACGGCCCTCCCAGGGGCGCTGCTCCGATCGGGGTGCTGCTGCGGCATGCCGCACATCGTCGCACGTCCCCGCCACCGACCTCGAACGGGCCCCTCCCGACGCGCCGTTCGTCGCGTCGGGAGGGGCCCGTGAGCCGTCGCCGGGGCTCGGTCAGCGGCCCGCGCTGTCCACGATCCCCGCCCACTCGTCGAGCAGTGCCTGCGCGGAGGCGTCGTCCGGGCCCTCCGCCCACAGGTGTGTGACCGCCTCGGCCGGATCGGGCAGCACCATCACCCAGCGGCCGTCCGCCTCGACCACGCGCACGCCGTCGGTGGTGTCGACGCTGCGGTCGCCCGCCTCCTCGACCACGCGGCGCATGACCATGCCCTTGACCGCCCACGGCGTCGCCAGGTCCCGCTTGAGGACATGGGCGCGGGGGATGCGGGCGTCGATCTGGCTCAGGGTGAGCTGCGTACGCGCCACCAGGCCGATCAGCCGGACGAAGGCCGCCGCGCCGTCGAAGACGCTGCTGAACTCCGGGACGATGAGGCCGCCCTTGCCGTCACCGCCGAAGATGGTCGTGTCCTGCCGGCCGACCCGGGTGAGGTCGTCGGGCGAGGTCGTCGTCCACTCCACCTGCGTGCCGTGGTAGGCCGCGACCTGCTCGGCGACGCGTGTCGTCGTCACGGGGAGCGCCACCCGGCCGCTGCGGCGCTCGGCCGCGACCAGGTCGAGCAGGACCAGCAGGGCCCGGTCGTCCTCGATGATCTTGCCGCGCTCGTCCACCAGCGACAGCCGCTCGCCCACCGGGTCGAAGCGCACACCGAAGGCGGCCCGCGAGGAGGCCACGATCTCCCCGAGCCGGACCAGGCCGGCCCGCCGGCTGTCCGCGGTCTCGGTCGGTCTGGCCTCGTTGAGGCCGGGGTTGATCGTCAGCGAGTCCACCCCGAGCCGGCCGAGCAGGCTCGGCAGGACCAGGCCCGCGCTGCCGTTCGCGGCGTCGACCACGACCTTGAGCCCCGCCTCGGCGATGCCCGAGGTGTCCACGGCCCTCAGCAGCGCGCCGGTGTAGGAGTCGAAGACGCTCGCCGGGAAGTTCAGGTCGCCGATCTCACCGGGGAACGCCCGGCGGTACTCCTGGCGCGCGAAGACGCGGTCCAGCTTGCGCTGCCCGGCCGCCGACAGGTCGGCGCCGCGTTCGTCGAAGAACATGATGTCGACCGAGTCGGGGATGCCCGGGCTCGTCCGGATCATGATGCCGCCGGCGCTGCCGCGGGCGGTCTGCTGCCTCGCCACGGGCATCGGCACGTTCTCCAGGTCGCGCACGTCGATCGCGCTGGCCTGGAGCGCCGAGATCACCGCCCGCTTGAGCGCACGCGCACCACGGGAGTGGTCACGGGCTGTGGTGACGGTGGCGCCCTTCTTGAGCGTCGTCGCGTACGCGCCCGCCAGTCGCACGGCCAGTTCCGGGGTGATCTCCACGTTCAGGATGCCGGAGACGCCCCGCGCGCCGAAGAGGTTCGCCTGGCCCCTGGACTCCCAGATGACCGAGGTGTTCACGAAGGCGCCGGCCTCGATGGTCTTGAACGGGTACACCCGGACGTCGCCCGCGATGATCGACTCCTCGCCGATCAGGCACTCGTCGCCGATGACCGCGCCGTCGTCGATCCGCGCCGCGCGCATGACGTCGGTGTTCTTGCCGATGACGCAGCCGCGCAGATTGGTCTGGGGCCCGATGTAGACGTTGTCGTGGACCACGGCCTTGTGCAGAAAGGCGCCCGACTTCACGACGACGTTGGAGCCGATCACCGTGTGCTCGCGCAGCTCGGCCCCGGCCTCGACCTTGGCGTAGTCACCGACGTACAGCGGACCGCGAAGCGTCGCGTCCGGGTGGACCTCCGCACCCTCGGCGACCCAGACGCCGGGCGAGATCTCGAAGCCCTCGAGATCGACGTCCACCTTTCCCTCGAGGACGTCCGCCTGCGCCTTGATGTAGCTCTCGTGGGTGCCCACGTCCTCCCAGTAGCCCTCGGCGATGTAGCCGTAGATGGGCTTGCCTTCCTTCATCAGCTGCGGGAAGACGTCACCGGACCAGTCCACGGAGACATCGGGCTCGACGTAGTCGAAGACCTCGGGCTCCATGACGTAGATGCCGGTGTTCACCGTGTCGGAGAAGACCTGGCCCCAGGTCGGCTTCTCGAGGAAGCGCTCGACCTTGCCCTCCTCGTCGACGATGGTGATGCCGAACTCCAGGGGGTTGGGCACTCGGGTCAGGCAGACCGTGACCAGCGCGCCCTTCTCCTTGTGGAAGTTGATCAGCTCGGTGAGGTCGAAATCGGTCAGGGCGTCACCCGAGATCACCAGGAACGAATCGTCCTTCAGTGCGTCCTCGGCGTTCTTGACGCTGCCGGCGGTGCCGAGTGGCTTCTCCTCGTTCGCGTAGGTGAGCTCCATGCCGAGTTCCTCGCCGTCGCCGAAGTAGTTCTTGACGAGGGAGGCGAGGAACTGCACGGTCACCACGGTCTCGGTCAGACCGTGCCGCTTGAGCAGCTTGAGCACATGCTGCATGATCGGCTGATTCACGACCGGCAGCAGCGGCTTGGGCATGCTCGAGGTCATCGGGCGAAGGCGCGTGCCTTCGCCGCCGGCCATCACGACGGCCTTCATGTCGGAAGCGTCCTCCTCAAAGAGACGACTGTCTTGCCGACGTCACCCGTGCTTTCTCGTGCGCGGACGGTCGCGGTCCCCCGGACCGCCGGTCACTCGCGGGGCACCCGGCCGGAGGTTCTCCTGCCGGGTACGCGGGCTCAATCGGCCGTGGCGTCCGCCCTGACGAGTCGGCGGACCTGGACCACGTAGAGGATCCCTGCCCACCAATACAGCGTTGTACCCCATCCGGCGAACGCCCATCCGAAAATAGCAGCGAGCGTGTTCAGCCACCCGTCGCCGTCGCTCAGCAGCAGCAACGGGAAGGCGTACATCAGATTGAAGGTGGCGGCCTTGCCCATGAAGTTGACCTGCGGCGGACCCCAGCCGTGCCGGCGCATGACCAGGATCATCACGCCCATGACGGCGTCCCGGGCCACCAGGATGGCCGTCAGCCACCACGGTAGGATCCCGCGCCAGGTCAGGCCGATGATCGTGGAGACGATGTAGAGCCGGTCCGCGGCCGGGTCCAGCACCCTGCCGAGGCTGCTGATCTGGTTCCAGCGGCGTGCGAGCTTCCCGTCCAGGTAGTCGCTGACACCGCTCAGGGCGAGCACGAGCAGCGCCCAGCCGTCGACCTTCGGACCGCCGAACTCCGGCCACAGGATGAGCCACAGGAACACGGGCACGCCCAACAGCCGTGCCATGCTCAGGATGTTGGGGATCGTGAAGACGCGATCCGTCTGCACCCTTGTCTCCTGGACCTCCACCGGGGGCCCCTCCTGTTGAACGTACGCTCCGATGATTCCACCCGACCTTACATCAGGGCATGAAAAAGCCCGCCGCCGGGCCTCTGAGAGGCTCCGGCGACGGGCTTTACAAGAATTGTTCGGCGGCGTCCTACTCTCCCACAGGGTCCCCCCTGCAGTACCATCGGCGCTGAAAGGCTTAGCTTCCGGGTTCGGAATGTAACCGGGCGTTTCCCTAACGCTATGACCACCGAAACAC